>JAGWZW010000006.1 GCA_018971835.1 Alphaproteobacteria bacterium
AGCATGGGATGAACCGGATGATCGGGGGCGGCACCGGCCTGCCGCAGCAACGCCGCCTCGCGGCCCGTCCGCAGTATCCCGAGCGCGCATTCCGAGGCGAAGCGATCCGCCGGCATATTGTGGGAGCAGGACGCGACGAGCAGAAATCCGCCCGGTGCGGTGACGGACGCCGCCAGCCGCGCCAGCTTGCGATAGGCCTTGGCGCCGGTTTCGAGATCCTTCTTCGCCTTCACGAAAGGCGGCGGATCGGCGATCACGATGTCGAAGGTTTCCCGCGCGGCGGCGAGGCGCTCCAGTTCCGCGAACACATCGGCCTTCACCATGCGCGTACGCGAGGAAACCTTGTTGGCTGCGGCGGCTTCTTCAGCCAGTGCCAGCGCGGGCGCCGAACTATCGAGCGCCATCACTTCGCGCGCGCCAGTCGTTGCTGCCAGAACGGCAAAGCCGCCAGCGTAGCAATAGGCGTCCAGCACGCTCTTGTCCTTTGCCAGCGCCGCCATGAAAGCGCGGTTCTCGCGCTGGTCGAAATACCAGCCGGTTTTCTGGCCGCGGGCGAGATCGGCGAAATAGCGCGCGCCGTTTTCTTCCAGCGCAAGGCGGGAGGGCATTTCGCCCTTTGCGGCGCGCACATGGCTATCCAGCCCTTCGAGCGCGCGCGCCGGCGCATCGTTGCGCAGGACCACGTTGACCGGCGCCAGCGCCGCATCGAGGCCGGCCAGCAGCTCTGCTTCGAGCGCCTCCATGCCCGCGGTCGTCACCTGTACCACAACCGTCTCGGCGAAACGGTCGATGGTAAGGCCGGGCAGCCCGTCGCCCTCGGCGTGGGCCAGCCGATAGAACGGCGCATCGTAGAATGCCTCGCGAAGCTTCAGCGCGCGAGCAAGACGCGTCGCGAAAAAGTCCGCATCGATCGCCGCGTCGGGCGCGGGCGAAAACCGGCGCAACGCGATCAGGCTTCTGGGATTGAAGCAGAACGTGCCGAATTCCCGCCCGTCATCCCCCACGGCATTGACCAGCCCGCCGGGCTGCAACGCCTTGGTTTCCGCCGTCATCGCCACTTCGTTGGAAAATACCCAAGGCGCGCCAGCGCGCAGGCGGCGACCTTCGCGCGGCTTGAGGCGGACTACGGGATAGGGCATGGCGCCTCTCCGGCAAGGATGCCGGTTCCGGTTAGCACGCCCCCCGGAAACGCGAAAGGGCCGCACGCCCGCGGCGTACAGCCCTTCCGGCGACTGCTTTTCGCTCAGAACTGCTTGCGCAGCGTTACGAAGAAGGTACGGGGTGAACCGGGCAGCAGCGTCTGGGCATCGCCGCTGGCGACAAAGCCGGTCGAACCCACCGTGGAGACATACTGCTTGTCGAACAGGTTGTAGATGTTGCCCTGGATCTCCAGGCCATTGAGCAGGTCGTTGCCGGTGAAGCGATAGCCCAGCGACAGGTCGGTCAGGAAGCGGGACGGCACCGAAGCGTCGTTCTGGTAGCTGTAGTACCGCTTGCTCATATAGGAGACGTTGACCCGCCCGAAGAGCGAGCCATTGTCGTAACCTAATTCGGCGTTGAGGATGTGCTTGGGCGCATCCACCACCGTCTTGTGCGCGGTGTACATGACGATGCTACCGCTGCCGTCGAGGACGTTCTGGTCGTAGGTCGAGTCGTTATAGGCGTAGGAACCGAACAGCCAGAAGTCCGGCGCGAACCGCCAGGTGCCGGCGGCTTCGATGCCCTTGGTGGTCACGCCGCCGACGTTGGAAAGCACCGACGGATTGCCAACGATGGCCGCGCCCGCAGAGGTCGCCAGCAGCCGATTCTGGAACTCGACGTAATAGGCCGCGATCACGCCTTGCACCGTGTCGTTGTGGAAACGGTAGCCGGCTTCATAGGTCTTGGACGATTCCGGCTTCAGCTTGCCCTTGATGGCGTTGAAGCCGGCCTGCGAGGTCGAGAACGGGCCCGAGGTTGCGGCCGATACGAAGGCTTCGCGGTTCTCGGCGAAATCGGCGAAGGCTTCGCTGATATCGCTGATCTTGTAGTTGACGCCCACCTGCGGCAGGAAATTGTCGTTCGAATTGATCGTGCCGTTGAAGGCCGTGCCGGTGACGGCATTGGCCTTGTTCGTCACGTCCTGCGTCTTGAAGCCGAAGTTCAGCTTGAGCGCGTCGGTGATCTGCCAGTCGTCCTGCAGGTGGAACACCAGCGTCTCGGTGTTAAAGACGAAGGCCCATTGCGTGTAGAACGGATTGGCCTGGAAATCGAGGCTGTTGCGGCCCGGCGCGGCGAGGCCGAGGCCATAATAGCGGCGTGCCTGGTTGAAATCGTTGTTCTCGTACCAGAGGCCACCTTCGATCGTGTGACTGCCCAGCGCCCAGGTGAGCGAGGCAATCGTGCCCTCGCGCTTGATCTGGTATTCGGTGGTGCGCAGCGCGATCGGCCCGCCGCCCGGCGTCGGCACATAGGGCGAGAACCAGATGCCCTGGCCGTTGTTGTGGTGGTAATAGCCGGTCGCCTTGAAGGTGAGATCCGGCGTGATCGACCAGTCGGCCGTCACCCCACCCAGCGTGTCCTTGCGCAGGCCCGAGGCGTTGGCATAGGCATCGTCCACGGTCTGGAACGGCGCAGGGAAGGTGGTGCCGGCGCCGGGATAGGGCTCGGCACCGCCGCCGGCCAATGCCGCCTGGTTCTGGTAGACCTCGGCCACCTGCACCATCAGCGGCCAGTTGTTGGAGATGTTGTCCCAGCGATAACCGAGGCGCTTGATCATCGCCATCGACATGTCCTGGTAGTCGTTTTCGGCGCGATCCGAATAGTTCAGGAAGCCCGTGAGCGTGACCGGGCCGATCGGCTGCACGATCTTGCCGTTGATCTGGTACTGCTTCTGCGTGCCCTCGCCTTTCCATTTATGGGAGTGCTGCAGGCCGTAGCTCAGATAGGCCGTGGCGCCGGTGGGCAGCGTGCCAGTGTCGAGGCGCACGAACTCATGATAGGTGTCGTTGCTGCCGTACGTCGAGGCGACCTGCACGCCGAAATCGTCGAGCGGCGCCGAGGAGCGGAACTCCAGCGTGCCGCCGAGATTGGAGGTCGAGGCCGTGCCCAGCGCGCCGGTGCCCTGTGCCAACTCTACGCTGCCGATATTCTCGGACGAAATGGCGCGGCTGATGTGCAGGCCGTTGTCGTTGCCGTAGGACATATCGCCGAGCGGCACGCCGTCCAGCGTGAAGCCGAGCTGATTCTGGTTGAAGCCGCGGATCGAAATGCGCGCGGACCATTCATAGGCGCCGAACGGATCGGCGGACTGGAAATTCACGCCTGGCAGCTTGGCAATGACCTTGAGCGGGCTGGTGCCCGGCGCGGCGGCAATGATGTCTTCCTGCGGAACGGTTTGCACCTGGCGGGTCTGGCCCTGGCCGTAGACCACAACCTGTTCCACCGGCGCATTGTTCATGGCAACCGTCATGTTGCCCGAAGCGGCCGTATTGTTCGAAGCAACAGTTTGCGCGCTTGCCGATACCGCCAGGCACAGCACACCCAGAGCCGCGCCGAGAAACAGAAATTTCTTATTCATATTTTGGAGCCCCAATTTCGATGGCGCCGGGCACCCTCTCGGTCCGGCGAACGCGGACGACTACCAACGCCGTACGACGGTCCGGCAGCGGATTTGCGACAACCGCAAGTCCGTTTCGTGACGGATTGTCAGCAGCTTGCAATGCCAGCGGGCACGCGCTAAGGCTGGCCATCGAGGTCTAAGGCCTGCCCGAATTTTGGGCAGAGATTCAATACGTTCACGTCATTGCGATGTGACGGAGCGAACAACGCGGTCCTACATTGCGGCCCACCAATGTCTTGAAGGGATCAGCGCCTTGCCTTCGCGGCGACACATGACAGGCTTGCTGCGGCTCCGTCCCGGTCATGGGATGCGGCAGACGCTGGCCTCGCTGGTGCTCGTCCTTTTCGCGCTTCAGAGCTACGTCACCCAGACCCACATCCACTTCCTGAGCCTGGTATCCGGTAGGGCGCAGGCCGCGAATGTCGGCGCCAACGCCCAGAACCACGGCAAACTACCGCCGGCCGATAATCCGACCACCTGCCCGATCTGCCAGGACATGGCGCTGGCCGGCCACTACACCGCACCTGGCGCCATCCTCCTCACACTGCCGCCGCTGGTGGCAATGCCGGTGCAGGCATCGCTCGAGGTGCCGCATTTCGTCGCCGCGGTTTCGCATATCTGGCTGGGCCGCGCGCCCCCGCACAACTGACTTCCGATAGCTGACCGGCACGCATCGCCCGCGCGCAAGCGCGCGGCTCTGTGTATGCGAATTCATTTTCGGAGTTAGTTTGATGAAGCGTTCCTTTCTTCTGGCGGGCACGGCGCTGGCCACAATTTCCATGTTCTGCCTTCCCGCAGCGGCCGACGAGGCGCTGGAAACCGTCACCGTCACCGCCAAGCTCGATACCGCGCGCAACGGCATCCAGACCCAGCTCGGCGCCTCGACCTACAAGATCACGGCCAGCGATATCGAAAACCAGCCCGGCGGCGCCAACACGTTGCTCAACCAGGTGGTGCTGCAGGCGCCCAGCGTGGCCCAGGATTCCTTTGGCCAGCTTCACATCCGCGGCGAGCACAACGGCGTTCAATACCGGCTCAACGGTGTGATTCTGCCGGAGGGCATTTCGGTGTTCGGCCAGACGCTGGACCCGCGGCTGATCTCGTCCATGCAACTCATCACCGGCGCGCTGCCGGCGGAATACGGACTGCGCACCGCAGGCATTATCGACGTCACCACCAAAAGCGGCGTGTTCGAACCCGGCGGGCAAGTGTCCATATATGGCGGTAGCCACGGCACCATCAATCCGAGCTTCGACTACGGCGGCTCGTCAGGCAATTTCAATTACTTCGTTTCCGGCGACTACATGCAGAACGGCCTCGGCATCGAATCGCCGGACGGTCGCGCCAATCCGGTGCACGACAACACCTCGCAATATCACGGCTTCGGCTATTTCGAAGATATTCTGGACGCGCACAGCCGCCTGACCGCCGTGATCGGAACCTCAAACGATTTCTTCCAGATTCCCAACACGCCGGGGCTCACGCCCTCTCTGGGCCTGACCGTCAACGGCGTGAGCACCTACCCCAGCACCAGACTGAACGAAACCCAGCGAGAGATCACGCATTTCGGCATCGTCTCCTGGCTGCACAGTCAGGGGAATCTCGATGTTCAGATTTCCGGCCTGGCGCGCTATTCCAGCCTGACCTTCACGCCCGACAGGTTGGGCGATCTGCTCTTCGACGGCATTGCGCAGAAAGCACTCAAGCACGACACGGCCTACGGCCTGCAGGCCGACGCCGCCTATGCGCTGGGCAATGCGCACACCATCCGCGGCGGCCTCTACATCCAGACCGATCGCGCCACCAGCGCCACCGCCTCGCAGGTGCTGCAAACCGATGCAAGCGGCAATCCGCTCAGCGACACCCCCGTCACCATTATCGACAACGGCGCCGAAACCGGCTGGAGCTATTCGTTCTACCTGCAAGACGAATGGAAGCCGTTCGATCAACTCACCATCAATTACGGCCTGCGCTACGACGACTATTCGGCCTTCTCCAGCGGCAACCAGCTCAGCCCGCGCGTCAACCTGGTCTGGAAGCCGGTGGACGGCACCACGATCCATGCCGGCTACGCGCGCTATTTCTCGCCCCCGCCCTTCGAACTGGTCGGCAGCGAATCGATTGCGAAATTTGTAAACACCACCGCGGCGCCGTCTGGCCTGACGAACACCACGCCGATGGCCGAGCGCGCCAATTATTACGACGTCGGGTACTCCCAGACGGTTGGCGAACACCTGACACTGGGCGTGGACAGCTATTACAAGTTATCACGCGACCTGATCGACGAGGGCCAGTTCGGCGCACCGATCATCCTGACGCCCTTCAATTACGCCAAAGGCAAGCAGTACGGCATCGAGTTCACCGGCAATTACCAGAACGGCGGCTTCTCGGCCTATGGCAACCTCGCCTTCGCGCACGCTCTGGGCAAGCACATCATTTCCAGCCAGTTCCAGTTCGCGCCATCCGATCTCGCTTATATCGCGACGCATTACATCCACCTCGACCATGACCAGGCACTAACCGCCTCCGGCGGCCTCTCCTATGGCTGGGACAATACGCGGGCCAGCCTCGACATGCTCTATGGCTCGGGCCTCAGGAAGGACGGCGCCTTCCCCAACGGCGCCCACGTCCCGGGCTATTTCACGATGAATATCGGCATGAACCACGATTTCACCGAGGGCGCGCTCCGCGGGGTTTCGATCCGCCTCGATGTCATCAACCTGTTCGACAAGACCTACCTGATCCGCGATGGCTCGGGCATCGGCGTTGGCGCCCCGCAATATGGCGCCCGCCGCGGCATCTTCGTGGGGGTTTCCAAAGTGTTCTGAAGCCGCCAAACTCATCTTTCGGATTATTAATCTTTTCAGGCAAATGGGCCGCCGGGCGCGACAATCTTAAGGTCGCGCCCGCTGGCCCTTGTCTTTATGGTGCGCCCGTTCGCAGCCTACCCTCGTGGATATCCCAGCCCGGAAAGAGACATGGATCGACAGGAATTTCGCGCTGCCACCTCACTAGCCGCCGTGTTCTCGGTGCGGATGCTCGGCCTGTTCATGATCTATCCGGTGTTCGTGGCCTATGCCCGGCATCTTTCGGGTGCCACACCCTACAAGATCGGGCTGGCGCTCGGCATCTATGGGCTGAGCCAGGGCCTGTTGCAGATTCCTTTCGGCCTGCTGTCGGACAAGATCAGCCGTAAGGCCATAATCTATTTAGGATTATTGCTGTTCGCCGCTGGCAGCGCGATCGCGGCGATCTCCACGTCAATAGACGGCGTGATCGTCGGCCGGGTGCTGCAGGGCGCGGGCGCCGTGGGATCGGTGGTCCTAGCGCTCGTCGCCGACCTGACCACCGAAGAGAACCGCACCAAGGCGATGGCCCTGGTCGGCATCACCATCGGCGGTTCGTTCATGGTGGCGCTGGTGGCGGGGCCGGTGGTGGCCGGCTTCATCGACGTCTCCGGCATCTTCTGGCTGATGGTGGCCCTGGCCTTCGTCGGCATCGCCATCACCCGGTTCGTGGTGCCACATCCGCCCAAGCTGAGAATCCACCGGGATGCCGAAACCGTGCCCGGCATGCTCGGCCGGGTGCTGTCGAACGGCGAATTGCTGCGCCTCGATCTCGGCATCTTCGTGCTGCACGCCATGCTGACGGCGAGCTTCCTTGTGATCCCCAAGGTGCTCCATCTAACGCTGGGCATCACTAGCCATGACCAGTGGTTGATCTACCTTCCGGTCCTGCTGGTGTCCGTAATAGCGATGGTGCCGGCGATTATCGTGGCAGAGAAGTATCGGCACATGAAGGCGGTATTCGTGGGCGCGGTGGCGCTGATGGCGGCGAGCCAGTGCATTCTGTATTTCGGTGCGCAGGGCATGATCGCGGCGCTGGCGGCACTCACACTGTTCTTCACGGGCTTCAACATCCTGGAAGCGAGCCTGCCCTCGCTTGTCACCAAAACGGCACCGCCCGAGGCCAAGGGCACGGCCACCGGCATCTATTCCAGTTCACAGTTCCTCGGCATCTTCATCGGCGGCGTAGGCGGCGGCTGGGCCAACCAGGCCGGCGGCACGGGCGCAGTGTTCGCGATGACGGCAGCGCTGGGCATTCTATGGCTTCTGACTGCGGTGACCATGAAGAACCCCAGCTACCTGACCACCAGGCTCGTTCGTGTCGGCCCCGCCGGCGCGGCCGATCCACAGAGCCTCGCCGGTCGATTGCGCCAGGTACGGGGCGTTGCCGAAGCCGTGGTGGTGGCCGAGGAAGGCCTCGCCTATCTCAAGGTCGATTCCAAGCTGTTCGATGCCGAGCAGGCCGAAAACGTCGCCGCAGCGGCATGACGCGTCCCCGTTCAAACAAATGTTAAGCGAACGTTAATCGGCCTCGCCTCGGACCGGCGCAGCATTTGTCGTTTAATGCCGGCTTCCCGCAAACCGCTCGCAAGCGGAGCTGCTATGCGGCAGCAACAAATTCCTTGCGTTCCCTGCGCATTTTAACGGGATAGTGAGGGACTTCCTATAATTAACGGCCAGGACGATTGCGCCTTCACGCGGCAGCTATTTCCCGCGTGGTGAGGTAACCGCCTCCGCTGTGCGTGACCGGCACCGGTACTCATAAGCGTATCAATCACGAGGGAACACAGGTGTCTCAAGTATCCGTCGAATTCGACAAGACCGAGCGTTTACGCTTTGCGGAAATTACGGACGAGACGTGCAGACAACTGCGCAAATTCTGGCCGATCTTGCAGCAGAACCTGCCCAATATACTTGACGGCTTTTACGAGCACGCCGCCAGCGTGCCGCAACTCGCCAAACTGGTGGAAGGCCATGTCCCGCGCCTGAAACAGGCGCAGACCCTGCATTGGCAACGGCTCTTTCAGGGCGATTTCGACGACGCCTATTTCCAAAGCGTCTATCGTATCGGCACAGCGCACGAGAAGATCGGCCTCGATCCGCGCTGGTACATCGCCGGTTACAGATACGTGCTCAACTGGATCGTCGAGGCCGCATGCGACAGCTTCCGCTGGTCGAAGAAGCAGCGCCACGACACCATCTGCGCGATCAATGCCGCGGTTCTCTTCGACATGGATCTGGCGATGAGCGCTTATCAGGACGCCATGATACGCGCGCGGAACACCCAGGCCGACACCATTGTGCGCAATATCGGCGGAGGGCTGGAGGCCCTCGCGAGGGGTGACCTGACCTACCGCATTACGGCTGCGCTCGAGGGGCCATTCCGCAAGCTCGGCGATGACTTCAACGAAGCCGGCGCGCATCTGGAGGAAGCAGTCAAGGCCGTTCTGGCAGGCACTTCGGGCATCAGCACCGACACCGCCGAGATCGCGACCGCGGCAGACGATCTTTCGCGCCGGACCGAGCAACAGGCGGCCAGCCTGGAAGAAACCGCTGCGGCGCTGGAAGAGATCACGGCAACCGTCAAACGCACGGCCGAAAACGCCAAGGAAGCCGGCGATATCGTTGCCAGTGCGAAGACCGCAGCCGAAAGCGGCGGGCGAATCGTCGAATCCGCCATCGAGGCGATGAGCCAGATCGAACAGTCGTCCAAGAAAATCACGGACATCATCGGCGTGATCGACGAAATCGCCTTCCAGACCAACCTGCTGGCGCTCAACGCCGGCGTCGAGGCCGCGCGAGCGGGAGACGCGGGCAAGGGCTTTGCCGTGGTGGCCAGCGAAGTGCGTGCGCTGGCGCAGCGCTCGAGTGAAGCGGCAAAGGAAATCAAGGCCCTGATCAAGACGTCGGGCGAGCATGTCGGCACCGGCGTCAAGCAGGTGGGCGAAAGCGGCAAGGCGCTCAATACCATCGTCGAGAAGGTGACCGCGATCAACGCGCTGGTGGGCGAGATGGCCGAGGCCGCCCGCCAGCAGTCCACGGGCATCGAAGAGGTTAATGTCGCCGTGGGCCAGATGGACCAGGTAACGCAACAGAACGCGGCGATGGTCGAGGAAAGCACGGCAGCCGCGCGCAGCCTGGCGGACGAAACGGCCGAACTCTCGCGCCTCGTCGGCTTCTTCAAGGTGCGCGAAGATCTGAAGAGCGAACGGTCGGCGGCCAAGGCCGAGCGGCGCGCAGTTGCGGCAACATCAAAGGTCGCACCGCGGCCCCCGCTCCCATCGCGGCGCGGTGGTGCGGCGCTCGCCGTTAAGCCCGCTGTCGCCGAAGAAGAGTGGCAGGAATTCTGACGAGGAACACGAGGCAGCAATGACAGAAGTTGAGCCGAACACGAATTCGCGTTCTATCGCCATCCCCGCCATTCTCGACGCGGGCGCGGCGGTGGCATTGCTGGAGACATTGAACGAAGCGTTCGGCGCAGCCGAAGGCGTCAGCATCGAGGCCGGAGAGGTTCAGCGCGTGACTACGCCGGGCCTGCAGGTGCTCGCGGTTGCGGCCAGGAGCTTTGCCGCCAGGGGCCTTCCCTTCAGCTACGCGGATCCCGCTCCACCGCTGAGGGAAGCGGCAGAAACGCTCGGCCTTGGCCGGGCATTGGGGCTTGACGGAGAATAGCATGAGCAAACGGGTTCTCACTGTCGACGATTCCAAGACCATGCGGGACATGCTCAGACTGGCTTTGACCAAGGCCGGCTATGATGTCGTGCAGGCCGACGACGGCGCGCATGGCGTCGAGGTGCTGCAGTCCAATCCTGACGTCGATGTAATCGTCACCGACATCAACATGCCGCGCATGGACGGTTACGCCTTCATCGATAGCGTACGCAAGAATCCGAAGAACCGCGCTACACCGATCCTGGTGCTGACGACCGAAAGCGAGCCGGAGAAGAAGCGGCGTGCGCGCGAGGCCGGCGCCACCGGCTGGATCGTCAAGCCCTTCGATCCGGAAAAGCTCGTAGCCGCGATCAATCGGGTCGCACCGTGACGGAAACGATACTCGGAGCGGATTAGGAATACGTCATGGACCCGATGGAATCGATCAAACAGACCTACTTCCAGGAATGCGAAGAGCTGCTCCTGGCGATGGAGGAAGGTCTGATCGCGATGGAGAACGGCGAGGCCGACGGCGAGATGATTAACGCCGTGTTCCGCGCCGTGCATTCGATCAAGGGCGGCGGCGGCGCTTTCGGCTTCGAGGCGCTGGTAGCCTTCGCCCATCTGTTCGAAACAGTTCTGGATCACGTGCGCAGCGGCAAGCTGGAGGCAGATGCGGGCGTGGTCAAGGCGCTGCTGCGGGCCGGCGACATCCTGGCCGACCACGTCGCCGCCGCGCGTGAGGGCCGCACGCTCGACAAAGGCCACGACAGCGCAGTGATGGAGGAACTGGCCCAACTCGCCGGCGAAGACCTGCCGGAAGCCGGCCCGGCTCCAGCGGATTTCGACGATCTCGACTTCGCGCCCGTGCCGGTGATGTTCGCAGACGAACCGGCCGCACCCGCCACCGGCACCGGCTGGCGTATCCGCTTTGCGCCACATACCTCACTTTACGCCCACGCCAACGAGCCGCTCCTCATCCTGCGTGAGCTGAAGACGCTGGGCGCCTTGACGGTGTCCGCCGATCTTTCGCATCTGCCCGAGTTGGCAGCAATGGATGCAGACGCGGCTTATCTCGCCTGGGATATCGAGCTCGAGGGCGACGCTCCGCGTGAAAAGGTGGAGGAAGCCTTCGAATTCGTCACCGGCGATTGCGACCTCGAAATCACCACCCGTGGATCGGCCCCGCCGTCTCTGGATCTGCAGGACATCGAGATTACCCAGGAGCCGGCCGGACTTCAGCCGATCGCAGAACCTGCCGCTGCACTCAAGCCGGCAGAACCCACCAAACCAGCGGCTGCCGCGCCGCCGGCGAAAGCCGAGCCGGCCGTCAAACCGACCATTCGCGTCGACCTCGACAAGGTGGACCGGCTCGTCAATCTCGTGGGCGAACTTGTGATCACCCAGGCGATGCTGGCCCAGCGGGTGTTCGACGGCGACAACCACGCTGCGAATTCGGTGGACAGCAGTCTGGCCGAACTGGAGCACCTTCTGCGCGAGCTGCAGGAGGGCGTCATGGCCATCCGCACGCAGCCGGTGAAATCGGTGTTCCAGCGCATGCCGCGGCTGGTGCGCGAACTCGCGGCGCAAACCGGCAAGCAGGTTCGCCTGGTACTGGAGGGCGAGGCCACGGAAGTCGACAAGACCGTGATCGACCGGCTGGGCGAACCGCTCACCCACATGATCCGTAACGCCATCGATCACGGGCTGGAAGGCCCCGACGGTCGCGCCGCCGCCGGAAAACCGGAGGAAGGTGTCGTGCGCCTTTCGGCCGAGCATCGCGGTGGGCGAATCGTCATCGAACTTTCCGACGACGGCCGCGGCATCAACCGCGAGAAGGTGAAGGCCAAGGCGATTGAAAAGGGCCTGATTCCCCCGAACGCCGTGCTTAACGACGACGAAATCGACAACCTAATCTTCCTGCCCGGATTCTCGACGGCTTCGGAAGTCTCGAACATCTCCGGCCGTGGCGTCGGCATGGACGTCGTCCGGCGTAACGTCGTCGAGTTGGGCGGGCGCGTGGTCATCTCCTCCACACCCGGCCGCGGCAGCCGCTTCACCATGACCCTGCCGCTGACGCTAGCCGTGCTGGACGGCATGGTGGTCGCTGTGGGCAACCAGACCTTCGTGCTGCCGCTTACCCATATCGTCGAAAGCCTGCAGCCGCGCGCCGAGGACGTGCGCGCCTTCGGCCGCGACCGCAACCTGCTGCGCATGCGCAACAGCTACGTGCCGCTGGTGCGCATCGGCGAGCTTCTGGGCGTTGCCGGCTTTGAACCAAACCCGTCCAAGGGCGTGGTGATCCTGGTCGAAAGCGGAGGCGCAGGGCGACTGGCCCTGGCGGTGGACGCCATCCTCGGCCAGCGTCAGGTCGTCATCAAGAGTTTCGAAGGCAATTACCACTGCATCGAGGGCATTGCGGCCGCCACCATACTGGGCGACGGCCGCGTGGCGCTGATCCTCGACGTCGACGGGCTGGTCGGCCGCTGCCGCTCCAACCTGCAGGACGAAATGAGCGCCACAGAACCAAAAGCAACGGGGACTGCAGGATGAACGACATCATGGACAATTCCGGCCAGACGAAGCGCCAGTTCATCACTTTCTGGCTCGGCGAACAGGAGTTCGGCGCCGACATCATGGCCATTCGCGAGATCCGCGGCTGGACGGCGACGACGGAGCTGCCGCACTCGCCCCATTACGTGCTGGGCGTGATCAACCTGCGCGGCATGGTTCTTCCGGTCGTCGACCTCAAGGCCCGGCTCGGGCGCGGGCGCACCGAAGCCACTGCCAAGAACGTCATTATCGTGGTGCGCTGCGCCGAGCAGACTATGGGCGTGCTGGTCGATGCGGTATCGGACATCCTTACGGTCACCGAGAGCGACATTCAGGTGACGCCAGAACTGGCACGCGATGCCGACAGTGAATTCGTGGAAGGTATCGCGGTGCTCGACCAGCGCATGGTCACGATCCTCAGCATGGAGCGTCTGGCCGAAACGCTGGTCGCCCAGCACAAGGTCAGCCTGGCCGCATAAGAGGCAGTCATGTCCGGCACACTCCGCAAGCAAGACGCATCTCCGGTCGCGGATGGCGAGTTCGCTTTCACTTGGGCGGATTTTCACACAATCGCCCAGATCGTGCATGCGGAATCGGGTATCGTGCTGGCTGACAGCAAGGCCAATCTCGTCTATTCGCGACTAGCCAAGCGATTGAGGAAGATCGGCCTCAGGAGCTTTCGCGACTACTGCGAAATTGTGCAGCGCGAGGACGGCGCCGACGAGCGACAGGTCATGATCGCGGCCATGACCACCAACGTCACCCGCTTTTTCCGTGAAACACACCACTTCTCCCTGCTGGAGAAGATCGTGCTGCCGCCGTTGCTCGACCGCGCCAAGAAAGGCGACCGGGTGCGGTTGTGGTCCTCGGCCTGCTCGTCGGGCGAGGAACCCTATTCGCTGGCGCTGACCATTCTCGGCCTCATGCCGGACGCGGGCAAACACGATATCCTGATCCTTGCCAGCGATCTGGATCCCAACATGCTGGCGCGCGCCGAAACCGGCATTTACAGCGCTGCGCAGGTCGAGCCCATTCCCGCGGACCTCCGGCGCAAATGGATCTCGGCGGCCAAGGCTGAAGGCGCCATGAGCTTCGAGGTAACGCCGCCTGTGCGCGAGCTGGTGCGCTTTCGCGAACTCAACCTGCTCGATCCCTGGCCGATGCGCGGACGCTTCGATGTCATCTTCTGCCGCAATGTCATGATCTATTTTGACGACGAAACCCAGAACGGTATTTGGACGCGCTTTGCCAAGGTTCTCGAGCCGGACGGAGTGCTGTGTATCGGCCATTCCGAGCGCATACCGGCGTCCATGCCGTTCGAACTGGTGGCGCAAACGAGTTATCGGCTGGCTGGCGGAGGAGCAAGATGACGCCCATCCGTGTCCTCGTCGTGGACGACTCGCCGACCATCCGGCAGTTGCTCACTATTGCGCTGGAAACCGATCCCGAGATCGAAGTGGTGGGCAGCGCACCTGAGCCAGCCGTGGCCCGGCAGATGATCAAGGATCTCAATCCCGACGTCATTACGCTCGACATCGAGATGCCGCATATGAACGGCCTCGAGTTTCTGGAAAAGATCATGCGCCTCAGGCCGATGCCGGTGGTGATGGTTTCCACGCTCACCCAGCGCGGCGCGGACGCGACGGTGGCGGCGCTGGAACTGGGCGCCATCGATTACTTTGCCAAGCCGACGCATAACCTGACCGAGAGCCTCAGCGCCAGCGCCGCGGAAATCGCCGAGAAGGTGAAAACCGCCGCGCGGGCACGCGTGCGCCCGCGTGAAACACCCGCCGCGGCGCGTGCCCCGGACGTCGATTACCGGCCAGCGAACAAGCTGGTGGCGATCGGCTCCTCCACCGGCGGCGTGGAAGCGCTGATCGAGGTCTTGTCGCGCTTCCCGAGGAATTGCGCGCCAACCGTTATCACCCAGCATATGCCCGAACATTTCCTGACCAGTTTTGCGCAGCGGCTGGACCGGCTCTGCGCGCCCGAAGTTCACCAGGCCTATGAAGGTGCAGCGCTCGAGCCCGGGCATATCTATCTGGCGCCCGGCGGCGAAGCGCATCTCGAAGTCAGAAGCGGACGGCCGCTGCAATGTCACCTGCGCGTTGCCGACAAGGTGTCTGGTCATCGCCCGTCGGTCGATGTGCTGTTCGCCTCGGCCGCTGCAGCGGCAGGCAAGAGCGGGGTCGGCGTGATCCTCACCGGCATGGGCCGCGATGGCGCCAGCGGCCTCAAAGCGATGCGTGACGCCGGCGCCATGACCGTCGGCCAGGACGAAGCCTCCTCGGTGGTCTACGGTATGCCGCGTGTGGCATTTGAGATCGGCGCGGTAGCAGAGCAACTGCCGCTCGGCCGCATCGGAGATGAAATCGTGCGCCTGTGCAGGGCGCCCATTCCAGTTTCTGCATCAAGGAGTGCATGATGCCTGCTGCAACCAAGCTTTCCGTCATGGTGGTCGACGATCAGTTGACGATGCGCAGCCTTGTACGCTCGAGCCTGCAGCAGCTCGGCATCAACGACGTGCGCGAATATGCCGGCGGCGCCGAAGCCCTCGCCAGTCTTAATGCGCGGGTGGCCAATGTCGTGATTTCCGATTTCAACATGCCGGGGATGGACGGCATCCAGCTTCTTCAGGCTATCCGCGCCCAGCCGCAGTACAAGAGCACGGCCTTCATCCTGCTCACCGGCCGCGCCGACAAGGAACTGGTGATCCGTGCGGTGAAGGCGGGCGCCAACAACTATCTCGTCAAGCCGTTCACTGCTGCAATTCTCAAGCAGAAGATCGAACAGGTGGTGGGGGCGCTGACCTGATGGGGCAATTCGGTGCGACCACGGCAACGAACGGTGCGGACGGAACGGCGCGCAAGGAACCGCGGCGTTTCCTCAACCCGCATGACGGCTGCTGGCACACCCAGATCATGCAGGGCGAAGCCTACGTCACCACCGATGGGAGCGAGGTGCTGACCACAATCCTCGGCTCCTGCGTGGCGGCCTGCATACGCGATCCGGCGCTGCGCCTGGGCGGCATGAATCACTTCCTGTTGCCCGACGGCGACAATCGCGACGGCGGCGGCATGCGTTACGGCGTCTATGCAATGGAAAAACTGATCAACGGCATTCTGTCACGCGGAGGGGTTCGCGAGAGACTTGAGGCCAAGCTGTTCGGGGGCGCCAATGTCATGGCGTCGCTTTCTGACGTCGGCAGCCGCAATGCCGATTTCGCCGAACGGTTCCTGCAGAATGAAGGCATCGCCGTCGTCGGCGGCGACCTGCGCGGCACATCGCCCAGGCGGATCCAGTATTGGCCCGTCTCGGGCCGCGCCCGCCAACTCGCCATCGTTACGGACGCCGGGAAACTGGTACAGGACGAACTGCGCGAGGCCCGCGCCGAACAGCGCGAGAGCGAACAGGAGAGCGATGTCGAACTCTTTTGAAGCGCTCGGCGCCGGCGATATTCGCCCCGGAGCGGAACACGCACCGCTCATCCGCCTGCTTCTGGCGATGGCCGGCGAATGGGCCGCCATCGCTGGCGATATCAGCACGCTGGGGGCGCATGTGGCGCGCGCGGCAGCAGACCGCCACAACCCCGTCTCCATTCGCGACCTGCAATCGTTCGACACCATCGGGCAGCGGGCCCACGCCCAGGCGGAATTGCTAACGAAACTTGCTTGCAAAATTGCGGCCGATCCGGCCCTTGCTCCGGCGCATTTGCCCGAGTTGCTGGCCCACATCCCATTTGAAGAAGTGAGAGCCAATCTCAAAGCGGCGTGCCACGGCGCCTCACCCGACCAGCAGGAACCTTCGCTGCCGGCCGACGATGCGGTGGACTGGTTCTAAGAACCGCTAAAACACATAACCCCTCCGAGTCGTTAAGGAAACTTTTCGTCCGAATCGGCGGAGTTGGCTGCAAAGCAATCTCTCTGTAAAAGAATGTTGATTTAGCTCAACGACATAACCGGGGAAAAAAGGAACTGGTTAGGGCGCTATTCACGCCAGGGCCGGCAAGATTGTGACACTCGCCTTCACGCCAGACAGTTCCGACGGCATCGCCACCAAGAGCTTTCGCGGCCCCCTGGGCGGGACCGAACATTTCATCGCGCTGACTGCCGACGGCGAGCGCGACCTGCCCGGCCAGATCGCCGAAATCGAGGAACGGTACGCAGCCGCCCTCGACGCCCTTGCCCTGCCGGAGGAGAGCGCGGTCTTCCGCCGCCTATTCATCAGCGATGCCATGAACCAGGCCGAGACGGTGCGGGCAAGCGAACTGGTGCAATCGGCGCCGGGAAACCCGGTTGCCATCTCGCTGATCCAGCAGCCGCCGCTGCCCGGCGCCAAGCTGGCGCTACTGGCCTATCACCTCTCCGGCAGCACCATCCGCAAGCGGCGCCTTTCCGAGCATGACGTGCTGGTCGAGAAGAACGGCAGCCGCCATCTGTGGACCACCGGGTTGTGCGCTGGGCAGACCATTTCGGGCGCCTCGCCCGAGGCCCAAACCCGCAGCGTCTTTGGTGACCTGATCGGCGCACTCACCAAAGAAAGCGGCACCCTGGGCGACAATTGCGTGCGCACCTGGCTCTACCTCAAGGATGTCGACGTCTTCTATCAGGGCATGGTCGACACTCGCGGCGCGATCTTCGCCGAAAACGGCCTCACGCCGGACACACACTACATCGCCAGTACCGGCATCGAGGGCGCCTGCGCCCACCGCTACGATCTGGTGGCGATGGACGCCTATTCCAACCTCGATCTCGATCCCCGGCAGGTTTCCTATCTCAACGATTTCTCGCGGCTGTGCGCGACGAAGGACTATAATGTCCACTTCGAGCGCGGCACCCGCATCGCCTATGCCGACCGTGCGCACCATTTCATCTCGGGCACGGCCAGTATCGACACCAGGGGCGACGTGGTCTTTCTCGGTGACGTGTTGCGCCAGACCGAATATGCGCTCGGCCATGTCGATGCGTTGCTGCGTTCCGGCGGCGCCAGGCTCGACGACCTCGGCCACCTCATCGTCTATCTGCGCGATCCGACTGATTATGCCCGCGTCCGCGCGTTTCTGAGCGAGCGCCTGCCAGGCGTGCCGGCGGTGATTGTCCAGGGCGCGGTGTGCCGCCCGCAATGGCTGATCGAGATGGAAGGCATCGCCATCGCGCCGCACGATGCGCCGTCGTTACCGTCATTTTGAGTAACTTGGCTTCGGGGAGGAGATCATCATGACTGCCGAAGAGCCGGATTTCGCCATGCTCAACGAGGCGGAGATTTCCGTCGCCAAGCTGCATACCGACCCTTACGACTATGCCTATGTCGAGCAGGCGATCCGGCCGGAATTCCGCGAGGCGGTTCTGGCAGATGCGCCGGTGATCCCCGATCGCGGCAGTTATGGCCTGCCCAGCCTCAATTATGGCCCAGCCTTCGGAACCGTCATCAAGGATCTCACCAGCCAGCGCTTCAAGCGCCTGATCGAAGAGAAATTCGACATGGACCTCAGCAAGAACCCCACGGTTCTGCTGATGATGGGCAACACCACCGGCCATTACAACGAAGGCTTCGCCCATCCCGATTCCCGGCACAAGATCGTCACTGTGATCGTGGGCTTCAGCCGCGAATGGCCTTATGAGAAGGGCCGCCTGCGCGTTCTGAGAAGTTCGGACCGCGAAGACTACGCCTTCGAATTTACGCCCGAATACGGCCACATGCTGATGTTCCGCGTGAGCGAAAAGTCCTGGCACGGCTTCCTGCCGCAGAAGGGTCCGCGCATGAGCCTGCAACTCTGCTATGTGGATTCGGAGGCCTATGTGCGCAGCGAATATGCGCGCCACGGTCTCAGCGCTTTCGCCAAATCGGTGCCGATGCTGCGCAAGATCATCGAATGGGCGCCGCGCTGAACGGGCGCCAGGGAACCTGACCGCATGAGCTTTCCGCCCCTGCCGAGCGTCGAGGAAATGGCCGGCCACTTCGAGCGCGCGCTGCGTGCCGCGCGCATCGCCGAAACACCCTATCGCCGCTGGAACATGACGAACGTCTTTCCGGAGAGCATGTGCACGGGCATCCTTACCCTGCCCATCGCCCCGCCGCTGATCGACGATTGCCATGGCGTGCGCGACCGCCACAATGACAAGCGCAGCTTCTTCACGCCGGAGCTGCAGAAGGATTTCCCCACTTGTGCGGTGTTCGCCGAGGCCATGCAGCGGCCGGCAGTGGCGCGTGCCTTCAAGGAGGTTTGCAACGTTCCGGCCGAAGGCTCCTATCTGCGCATCGAATATATCCAGGATACTGACGGCGCCTGGCTCGAGCCCCATCGCGACATCAAGGAGAAGCTGTTCTCGATGGTGGTCTATCTGTGCACCGGCCCGCATGCCAAGGAATGGGGCACCGATATCTACGACGATGACAAGAAATGGGTCGGCCGTTCCTCCGCGGAGTTCAACTCGGCCGTGATCTTCATCGCCGGGCCCAACACCTGGCACGGTTTCGACAAGCGCCCGATCGTCGGGGTGCGCCGGCTAATGGAAATCAATTACGTTCATCCGAGCTGGCGCGACCGCAGCCAGCTCTCCTTCCCCGATCGTCCGATTACGGTCGCGCCGTGAGGGCCGACCCGCATCGTCGGAGCATGGATGCGCCGCTCTCGCCGGTTCTGCTGCTGGGGCTCGCGTTGGAAAAGCTGCCGGTGCGGCTGATGCAGCCGGTGCTGGATGGGCTGCTGCGCATCGTCGTCCGCCGCCATCCCGATTGCCTGGAGCGCATGGCTGAGTGGGGCCAGGCGCGCGTACTCGTCGATCCGATCGACCTGCCCTTCGTCATCCTGCTGCATCCCGATCCCGCGCGGCCCAGCCTTACCGCATTGCGCCGCAGCCAATCCATCGAGGCGGATGCGGTGATCCGCGGCCCGCTCGAAATGCTGATCGAGCTGGCCGAGGGCCGAGTGGACGGCGATACCTTATTCTTCTCGCGCGAGCTGATCGTGGAAGGCGATACCGAGGTGGTGGTCGCACTGCGCAACGCGGTGGACGGCGCCGGGATCGACATGATAGGCGACATCGCCGCCGCGCTCGGTCCCTTCGGCCGGCCCTTCCGCCGCGTCGCCGGAACCGGCACCCGGCTGCTTTCGCGCGTGCATGCCGACATGTCCAGGCTCGCTGCCGCGGTGATCGCGCCCGCGCTGCGCACCAGCGACGCGCAGGCCTTCCGCATCGCCGAACTCGAAGAAGAAATCAAGGCGCTGCGCAAAGAACGCCCGCGCGCGCGCAGAAACGCCAGAGGCGCGTCATGATCCGGCCCGAACTCATCTGCCCAGCCGGCACGCCGGCCGCACTCAGAAGTGCCGTGGAAGCGGGCGCCGACGCGGTCTATCTCGGCTTCCGCGACGAAACCAACGCGCGCAATTTTCCCGGCCTCAATTTCAGCCGCAAGGAACTGGAAGAGGGTATCGGCTTCGCCCATGACAAGGGCGCCAAGATCCTGGTGGCCATCAACACCTTTCCCAAATCCGGCGAACCGGAGATCTGGCACAGCGCGGTGGACGACGCCGCCAGGCTCGGCGCCGACGCGGTGATCCTGGCCGATATCGGCCTGCTCGATTACGCGAAGCGCAGCCATCCCGGGTTGCGGCTTCATCTTTCGGTGCAGGCTGCGGCGCCCAATCCCATTGCCATAGGCTATTACGCCGAACGTTTCGGCATCCGGCGCGTGGTGTTGCCGCGCGTGCTGACTGTTCCTGAGATCGCCGATCTCAACGAAGCCATCGCCCCGATCGAGACGGAGGTCTTCGTCTTCGGCGGGCTCTGCGTGATGACGGAGGGGCGCTGCGCGCTCTCCTCCTACGCCACTGGCCGTTCGCCCAACATGAACGGCGTCTGCTCACCGGCCTCGCATGTGCGCTATATCGAGAGCGCGCGCGGCGTCTCCAGTAAACTGGGGGATTTCACCATCAACGAATTCGGCCGTAACGAACCGGCTGGCTATCCCACACTATGCAAGGGCCGCTTCGTCGCCAAAGGCAAGGCGAGCTACCTGTTCGAGGAGCCGACTTCGCTCAACACCCTTTCCATCCTGCCCGAATTGATGAAGGCCGGCGTTACCGCCTTCAAGATCGAGGGCCGCCAGCGCGGCCGCGCCTACGTTGCCGCCGTGGTGCAGGCGTTTCGCGAAGGCGTCGATGCGGTCATGGCCGGCAAGCCCCTGCCCGACATCGACCTGGCGCATATCACCGAAGGCGGGCGGCAGACCACCGGCGCCTATGAAAAGAGCTGGCGATGAGCGGAGCGAGCGCAAAACTCACCCTCGGCCCCGTGCTGTTCCACTGGCAGCCGGAGGACTGGCGCGACTTCTACTTCCGCATCGCCGACGAAGCGGATGTCGATACCGTGCATGTCGGCGAGGTGGTGTGCTCCAAACGCACGCCGTTCTACGACAAGCTGATCCCCGAGGTGATGGAGCGGCTGGCAGCGGGCGGCAAGGAAGTCGTGCTGTCGTCGCTTGCGCTCATCATGAGCGAGCGCGAACAGGAGATGGCGCGCGGGCTTGCGGTCGCCGAGCGCGCGCTGATCGAGGCCAACGACATGACGCTGGCGGCGCTGCTGGCCGGGCGGAACTTCGTCGTCGGGCCGTTCGTCAATATCTACAACGAGGGCACGCTCGGCGTGCTGGAAGGCATGGGCGCGGTGCGCCTCTGCCTGCCGCCGGAACTTCCCGCAGAAAGGCTGACTGCGCTGGCGGCGTGCGCCAAGTCGGAGCTGGAAGTTCTGGCCTTCGGGCGGCTGCCGCTGGCCATTTCCGCGCGCTGTTATGCGGCACGCGCGCACAACCTTTCCAAGGACGGCTGCCTCTATGTTTGCGGCGAGCACCCTGACGGCATGGCGGTGGACACACTGGACGATGTGCCTTTTCTCGCCGTCAACGGCACGCAGACGCTGTCCTATCGGATGATCGATCTTTCGGCCGAGTTGCTACAGCTGCGCCAGATCGGCATTCGGCGGTTCCGTCTTTCGCCGCAGAAGGTTGACATGGTCGCGGTGGCGGAGACGTTTCGGGCGACGCTGAACGGGGCGATCGACGCCGAAGAAGCCTGCAGCCGGCTGGAAAACATCTGCCCCGATGCGGAGTTCGCCAACGGCTATTTTCACGGTCAGCCTGGTCACGCCTTGGTCGAAGCCGATTGAGAGAACGTCAACGCGGCAGTGCCAGCGGAAAGTTCGGTATCTTTTCCAGCCCGGTGAACCGCACCGTCGACAGATAGGTGCCGGTGCCCAGGCGGACATTGCAGCGGCGCGCGATCTGAACGGCCTCGGCGCTGTCGAGGTGGCTCAAATGCAGCAGCAGCTTCTGCCTGGCGCACAAGGCAACCGTGTCCTTTATGAATTTCACGGCCGTCTCCCGGTCTTCACTGTTGGGATAGGGGCTGCCAAGTGCCATTGCGCTCAGACGGAATTCGAATTTCGGAATGGCGCGGAGAGATTGAAATTCCAGTGCGACGTGGATGTTGGGCAGCTTGAGCATTGCCGCCAATTCACCCAAGCGCGCCGCCGGCGTTCCCGGCGGTATCTTTTCGATTTTCAGGATCAACGGTGTTGAAGGCTGCAGACGCAACTTCTGCAAGGCGGTGATATACCGGATCCGCGATTGGAAGACTGTCAGCGTTTCATAGCTGACGCCAACGCCGAGAGCGCAAACCTGTTCGACAGCGGAAATGCGCCCCGCGTAGGCTGATACGGCATCCAATAGCGCAAATTCGATACTTGCGGCTATTTTCGGGTCCGCTTCGTCGAACATGAGCCCGCCGAGCGACGCCAGCTTGTCCGGCCCGCTGCGCACCGCCGAAAGAAACAGCGAACTGGACAAGCCGCGCTGCAGGCTCCAGACCGGAAAAAACGATGCTTTCAGGCTGAAGTCCGAAAGCATGGTGTGAATATCGGCGAGCCGGTCGAGTTCCGGCGCCGGCGGCTTCAGCACCGTTTCGGAAATCGCCGCCACGGGCATGGGTGGCGTGCATTGCGTACTTTGCGCGAAGACAATTTCCGTACCCTCGCGCTCCAGCATGGCTTCGATCAGTTTACTGATGCGCGGCAGGTCGCTGCCAGACGGAACCACGACGGTGGACACCACGTTACGGACAGAGACTTCCTCGACCTGATCACCAAACAGCGCCTGGCAGACCTCTCGCGCAATGGCCGCGCAAACCTGGGTGGCCTCGGCCACAGTCAGGCTGCGAAAGATCGCGATATAGGACAGCTCGTCAAGTTTCGCGAAGTAGTCGCCCGGCCCCTGTGCGCGCGCGATAGCGGTTTCGAACAGCTTGTGAACCAGTTCAGAAAGCCGTGGCCATTTGGTGTCGAGCCGGGTCTTGAGCGGTGCCAGCGCCAGCACATGCAGCTTTGCCGCGGGAACCTTGGCCTGCGTGCTATTGGCGGCCCCTGCGGCCGACCGCGCAATATCTGCAACGTCTGTCACGCTACACCGCGAAAGTTCCTGACTTCAGATCATCTCAACTCAGAGTAACGCGCACGCCCTAACGGCGGGTTGCGCCGGGTGGTTAATCGTTCGTCAACGCACGCCAAAAAAATACCGGCGGAGGCCGTATTTGGTCCCCGCCGGCGGTATCTGCCGGCTGTCGCAGCGGCGACAGCTTCGTACGCGGCATTCAATGTTTGTCGCAGTGATCCTTCCAGACCGAAACCCGGTAGATACAATCGTGCCTCGGGGTGATGAAGCTGTAAATTGCCAAGCCACGAATGACGATACCGGCGTCGCCCTGGAGCCCCGAAAGATTGGGATCGGAGACACTGAGCTGCCCCTTGTCGGGCGTCGCGCCGGCGGGCCCCGTAACATCGAACCAGACGCGCTTGCCCAGATCCTGCAGCACGCTCCTGGCTTCGCCGCGGTCGGAGCAGCCGATGTCTATCCAGCCCATGACCGGATCGTTCGGCAACGACTGGCCCTTGAATTCCCAGAGTTCCTGCTGCACGAGCCCATCGCCGGCATTGCTGATCCTGGCTTCGGTGACCTTGCAGATTCCGCCCGTCACTTCGCCGGCGTTCGCAAGGCTTGCTGTACCGATCAGCGCTACAGCGCCGATCACGGCGGTGAGAAGAGTTTTCTTCATCGCATTCTCCTGTCAGATGGATTGATGCGATGATACCATGCCGGTTGTGTGGTTGTTGCGATCTAGACTGTGACCGATGCGCGCTGCGAAACGATGACGCGCATCGTGTGCAGTTCTGTAGATTAAACTTAGAACGACTCGAAAAGTTCATCCGCCGATCTTGGAAGCGTTGCGCGGCCGGAGATGATCCGGCCGCGCCGCGCGATTATTTGCTGGCCGGTTTTGTCGCCTCCTCAGCGGAGCTGGGCGAAGCCAGCGACGCCAGATAGCTCGACACGTCACGAATCTGCTCGTCCGTCATCTGGGCAACGTTGGCAGACATGATCTCGTTGTAGCGCTGCTTGGTGCGGAAGGCCAAAAGCTGCGCCGCCAGATATTCGCGATGCTGGCCCGCCAGACGCGGGATCGTCGCGCTGCCGGCTGCCGTATCGCCGTGGCAGGCGTTGCAGGCCGGCACGTTGTCGGCAGCCACGCCATTCTCGAAGATGGCCTTGCCGGCAGCCACTTCCTCCGGGCTCAGCCCGGAGGTGCGCGGTGGCGGCGGCAAAGCCGCGAAGTAGGTGGCGATTGCATCGATCGTATCGTCGGTCAGGTCGCCCGCCATGCCCCACATATAGGCCTGAGCATGGGCATCGCTGCGTTTGTGGTCCCGGAATGCCTTGAGCTGCGTAACAAGGTAGTCCTTGTTCTGGGCTGCCAGATCCGGGAAGAGCGGCGCGATGGAAAGGCCGCGGTCGCCGTGGCATTGGCTGCACGTGCTGGCGACAAGTGCGGGCTCCATCGGCACGGACGGTTGGGCTGACGCGCTCACAGCGAACAGGACTGCGCCCGCGGCAGCAAGGATTGCTATGGATTTCATTTTCTTTCCCCTCGCTCTTTAGAACGCGATCCAAAGATAGCCGTAGAATGTATTGTTGTCCGTTGCCCCGGTGCTGGCGCCGGCGAACTTGCCATAGGCGGTGTAGGCGAGCGCCAGCTTGGTGTTCAGGAACGGCAGATAATCGACCTCAAAAGTCACGCCGCTGGTATCGGGCTTGGCCATCAGATCGGTGGAAGACCCGAACGTATCGAATGGCTGGATGCTGCCGCCGATCATCCGGTGATAGTAGTAGGAAAGGCTGCCGCGCACCGTATCCATATGCGTATTGGCGGCGGTCAGGCTGGTGCCGTTGGCCAGATTGTAGGCGCTTGCGGTGCTGTTGAGGGTAGAGTCCTCGTGGATCCACGTTGCGGCAAGGGTGAAGATGTCGCGCGTACCGATGTACTGGTACTGGGTATCAAAGGCGTAATCGAGGTAGTTGTCGGTCGGACCGGAGCCAACGCCCTGGCACTTGCCGCTCGTATCAAAGATCGGATTACCCGAACTGTCGACAAAGCTGGTCTGCGTGAGGCAGCCGTCGCCGGCCAGGTCGTTGGCGACGCGGGTATGTGCCGACATGCCGTAGGTGCCGACCTCGAAGGAGTTGTTGTCCCAGTCCCATTCGCCGGCAAAGCGCCAATAGGGCGCGCCGCCGTCGATCACCATGCCGGCTGCCGAGTCATACGGTCCGTTGACGCCTTGCGGAGCCGACGTATAGACGCCGGCTTCGGCGTACCAGGTGTTGTTGAGCATGCCATAGACCGTCAGGCCTGCAGAGTTGCCCGCGACTGTGCCGTCAATGAATGTCGCCCCGCCCGCGCCCTGGCCGGGCACGGTATTCGGCGCCATATAGGGGTTATACCAGGCCGGCACCGTGTCCCAGAGATCCTGCACTGTCGGGTTGTTGTTCAGGCTGAGGCCCCAGTCCAGCTTGGCGCCGGAGGCGAGCATCTCGGTATCGGCAAAACGAATGTCGGTGTTGTCCATGCCGATGGAACCGGCCGTCGGATCGTAGGTGATCTGGATGAAGGTTCCCAGATGCGGCGCGACCTGGCCCGCATAGAACAGGCTCAACTGGCTTGGGAACTCGGTCGTGTTGTTCTGCGCATTGCCGAGGCCGTTCGAATCCGGCGCGGTTGCGCTGGTGTGGGTGTAGCCCGCGACCACCATGGCCGAGATCGGCGAGAAGAAGCTGAGATCCAGATTGCGCCGGTCGTTCTGGCCGACATCGCTGATGCGCTGGCGGTTGTTGATCAGATAACCGTCGAGCTTGAAGCGCCGGCCGAACGGCGTCAGCTCCGGGAACACGGTATGGCAGGCTTCGCACGCCAGGCCGGTCTGTCGCGCATAACTGGGAACGGCCGCCGCCGGCGCCGCGCTCAGCGCCAGAAGACCAATAGCTCCCGCGCTTGCCAGCAGCGTGGCGCGGGCGCCGACCGGAAATGAGACTATCGACATTGTTCTTATCCCCTGCAGGTGGTTGGACGCCTTGAACGCGCGATCGCGTCTGGACAGTCCTGTTGTGTCGCTCGGAGATATCGCGCGCACCCTAACCCTTTGTTGCGTCATATCAATTATTGCATGATTGTAATCTTAATAAGATAACTTCTAGAAAACAAAGACTTAGTAGACTTAGGAGCAGTCGCAAAAGCGCACGCGTGGCCGCCTGTCGCGGCAACGCGTCAATTTGGCAACGGCCGGATTTGCTGCGCTGCAGCGCGACCGCGCAGCCCAATCCAGCCTCTTAGTTCGCTATTCGACAGCCTTCAGCATCACCGCAACCTTGGCGGCGGCCGACTGGGCGGATTTCAGATCGTCGTCCTTGAGCCCCTTCGCGGCCTCGGCGGCGGCGGCTTCGAGCGCCGCCCTGGTTTTCGCGTCTGCGGCATCTGGGATGGCGCCATTGCCGGAGTGGGAACAGGGATTCATCTCTGTCGCGTCGAAATCCTTGCCCTTCGGCCCGGACAGGCAATTGAGCGTGTGATGAAGATGGGTATGCACCATCTTCACGGTGTCGGACTTGGAAGCCAGTCCGGCGTGAGTGGCAGCGGTGACAATTTCGGAATGCGCGTCCGCCAGGGCGGCCGCCGGCAGCAGCACCAACGCCGCCACCGCCAGAAGCGGCATCGTCCATTTTGCATGTGTCGGTTTGCCGGTCATATCCCTCTCTCCTGTGTTGTATGCGTTATTGCTTGCGGGCGATGGCGATAAGGCCTTTTACGCCCATACCTGCATTGACGTGATGGACGGCGATATCATCCCGCGCAAATCCTCCCTCGCGCAAGAGTGACAGCAGATTGCCCGGGCCGAACGGGCAACGCACTTCAGGACTGGCGAATGTCCATTTGTCTGCTACGGATTTGCCGGTGGCGTAAGCCCCGTTATGCCACCTCGCCATGCGCCAGCGCATCGAAGCGGCTTCAATGCATTTGCACATGCCCGGAATTTAATGCGGCGGCATTACCTGGCGGCGCGGCCGTCAGCCTGTTGGAGACATGGCGCTGGTATCCATGCGCGGCTCCGCTGTTGGAATCATCAGCACACTCGCCATCCAGCCGAGAACGGCAAGACCGGCGAGAAGCCCCCACTGCCCATGCGCCTCGATCATCAGGAAGATGATCGGCGTGACGATGCTGGTGGCTGCTGCGATCTGGCTGAGCAGGCCCGCTGCCGCGGCGCCTTTTTCAGGCGCGGGTACCACTGCTGGCAACACGGCCAGAACGGCCGAAGCGCCAGCGCCGCACGCTACCAGCCAGACGCAGAGCATCACGATACCGAACACGGCCGACGTACCCGGCAGGTAAAGGCCGATGCCGGATGCCGAACCAATGGTCGCCAGCGCGATGAAAAGCGGGCGCACCGGCATGCCCCTCGCCAGCAGAATCCCGACGCCAAGCCCGCCGGCGAGGTTGGCGAAATTTGCGGCGGCAAGGATGTTCGAGGCCCGGACCAGCGACACACCGTGCGCATTCGCGAACAAGGACGGAAACACGGTGCTGGTGCCCAGACCGACAAATGCCATCAGTCCGAAGGCCAGCGATACGCGCAACGGGCCGATTTGCGTATAACCCGACAGGATATCCGCCAGCCCCGCTGCAAATGTGCCGGCAGGCTTTCTGGCCACCTGCGGCGGCCGCGGTAGCAGAAAGGCCGCTGCGCTGCACAGGATGAAGATGACAGCGTGAATCAGAAAGCCGTATTTCCAGTTGCTGCCGCCCGCAAACATGCCGCCCATCACCAGCCCGAGCGAAAATCCTACCGGCGTATAGGTCGACCAGACGGCCATCGCGCTCATGCGCCGCCGGCCGGATGTGGTCGCCATAATCAGGGCCGGCGCACCAGCGAAAAACCCGATTAGCGAAAATCCTTCGAAGACGCGAATGACCTCAAACCCGAACACTGTTCCGGTGAACAGATAGCAGAAATTGGCGACGGCTCCGATGGCACAGCTGACACCCAACGCTTCGCGCGCGCCGATGCGATCAATCAGGCCGCCCGCAACGGTGGACAGCAGCGCCGTCGGCACCGTGAGCAGCGAAACAAACAAGGCGAAACCTTCGGGACCGGCGTGCAGCGCCCGCATGAAATCGCCCTGTATGGGAAGCGCGCGGCTGATCTCTGCCGCGCCGATGACGCCATAGACGTAAATCAGGCCGATAGACCACCAGCTTCCCGCTTTCATCGTGCCCACTCCCGGTCAAGCCGTCGTCAGACGCGTGCCACCTGCGCGACGATCAACGCCTTGCGCACTTCGATATCGCGCCGGCGTGCATCTTCGACCGCCTTTTCCTCGGCGCAGGGTTCGGATGGTGGCGGAAAATCATCGAGAATCTCCGCGAAGAGCGCGGCGACTTCCTCGCGGAAATGGCCATGTGTGAAGATAAAGGCCGACTGCCGGCGGATCCCCTCCAGCACGCGCGCGCCGACTTCCCGCGGCTTCATGGCGAATTCCATCTTTTCCGGCCAGTCGTCTGCGCCTGATCCGCGGCGCTCCGGGCGCAGGCGCCGCTCCGCCGTCATGATGCGCGTATCCACCATGCCGGGGCAGAGCGTGGAAACACCAATGTTGAAGGGCGCCAAGCTGAGGCGCAGCGATTCGGAAAGTCCACGGATGGCGAATTTGGTGGCCGAATAGAGCCCAGCCCAGCTGGGGCACGGGATGATTCCGGCCATCGAGGAGGTATTGACGAGATGCCCGCCCTCGCCATGCGCCTTCATCCCGGGAAGGAAAGTGACAATGCCGTTGATAGTACCGCCGAGATTGATGGAAAAGATCAGATCCCAATCCTCGTAACTGGCTTCTTCGATTGGCACCGAAAGGCCGGTGCCGGCGTTGTTGCAGAGGATGTGAACATTGCCGAAGATCTGCGCCGTTTCTTCGGCTGCGCGGCGCATGGCTCCGCGATCGCGCACGTCGAGACGGATGAAATGCGCGGCGCCTTCATGGCTGGCCAGCATCGTCTTCGCTTCGGAAAGATGCGCCTGCTCGATATCGGCGATCACGACCTTCGCGCCCGCTTCCAAGAGCGTGGTAGCGATGCCCAGGCCGATGCCGCTGGCGCCGCCAGTGATGAACGCCGTCTTGCCGGCAAAGTCTTTCATGGTTGGGCCCTCGGGAGGCGCAATGCGGCCACTCAGGCCCCTTCGCTATAAATCGGGTTGGAAAGGATCCAGCGGATGGAATCGGCCCGTGCCTGATCGATGGCATCGTTGGGCAGCGCGGCCATGATGGCAGCGTGGCGGGCGGCCATGACCTCGCGAAATTCGGGATGGCTGAAGATATAAAGCGCGTTGTTCTGGATGCCCCGCAGCACATGCCGCCCCGCCTCGACCGGGCTCATGGCGTGCTGCATGACGTCCGGCGGCGGGGCACCCACAGCGGCATCCTCGGCGCTGTAACCGCTCTTCGCCAGCGCCTGTGGGCGGCTGCGATCGGAAGTACCGATGTTGGATTGCACCGGTCCCGGGCAATAGACCGAGACGCCGATCTTGCGGCCGATCATGTCAGTGCGCAGCGCCTCGGTGAGCCCGACCACGGCGAATTTCGAGGTAGCGTAAAGCCCGACCGCACCCAGCGCCGCCACCCCGCCCATCGAGGAAACGTTGACGATGTGGCATTCCAGGTCGCTCGCCAGCATGCGCGGCAGGAAGGTGACGATGCCGTTGACCACGCCACCGAGATTGACGTTCAGTACCCAGTCCCAATCGTCATAGGTGGCGTGCTCAACCAGGCCATGCACGGCCACGCCGGCATTGTTGACCAGCAGTTGCACTGGCCCCAGCACTTTCTCGATCTGGTCGGCGGCGCGGGCCAGGGCCACACGGTCGGTCACGTCCAGTTCGACCGGATAGACGCGCTGTCCCGGGTGGCCGGCGAAGTAGGCCAGCGTTTCGTCGCGATGCACAGCGTTGCGGTAGGTAAAGGCGACGGTCATGCCCTCCTCGGCTAGCACCTTGACAATGCCGAGGCCGATGCCGCTGCTGCCGCCAGTGACAAGGGCGACCTTGCCGTTCAGATCTTTCATCCCGTCCCTCCTAGAGTTCCGCGCGCGGCAAAGTGCGGCCGCGAATGATGTCCGAGGCTTTCTCCGCTATCATGATCGCAGGAGCATTGGTATTGCCGCCGGGGACGTTGGGCATGATCGAGGCGTCCGCCACCCGCAAGCCTTCCACGCCTCGCACCCTGAGCGTGGCATCGACAACCGCGCCGGGGTCGCTGTCCGTGCCCATCTTGCAGGTGCCCACTGGATGCTGGGTGATGGCGCCTTCAGAACGGACAAACTTTTCCAGTTCCTCGTCGCTCTTGATGCGTTCGCCAGGGATCAACTCGCCGGAGGTGTACTGCTTGAGCGGCGGCTGGTTGTAGATTTCCCGCGCAATGCGCACGCCGCGGATCATGCGCTCCACGTCCGAGCGCTCTTTGAAAAGGTTGAACAGGATGCGCGGCGGATCGCGCGGATCGGCCGAGCGTAGCGTAACCTCGCCGCGACTGTCCTCGCGGATCATCGAGATGCCACAGCGCAGCATGCGATCCGGCTTGCGAATGAACGGGAACCAGATATCGCTGGCGCTCAGCTCCACCGAGACGCAGGTGTACTGCATGTCCGGCCGGTCGAGATTGGGTTCGGTGCGCACGAAGATGTTGGCGCCGGTGCCGTTGGTGGCGAAGGCGCCCGTACGGAAGAAAAACCACTGCAGCACCAGCAACGTGGCGCGATCCAGCCGCAGCTTGTCGGTGTAGGTGCCGGCCTGCGCCCTCCAGCCCAGGAACAGGAAGGGATGCTCCACCAGGTTCTTGCCCACGCCGGGCAGATCGACAAGCGCTGAAATCCCGTGCTGCGCCAGTTCGTCCGCCGGCCCGATGCCGGAGAGCATCAGCGCCTGCGCCGAGCCATAGGTGCCGCCGGAGAGGATCACCTCGCGATTGGCACGGGCGCTATGAACCTCGCCGTTTCTCAGATACTCCACGCCGACAGCGCGCTTGCCCTCGAACAGTACGCGCGTGGTATGCGCGCGGCTGATCACGGAAAGATTGGGCCGGGACATCGCCGTCGCCAGATAAAGCCGCGCCACGTTGCCCCGAAGGCCCTTGTTGATGGTCAGTTCGGCGCGCTGGATGCCTTCGCTGCGTTCGCCGTGATAATCCTCCGTCGCGGGAAAGCCGGCCCCAACCACCGAATCCCGCAACTCGCGGTACATCTGGTTCTCGGCCGGCATGACGACATCCATCGGGCCGCCCGTGCCGTGATAGGCATTGTTGCCCGCCCAGCTGTTTTCCGAGCGCCGGAAATAGGGCAGCACGTCGGCATAGCTCCAGCCGGTGAGGCCTTTCTGCGCCCAGTCGTCGTAATCGAGCCTGTGACCGCGAGCATAGACCATGCCGTTGATGGCGGTGGAACCGCCCAGCGCCTTGCCGCGCGGAATCTCGATGCGCCGGCTGTTGGCATAGGGCTCCGGTTCGCCCACGAAGTTCCAGTTAAGGTCGCGCCGCAGCACGTAGCGCGGGAAGGCAATGGGCATATCCTTGAAAAGGCCGGTTGTCCGGCCGCCCGCCTCCAGGAGCAGAACGGAGGCGTCCTTCTGCTCCGAGAGACGGTTGGCAAGAACACAGCCGGCCGAACCTGCTCCGACAATGACATAGTCGAAGCCTTGCGCCGAACCAGCTGCCATTATGGAGCGCCCTCGCAGAATACCTCGTCGATCTGCATGGTGGGCATCGCCTTCGTGAACAACGGCACCTCGTCGAGCAGTTCCTGCGTACGGTTGGCCATAGCCTTCTCATAGGCCTGCCAATCAGCGATCCAGATGCTGATCACCGCAACGTAAGTCGGCGCGCCGCCATCTTGCGAGGACTGGCCCTTGCGCACCTCGATCTTGTGCAGAGACTTGCCGAGAATGTCCTGGATCAAGGGCACATGCCGGCGCTTGTAGAAGTCGAAGTCGAAGCCCTCATTGTCCTTCATCGGATAGAGCACGGTGATACATTTCATGGCAGTAGCCTTTCACAGATTCCGGATTGCCGTGACGACATTTCAGAATGTCCGCTTGATCGAGAAGAATACCGTCCTCGGCATAGCGGGCTGCCCGTAAAGGGTGCCGTATGCAGCCAGCAGATTGAACTTTGTAAGGTAATACTGCTTGTCCGTTGCGTTATCCACTTGCAGCGAAGCATTCCATTTCCCATCGGGTGTTCCGTAGGTCAAATGGAGGTTGAGCAGGCCATAGCCGGCCTGCGACGCGGCGGGGGTATTCTGCACGTCGTAGTAGACTCTCGTCTGGTAGGTCCAGTCGAGGCGCGGCGTGAGCGTGCCGGCCCGGTCGAAATCGAAGGTGTATTGCGCACCGAGGTTGATCTTGAACGTCGGAACATCCGGCGGCACATCGCCCTTCATGATACCGCTCGGATTGGTGAGCGGATCGTAGGCCGCCGCGCCCAGGCTCTGATATTGAAAGTCGAGATAGCCCAGAGAAAGATTGAATAGCAGATTGTCAATGGGCTCCACCTCACCTTCGAATTCGAGCCCCATAACCTGCGCGGAGCCGGCATTCATGACCAGAGTGGTCGCCACGCTGCCGCCGGTCACGCCGACAACCTGCATCTGATTGTATTCGTTGATGAAGCCTGCCACATCGGCGCGCAGACGGTTGTCAAACCACTGACTCTTGACGCCGATTTCGTAGGCCTGCAGCGATTCAGGCCCAAAAGGAACCACCTGACTGGCCGCTGCCGGACGCGGGTTGATGCCGCCCGCCTTGTAGCCCGTGGAGTATTGCGCATAGGTCATCAAGTTCGGCGTCCATTGATACTGGAGCCCGACTTTCGGATCGATGCGGTAGGACGACGACGTCTCGGAGGTGATCGGAAACAGGAACGTACCCGGAGGGAAAATCGGGTTTGCGGGCGTGAGCGGCAGCAGCAGACGATAGAACGTATATGTCTTCTTGTCGTAGCTGTAGCGCGCGCCGACTTCCAGGCTCAGCTTTTTATTGAAGTGATAGATGCCGTGGACATAGCCGGAAATGTTCTTGGAATGCACCGGATCGTTCAGCTTGAAATTTATGCCGTAGGTACCGTCCGGGAATGCCGGCACCAGGCCAGGCGGAAGAATCTGTGCCCCCGGTACATCGACTTCGCCGCCGTTCCAGCTGTAGCCGGTAAAGTAATATCCGCCTAGCGTCCATTCGAGCGCGTCGTCGAATGCCTTGCCTTCGACCCGCAGCTCTTCGCTGAACTGGTGATGTTTCACCTCGTTGTAGACGAGTTCGATGGGGATCGGCCCGCCCTTGTTGTCGGAGAACTGGCCGCTGTTCACGCGATAACCCGTGATGGAGGTCACCAGCACATCGTCGGGCGCGCTCCAGGTGATCTTGCCCTGCACGCCCCAGGCGTTGCTGGTGTTCGCGTTGGGAATGGAAATCCCGCTGCGCTGATCGGTGAAGCTCGAATAGGTGCTGTAGGCGCTGCCGGTTACGAACCGGGAATCGATCGGAATGCCGTAATAGGGGACGGCCACATAGGTGTTGTAATTCGCCGTTCCGGCGCCGGGATAGCCGGGGTCTATCACGAGCGGGATATCGGGCGCTGCGTCGCCGGCGTCGCGTTCCAGGTCCGCCGAAAGATCGACCGTCAGATCGTCGTTGACCAGCCACCGGGCGGCGATACGCCCCATGATGGTGTCGGTCGAGCCTTCGGTTCCGGTCTGGCAACTGCCGCTGTTGGTCGTGGACTTGAGGTTGCCTGCCACCGCCGGATTTTTGCAGGCGTAGTCGTAGATGTTGACGTAGCCGTCTGCCCTTTCTGCGGCGCCAAACGCGCGCACGAAAAGCTTGCCGGGAATCAACGTGGTGTTGAACGCACCGCGGATCATCTGGCGGTTATAGCTGCCGTAGCCGGCTTCCACATACGCGTCCGGCTGCGGCCCCGGCTGAACGGACGTGATGCGAACCGCGCCGCCTTCCGAGTTCTTTCCGAACAAGGTGCCTTGCGGGCCGCGCAACACCTCGACTCGCGCCACGTCGCCCAGCGTGAATTCCGAGCCGAACAGCGTCGAGTAATAGATGTCGTCGACATACATGCCGACGCCCGGTTCAAAGGCGAAGTTGAAATCGTTCTGGCCGACGCCGCGAATGAACGCGATAGCCGATTTGCCGTAACCCGCGCCGGCCGGCAGCAGCGTGACGTTCGGCACGCTTTGGGCGAGATCGGTGACATTCGAGATGCCGCGATCTTCCAGATCGCTCGCGGTCAGAACCGTTATGGACAACGGCGATTTCTGAACGCTTTCCGAGCGGAAGCGTGCCGTCACCACGACTTCCTCCAGCCCGCTTGACGGGCTGGCGCTCGGTGCCGGAGGGGCTTTGGCATCCTGCGCGGTACCGGCTGCAGGCGCGGCCACCGCGACCACCGGCGCCATAAACATTGCCACGAACGCCGAAACTCCGGCCCGCACGGCCAGCGACTTGGGCCGGCCGAGCGCAGTTCCTTTCAAGTTCGTCAAGTAATACTTATGCCGTCCCGTGCGTCCTATATTCCTCATGACCGTCCCCTTTCCTGTTTTTTAATTTGCGTCCCAAGTATAAATTCTGACGCGACTTCAGATTCACTGGCACCCAAGGATGGAAGGACAGACTCGCGGTCGCTCGCTTGCAGCGCAAAGTGATGCGCCGTGCAGACCAGATGGATGCAAATCGCCGGCTTTCCTCCCGATCCCGCAGTGATTTGCAAAAATTTCCACTTCGGGTGCTTTGACATGAGGCAGACGCAAACAGCGTGCCGCATTCGGCTACCGGCAAACCAACGGTAAAAATTTATCTAACTAACTGATATTGAAATGATATTTTCTAGCGTTGTCTCCATTGGGCGGCAAACTGCCAGTCACAGTGAAGTTTGCGGCCATAGAAATTGACAAAATTCGCAGTTTTGATTTCAAAGCCCTATGGAAATTGTATAATTTTCTCACTTGAAGTAATCGTCCGACATGGGGAGGAACGATGACCGAAGCCCGGTTGACGCTGGCCGAGGTGATGCGGCAGGCGGGACGTTCGCAGATCACGGCCGATCAAAACTGGGATAGCGGCGCCTCCCCCACCTTCCGGGAGATGTTCGACAACCTGAAATTTTCGCCCGAGGACGGGCGAATCTGGTTTGGCGATCAGCGGATGATGCTGCTTCATGCGGCAGCATATGGCGCGCTTCGTCAGGAACTCATCGCCGCGCTGGGCCTGGAAAAAACCCGCGAATTGCTCATGCGGATGGGGCACGTCGCCGGCACCAGGGATGCCACGATCGTTCGCGACCGCTGGTCACACGGCACGAGCGGCGATGTGGCCAGCATTTTTTTCAATGCCGGCGCGCGGCTTCATGGCTTGGAAGGACTCGTCAAGGTGCTTCCCGGCCAGTTCACCCTGAATGCGGACCGGGAGAGTTATCGGGGAACTTTCACCTGGCACGGCTCGGTGGAAGCGGCCGAACATGTCGCCGCATTCGGTCTTAGCACGATTCCGGTTTGCTGGATGCTGGTCGGCTATGCGAACGGCTACGCCAGTTCCATCAACGGAACAGAGATGCTCTACAAGGAGATCGAATGCACAGCAATGGGAGCACCCTGTTGCCGCTGCGTCGGGCGTCCGGCTAAGGATTGGGCAGAAGGTGAACCCCAGGTGCGGTTCTACTCTGTGGCGGAACTGGTGCCGCGGGGCAGCCGGCAGACCGACAATGCCTCGAACACCGCATCCGGGCCCGGCCCGCAGATGGTCATCGGCGTTTCTCCAGCATTCCGCGCCGCGCGCGACAAGCTCGAAAAGGTGGCCGGAATTGACGCCACGGTCCTGCTCGAAGGCGAGTCCGGCGTCGGCAAGGAGATGTTCACGGCAACGTTGCACGCCATCAGCCCGCGCGCGAACGGCCCATTCATCGCCGTCAATTGTGCGGCCATCCCGGATACGCTGATCGAATCGGAGCTGTTCGGCGTCGAACGCGGCGCATTCACGGGCGCGACGGTTTCCCGCCCCGGCCGCTTCGAGCGCGCCTCCGGCGGCACGCTATTTCTCGATGAGATCTCGTCCATGAGCCTGATCGCGCAGGGGAAGTTGCTGCGCGCGGTGCAGGAAGGAGTCATCGAGCGGGTTGGCGGCGTCCAGCCGATCAAGGTCGACGTACGCCTGGTGGCAGCGACGAATGTGGATTTGCGCAAGGAAGTCGATGCCGGCCGGTTCCGTCAGGATCTGTATTTCCGGCTGAACGTATTCCCCATCACCTTACCACCGCTACGCGAACGGCGCGACGACATCCCGCTGCTCATGCAGCATTTTCTGGAGCGGTACAGCGCCAAATACGGCCGCAAGGTCGACATGTTCACCACCCAGGCGGTCAACGCACTGCTGCGCTACGATTACCCCGGAAATGTCCGAGAATTGCAGAACATCATAGAGCGCGCCGTCATTTCTGCCGGTACGGATGGCGTGGTCGACGTCCAGCACCTGTTTCCCCCCGGAAAAATCCCACCGGATATTCCCTATCTTATGGATTCAAGCGGCGTGTTCCGGGAAAGCGAAAACTCCGGCGAGCCGGCAGGAAACGGGAACGGAGCAAACGGCCTGATCGCACGGGCACTGGACGCGGGATTATCCATTCGCCAGTGGGACGAGCAGCTTTGCCGCGAGGCGCTGGCCCGCGCCCGAGGCAACGTCGCCAAGGCGGCCCGGATGCTGGGATTGTCGCGTGCGCAGTTGAACTACCGCCTGCGCCAGTTGGACGATACGTGAAACCTGCCGGTGCTTATTCTACCGCGGCGAACCGACGGCACAGCGGCGCGGGATCGACGATGGCCCGGCCGAGCTGGGCACTGCGGGCGTCTTCGCCGAAGGCCAGCAGCATGAGTTGCGTGGCGTGAACGATTGGTGTGGGCGTTTCGAAGTCCAGCCGCCGCTGCCGCGCATCAAGGTTGATGTGGCACATCGGGCACATGGTGGCGACGATATCCGCGCCGCAGGCACGCGCGTTCGTCAGCACCTTCTTCGTCATCTTCAGCGACACCTCGGTCTTAGAGATACCGAGCGAGCCGCCGCAGCAATCGGTCTTGCCGGACCATGCGACCGGCTCCGCGCCCAGTGCCCGCACCAGATAATCCATCTTCATCGGATATTCGGGATGTTCGGCGCCGGTAATGCGGCTTGGGCGCGTAATCAGGCAGCCATAATAGCAGGCGACCTTCAGCCCGGCGAGCGGCCGCCTGACGCGCGCGGCGACCTTGTCCGGGCCGGCCTGTTCCATCAGCGTGTCGAGCAGGTGCTGCACGCGCACCGTGCCGCCATAGCTATGGCCGATCTTTCCAGCGATCCTCGCCGCCTTGGCCGCATCCTCGCGGACAGCATGCTCGACCGTCTTGAGCCGGCCGAAGCAAGCGCTGCACGGCGTGGTCAGCGTACCGATCTGCATGCGCTCGACGGCGGCGATGCTGCGCATCGGCATCAGTGTGGCCTGTTCCGCGTCGGTCGCGTGCGCCGGGCTGGAGCCGCAGCAGGTCCAGCCTTCCGGCTCGACCAGATCGAGATCGAGCGCGCGGGCCACCATGCGAGCGGTGCGGTCATAATCCGAAGCGCTGCCCTCCGAAGCGCAGCCTGGAAAATAGCCGATCTTTTTGCCGGCATCGGCCACCGCGACCACGGCTGTGGGCATGCGAACAAATTTCGGCAACAGCTTGAGCCGGCCGCGGCGAAACAATTGCCACCCCAACCCGGCATCATGGACCGGCTTGCCGCGCACGAGGTTGAAGGCCAGCATCAGCAGCGCCTCGGGCAGCCGCCCGAAGATGGCGACCAGCCGCATGAACAGCGCGTTGAAGGCAGGGATCTCGGGAACCGCCGGCGCGATGCCGCGCTTCTTCGCCTCGATGCGCAGCATATCCATCACACCGGTCACGTCGATGCCGCGCGGGCAGCGCGTGGCGCAGGTGTAGCAGGAGGAACAGAGCCAGATCGTCTTGCTCGCCAGCACGTTTTCGTCGTTCAACTGCAAAGCGCGCATCACCTGGTTCGGCGTCAGGTCGAACTGGTCGGCGAGCGGGCAGCCCGCGGTGCACTTCACGCACTGCCAGCAGCGGTTGATATTCTCGCCTATCCGTGCCCTGACCGTATCGGCGAACGTCGCCGCACCCGATTGCGCACCGCGCGCGAAGGCCGCCGTCTGTTCCATCGCGTTCATCGGCTCACCCTCGCGGCTGCTGGCGCAATCCGGCTGCCTTGACGATATCGGGCACCGCCTCTTCCCATTCGATCGCCATGACATGCACGCCGGCCACGCCCTCGATCTCACGGATCTGCTGGATGGTTTCCACGCAGATGCGTTTGCCCTCATTGCGCCAGGCCTGGGCGCGGGCCTGCTTGTCGTCGATGCCCTTGACTGCATCCTCGAGGCGCACGTCGATGGTTTCGGGCACGGCAAGGCCCGGCACGTTCTGGCGCAGGTGGCGCACCATGCCCGGGCTCTTTACCGGGCCGACACCGGCCAGGATCGCGGTCTTCTCGTGGACACCGAGATCGACGACTTTCTTCATAAACGCGCGGAAGCGCGGCACGTCGTAGATCAACTGCGTCTGGATGAAATCGGCGCCGGCCACGACCTTTTTGCGCAGGCGATAGGGGCGGATGGCGGCCGGGTCGGCAAACGGATTCTCGGCCGCGCCGATGAAAAGCCGCGGCCCGCCGCCGGGAATATCCTTGCCGTTCTGGTAGTGGCCTTCGTCGCGCATGCCGCGCACCATCGCCACGAGCTGGATCGAATCGACGTCGTGCACGTTCTTGGCGCCGGGGTGATCGCCCTTGGACTGGTGATCGCCAGAAAGACACAGCAGATTATGCACGCCAAGCGCGGCGGCGCCCAAAAGGTCGCTCTGCATTGCCAGCCGGTTGCGGTCGCGGCAGGTCATCTGCACGATCGGCTCCAGCCCCTCGGCGATCATCAGCAGGCCGGTGGCGATGCTGCTCATGCGCACCACGGCGGCCTGGTTGTCGGTGACGTTCGCGGCATCGACCCAGCCCTTGAGCAGCTGCGCCTTCCGGCGCACGGCGTCGGCATCGCAGCCGCGCGGCGGGCCCAGCTCGGCGGTGACGGCGAACTGCCCCGCGGACAGCACGCGCTCCAGATTGCCGCCGGATTTAGGCGTAGTTTCGGGTGGAATGGCGGCTGCGTTTGCCAAGCTCATCCTCAGCCCTCCTTCGTTTCTTCACGCGGCGCGCGCAGGTCTTCGCGCACCATGCGGCGCAGGCCGCCGTCGCGGCTGGTGGACCAGTCCTTCGCCGGCTCGATTTCCATCAGCGCCTCGGTCATGCCGAGCGCCTCGGCCCGCTCCCAGATCATGTGCCAGGCGCAGGGCACCGTCGCGTCCACTTCGCAGACGCCGTTCTGCGAACCGCCGCAGGGGCCGTTGAACAACTGCTTGGCGCAGCGGCTGACCGGGCAGATGCCGCCGGTCTTGTCGAGCACGCAATTGCCGCAACCCTGGCAGCGCTCCTCCCACACGCCTTGCTCGGTGGGCAGACCCATGAACAGCGTGTTCAGCGCCGGCAGCACGCGCGTCCCGGGGAAGCGCTTGGCCAGCGTCTGCACGCCCACGCCGCAGCCCAGCGACAGCACGGCGTCGTAATTCTTCACCTGATCGGCCAAGGGATCGAGATATTCCCATTCGCACTGGCGCTGCACCATGCCCTCGCCGACGGCGAGCGGCGTGCCCTCGATGCGCCGCTTCATGCGCAGGCTGGCCGCCAGCGCGGCCACTTCCTTGCCGCTGCCCGAGAAACAGACCGTGACGCAGGTGCCGCAGCCCACGGCCAGCACCCGGTCGTAGTTCTCCAGCATTCTGGCGACGGCCTCGAGAGGTTTCTTCTCCGCGACGATCATGCGGGATTTCCTTCTTCCTGAGCTTGGCCGCGTAGCGGGCTGGGGCCGAGGGCGCGCACGGTTTCGACATGCTCGCTGGCCAGTTCGGCGAATTGCACGCCCATCGCGGCGGAGATGTTGATCATGCGCGCCCGCGCGGGCTCCAGGCCGATCTCCTTCAGCGCCCCGTGGATGTAATCGAGGCGCTGGCGCGCATAGAGATTGCCCCTGATATAATGACAGCTGCCAGGCAGGCAGCCGGCGATCAACACGCCGTCGGCGCCGTCCTCGAAGGCGTGCAAGATGTTCACGATGTCGATGCGGCCGGTGCAGGGCAGCTCGACGATCTTGATGGCGCTGGGATAGGGCTGGCGCTTGCCGCCGGCCAGATCGGCCGCGGCATAGGCGCAATGCCGGCAGCAGAACGCCACCACTTCGGGATGAAAGCCGCCTGCGGTCGCTGCCGGTGATGCGATGACCGTGTCAGGGTTTGTCATGGCGCATGGCTCTCATGGAAACGCTCAAACAGGGCATCGACCTTCGCCCGCACCTGCAGATCGGTGTAGTGCCTGAGCTGGATGGCGTTGGCAGGACACTGGGCGGCGCACAGCCCGCAGCCCTGGCATAGCGCCGGTTCGATATAGGCCGCGCCGATGATACCGCCGACCCCGCAGAGCTCGGGGTTGATACGCGGCGCCGAATAGGCGCAGCTGCGCACGCAGGTCAGGCAACCCACGCACAGCGCCGGATCGACTTCGGCGATGCTGCCGCCGACCGTGATGCTGTCATGCGAGATCAGCGCACCGGCGCGCGCCGCCGCCGCGCGGGCATGCACCAGCGTCTCCTCCAGCGATTTGGGATAATGCGCGGTACCCGCCATGTAGAGGCCTTCAGAGAGGAAATCCACCGGCCGCAGCTTGACATGCGCTTCGAGGAAAAAGCCGTCCGCGTCGATCGGTACCTTGAGGCAGGAGGACAGCTCGCGCGCCGCGGGCGGCGGCACCAGCGGCGTGGAAAGCACAAGATAATCCGCCGTCAGCGCCAGCGCCTTTCCGAGGATTTCCTCGAACACGCGTACGACAGGCCGACCGTTCTCACTGGAAACTTCCGGCACATGCGCCTCGTCGTAATGGACGAAGCGAACGCCGGCCTCCAGCGCCTTGTCGTAGAGCCGTTCCTTGAAACCGTAGGTGCGGATATCCTTGTAGATCACCGTCACTTCGGACGAAGGCTGGCGCGCCTTGAGGATGAGCGCGTTCTTGAGCGCGGTGGTGCAGCAGATGCGCGCGCAATAACGCTCTGCCGGGCCGACGCACTGGATCATCACCACGCGGCCCGGCACCTCGCCCGCCGCCAGTTTTTCTTCGAACTGGCTCTGCGTGAGGATGCGCGGATCGCGGCCGTAGCCGTATTCCTCGCCGCGGTATTCGACGCCACCGGTCGCCAGCACCGCCGCGCCGTGCTGCACCACCGCGCGCTCGACCGCGCCGTCGGGCGAGGTCAGCGTTGAGGTGAAATTGCCCATGAAGCCACTGGTTTTGGCCAACACGGTTTGCCGATGCACGGTGATGCGCGGCTCGGCCTCGACCTCCGCCACCAGTTCAGCCAACAGAGCCTGCGGCCTGACCCACGCGCCGCTGCCGGCACGGCCGAGCGGACTGGCCACGCCGATATCATCCAGCCCGAAATGCTGCTGGCGCAGTGCGCCGCCAAGCTCGGCCTGCTTCTCAACCAGATGCACGGCGAAGCCCTGCCGCGCCAGCGACAGCGCCACCGTCATGCCCGCCGGCCCGCCGCCCACCACCAGCGCGCTGCGGTTCATCGCCATCTCGCCGGTCTTCAACGGCTTCAGTTCGGCCGCCCGCGCCGCCGACATGCGCACCAGATCCTTCGCCTTGGCGGTGGCTTCGCCCCGGTCCTTGGAATGCACCCAGGAGCACTGGTTGCGGATATTGGCCATATCGACCAGGAAAGGATTGAACCCCGCGCTGCGCGCACAGCCTCGGAACAGCCCCTCATGCGTCAGCGGCGTGCAACTTGCGACAATCAGGCGGTTGGCGCCCAGCTCGCGCGCAGTGTCGGCAATATGCGCGACACTATCGCGCGAGCAGGCATAGAGGCTTTCCTCGGCATGAATGACGCCCGGAAGCGTCTTGGCGTATTCGGCCACCTCATCGCAGTTGAGAAACCCCGAGATATTGGTGCCGCAATGGCAGACGAAGACGGCGGTGCGCGCTTCCTCGCTGCTGACATCGCGCTCCGGTGGGTATTCCTGTTTGCGCGTCAGCGTGCCGCGCGCGCTGGAAAGCAATTCGCCGATGCTGGCCGCCGCGCCGCTGGCATCCACCAGCGATTCGGGAATGTCCTTGGGCTCGCGGAACGGGCCGACAGCGAAGACACCGCGCCGGCTGGTTTGCAGGGGATCGAACTGCACAGTGCGGCAGAAACCGTGATCGTCCAGCTCGACGCCGAGGCGGCGGCCGAGATCGCGCACTTCGGGCGCGATCTCCATGCCGACGGAGAGCACCACCATGTCGAACTCTTCCTCGGTCACTTCGCGCGCCCCGGCCCGATCCCAATAACGCACCAGCAGATTCCTCGTTGCCGGGTCTTCGCGCAGGGCTGAGATGCGGCAGCGCGTATAGCCGATACCGTATTTCTCCCGCGCCGAGCGGTAATAGGCTTCATAGCCCTTGGAGAAGGCGCGCGTATCCATCATGAACACGCGGATCTTCGTATCGGGCTCGTGCTCGATGGCCTGCACCGCTTCCTTGGCGGCATACATGCAGCACACGGCCGAGCAATAGTCATGGGACTGGTCGCGCGAACCCACGCATTGCAGAAAGGCGATGCGCTTGGGCGTGCGCCTGTCGGACGGGCGCAGAACATGGCCGTTGTTCGGGCCTGAGGCGCTCAGCAGCCGCTCGAACTCCAGCGAGGTGACGACGTTGGGATAACGGCCGTAGCCGTATTCTTCGGAGAGTTGCGCACGATAGGTCTGATAGCCGGGTGCCAGCACCACCGCGCCCACATTTATGTCGCGCGTCTCCTCCACCATCGCATGATCGATGGCGCCGATGCCGCAGGCATAGACGCACTGGTTGCATTCGCTGCAGATGCCGCAGGAGAGGCAGCGCCCAGCTTCGGCCTTGGCCTGCTCCTCCGAATAGCCCAGCTCGACCTCGGCAAAATCGCCGCAGCGGGTGGCGACGGTCATCTCCGGCATCGGCACGCGCGGACTGCGAATGATCTGGCACTGCTGCACCTTGCGGTCCAGGTCTTCCTGCCGCATCTCGGCGACGGGCAGCACCGGCTTCTCTGCGCCGTGCGCTGCGCCTTTGCGCAGATAACGATGAATGGCTTCGGCGCTTTTGTGACCGCCGGCGATGGCCTCGATCGCGAAGGCGGTGCCGGTAGTGCAATCGCCCGCGGCGAAGACACCGGGCCGGCCCGTAGCCATCGTGGCAGTGTCGATTTCGAGCGTCTTGTCGCGCGAGATGTGTACCTTGGAGTCCGCCGGCGCCAGGCCGAGCCCCACCCGCTGGCCGACGGAGAAGATCAGCACCTCGCCGGGGATCACGAATTTCGAATCCGGTACCGTCACCGCGGTGCGGCGGCCGTTCGCATCGGGTTCGAAGCGGACGCGCTCGCATTCGAGGCCTGCCACGCGGCCTGCACCATCGTCGATCACGCGCAGGAAATTGAGGCCGATCTCGATCACGATGCCTTCCTCACGCGCCGCCTTCTGCTCATGCGCGCTGGCCGGCATGGAGCCGGAACTGCCGCGCACCGCCATGTGCACCTTGTGCGCGCCCAGGCGCAGCGCGCTGCGCGCCACGTCCACGGCGACGTCGCCGCCGCCCACCACCACCACATCCTTGCCTTCAATCAGAGCCCGCGGATCGGCGCTCGGCGCATCACCCGCCGCGCGCATCATCTCCGCCAGGCGCACATCGCGCAGGAAATGCGTGTTGATGATGACGCCGTTCAAATCGTTGCCCGGAATCGGCAGGCGGATGCCTTCCTGGGCCCCCACAGCAATCAGCACGGCCTTGAAGCCCTGTGCGAAGAGTTCGTCGAGATTGTCCACGCGCGTGTTGAGCCGCAGATCGACGCCGAGATCGAGAATGTCCTGGATTTCACGCTCGATGATGCCCGCTGGAAGCCGGTGCGCCGGGACACCAAAGCGCAGCATGCCGCCCGGCGCCGGTAGCGCCTCGAACACCGTTACGCCGTAACCGTGGCGCAGCAGATCCTGTGCAGCCGTAAGGCCGCAAGGGCCCGCGCCGATGATGGCGATGCGTTCTTCGTGACGGCGCTCGGCGGGCGCTGGCGCCACACGCGGCCGCGCATATTCGCGATCGACCACAAAACGCTTCAGGCCGCGGATGTTCAGCGGCTCGTCCACCTTGCCGCGGCTGCAGGCGCTTTCGCAGCGATGATCGCAGATGCGCCCGCAGATGCCGGGAAACGGATTGTCTTCCTGAATGGTGCGCAGCGCATCGGCAGTGCGCCCCTCGCGAACCAGCGCGATGTAGCCTTGCGCCCGCTGGCCGGCCGGGCAAGCATCGCGGCACGGCGCCACACCGCGCTTCTCGATGGCATAGGCGTCCGGTGTTGCCTGCGGATAGAGACGATAGGCGGCGCGCTGCAGGCGCAGGCCTTCGTCGAACAGGCTGGGCAGCGATTCCGGGCAGACCTCCGCACATTTGCCGCAGCCGTTGCAGATATCAGTGGCGATAAAGCGGGGCTTGATGTGCAGCGTGGCCTTGAAGGCGCCGGCCTCGCCCTTCAGCGCAGCTACTTCGCTGTCTGTCAGGATTTCGATGTTGGGATGCGACGCCACATCGACCAGCCGCGGCGAGATGGTGCACATAGCACAGTCGTTGGTGGGGAAGGTCTTGTCGAGTTTCGCCATATGTCCGCCGAGGGCGGAACGCTTCTCCACCAGATAGACCTTGTAGCCGCTTTCAGCGAGGTCGAGCGACGACTGGATGCCGGCGATGCCGCCGCCAACCACCATCACCGCGCCGGTCTGTTCCTGCGCAGGGCCGTTCGCTGCTGCAACCATTCAGAGAAACCTCGAAACTGCTAAACCGAAAATGGCTGACACGACATTTTTTGCGTTGGCGTTGGAATGAGCCTCGACGTCGTTGCGTGGCGCCGCGCCGGTTCGACACAGAATAACAGAGACCCTGATAATGACTATAGCAGCGCACGGCGTCACCGCTTGCGGAACAAGCGGTTGCGACAATTTGGATTCTCTTACGGGAGTCGCTCAGACGGCCGATCCGGCGTACGGCCTAAGCATTCTGCGACGACGCGCCGCAGCCGATCGCCTTAAACGTCCTCGACGAGTTCGATCAGATTTCCGCTGTCGTCATTTACGAACGCAACGCATGTGCTGGCGATGGTTCTGGGCGCCATCGCGATGACGACGCCACGGGATCGTAAATGTTCGACCGTCTCCGCAACGCCTTTCACAGCGAAAGCGACGTGCTTGACGCCGTGCGTACGCAGATCCTCGTCGGGAACACGGCGCCCTTCCGGCAGGGGCGCCGCGCCGGGTAACTCAAACAGTTCGATTCGAAACGTATCGTGAATGAGGAACGCGACCTTGGCGCCGAGATGCGGCAGCACCGCGCGACTTTCAAGCGTGAAGGCCAGCTTGTCGCAGTACCAGGCGACCGCACGCTCCAGATCGGGCACGCTGAACGCGCAGTGGTGCGGCGTCAAGCGGATTTGCGGCGGCGAGAGGGTCATACCGTCAGGCCCAGGTTCGAACGTGGCGGCGCCATTATGCCCCGCTTCATCGAGGCAAATGCCGCCAGAACGGCAGCCCCCGCGCAGGCGATGCCGACCGCCACAAAGGCCGGAAAGAGCCCGCCGACACGCCCGGCGACGAGCGTCACCACCAACGGCGTCAGGAATTGGCCGGTGGCGTTGGCACCCTGCCACAATCCGGTGCCGCGGCCGCGCCACTCATAGGCAAGGCCCCGCATAGCCCAGGTGAGCAAGGTCGGGAAGCTCATGCCGGCGCCGATCTGATTGAGCGCCGCCGCAGCGACCAGACCTTCGAAGCCCGGCGCCAATCCCATACCGACAAATCCGGTCGCGAGGATTACCAATTCCACAAACAGCAGCGCGGAGACGGAAAGGCGGCGCGAAAGCCGCATGAAGACGAAGGAACCGATCGGCACGAAAATGCTGGCTATGGCGGTCAGTGTCCCGATCCGAACCGGATCGGAAACGCCGTGATCGCGCAAACCGAACGGCAGCTCGAGCTGCACGACAAAGAACATCGTCGATACGAACAGCGTAATGGCGCAGATTCCCAGCATCTTCCGAAAGGGAAAGCGCGTGCTCGGCGCCGGACCGGCAGCCTCTTCCGGCTCGCTCTCGGGCTCCGGTTCCCAGGTGAACAGCGCCACCGCGCCCAACAGCAGCGCCGCGCTACCATAGAGCACGAAGGGCCCGCGCCAGCCGAAGATCCCGAGCAAGCCGCCCAGGAAGATGAAGCAGACGGCCGAAACGGAGGCAATGGCCGTTTGGTAGGCCAGCCATTTGTCACGCGCGGCACCCTTGAAGAAATCGCCGATCAGCGTCGTGCTGACGGTCAGGATGAAAGATTCCAGAACGCCGACCACCACGCGCGAGATCAGAATGCTGGTCAGCCGATCCAGCGCCAGCGGCGCCACGCCGACGATGGCGTACAGCAGCATCGCGATCAGCAACAGCTTGCGCCGGCCAAAGATATCCGCGGCGACGCCGGCCAGCGGCAGAAACAGAACCTGAACCATCGCCGGCACCGTCAGGATCATCGGAACCCAATAGCGCGCGCCGGGAACTCCGGCAAAATGGTCCTGCAGCATCGGCAGGACGGGCGCCAGCACCACCGTTCCCATAACCGCCAGCGTGCAGGGCAGCAACAGGATGATCGCTTGCAACGGGCCAGCCTGTTTGCAGGATGTCTTGCTCACTTTTCCTCCCGCCCGGAAAGGCTTCACCCGGGTCGAGCCGTCACGATAGCATCAAGCAAATGGCCGCGCCCATCGGCGCGGCCATCTTCGTTACGCCGGCAGTATGCTGACCTGCCGCAATCAGAAGTCGGCACTCAGGCGCACGCCGACATAGCGCCTGGCATCGGCCGCCGGTTGCGACACCACCACATTGTTGCTGCCCCAGGGTGCACCCCAGAAGTCTTCGACATCCGAATAGTATACGTGATCGGTGACGTTGTTCACGAAGACGGTCAGCGCATAGGTTCCCGACTTGCTGCGCGCCGTCACGCCCAGGTTAAGCAGGCCAAAACCGGGCTGAACGGTGCGCGGGTTCTGGTCCGGCTGCATCTGGGCTTCGGTCCGATAGGAATAATCGGCCCGCAGCGTCAGATCGAACAGGTCCAGCGGAATGCGCTGTTCGGCGCCGATATTGATCTTGAATTTCGGCGAATTGGGCATGGTCTTGCCGTCGACATTTTCGACATAGCTGCCCGTGGTGGCATCCAGATAGCAGACGGATGGCGTCGGGTTTTCAGGATAGCAAGGCTGGGACTTGTTGTCGGTGAACCAGGCATCGATGTAAGCCGCGTTCACGTTCAGCCGGAGAGTGTCGGTCGCCTGCCAGTCCGCATCCAGTTCCACGCCGCGGGTTTCGACGCCACCCGGTATGAGGTTCAGCGTCGGATAGGTGCTGCCCGGAATAACACTGAAGGTCTGGATCTGGAAATTGCTGTACTGCGTGTCGAACAGCGCCAGATTCAGGCCGAGGCGGTGATCGAAATAGGTGCCCTTGCTGCCGATTTCAAAGTTGTCGATATCGGTCTGCGGCGCGATGCTGAGCTGGTTTGACGCGTCCGAGGTGAGATAGAGCGTCGTGTTGTAGACCTTGGGCGCATAGCCACGCGCATAGGTCGCGTAGATCATGGAGTCGCGGTTGACGTGATATTGCAGGCTCGCGTCGCCGACCAGCGCCGAGGAACTGTTGCTGCCGGAGCTGGTGTGGGGCCCCCAATCGCCGAACGCACCGGGACCGCCAGCGGCAAAGCCGATCTGGTTATCCGTATACTTCAGGACGTCATAGTTATAACGCACGCCGCCGATCAGCGAGAAGTCCGGAGCGAAGTTCCACGTCGCGCGGGCGTAGACGTCGTAGGTCGCCGTGTCCGGTTTCATCCGGTAGTTCACGAGTGCCGGCAGGAAGGCCCGGGCGTAATCCTCGTTGACGACCGAGTCCGAGTAGAACAGGCCGATGAGCCAACTGAATGGCTGGTTCGCTGGCGACATCAGCTTCACTTCTTCGGTGAACTGGCGGATGTTTTCCGTCTGCGTTTGGAAGTCATAGAAGGCCGGCGCGGTGCAATGCGTCAGGTACTGGAAGAAAAACACCGAGCCGCCGGTGAAGCAGGTGTTGTCGAACACCGGCGCCGGTGCCGGCGGACCATAGCCCGCGGGGACGGTCTGACTTGCCACCACGAACAGATCCTGGGTGTTGTCCTGCCACTCCTGCTGGTAGGCCGTGGTCGAGCTGAGCGTGAGGCCGCCCAGCTGGTAGTTGATGATGAGCGACGCGTCGGCATCGTGAATCTTTGCGCCCGAATTCGGCACCGAGCTGTCGTAGGTCAGGTTGGACCAGTTGGGCGTGATACCGGGCAGCATCACGCTTGCCGCCAGCGGCGGCGCGCCGAGCAACGCCGCGCCCGGCTGCGCATAGGTATAGACGAAGTTCGCGCCGTGCGAATGGCCGTTCTGAATGTGGGCCATCAGCGTGATGTCGAGGTTTTCGTTCGGCTGGTAACGCAGCTTTCCGCGCACCCCGTAAGTATCCTGATAGCTCTTGTCGCCGTTCAGCTTGTTGGTGATCGGATAGATTGTATGGTCGGCGAAGGCCGAAAGGCTGTATTCGAGCTGGTCCGAGATCGGGCCCGCGACAAAACCGTCGACATGCTCGCCGGCGCGGTCGGTCGCAGTTGCGCTGAAGGACGCTGTGAAGACGTCGGACGGGCCGCGGGTCACGATGTTGATTTCACCGGCTGCCGCAGTGCGCCCGCCGAGCGTGGCCTGCGGCCCCTTGAGCACTTCGATCTGCTGGATGTCGGCCAGATGATTGCCGGCAAAGGAGTCGGAGGGAACCGGCACGCCGTCCAGCATGATCGCGACGCCGGACGCCAGGCCCACTGTGGCCTCGTTGGCGACCGACGAAATGCCGCGCACGCCCAAGGGAACGCGGCCGTTGAAGGAACCGTTGAGTTGGATCGATGGCACCAGGTTGTTCAGGTCCGCGATATCGGTGGCGTTCGCCTGGCTGATCTGGCTGGCGCCGACCACCGCAACGGAAACCGGCGCATCCTGCAGACGCTCCGACCGCTTCTGCGCGGTGATAACCACGGTTTCGATCTGCTCCGCCCCCGTGTCGGCTGCCGGCGCGGGTGATTGTGCGGCTGCACTACTCGCCCACGCTGCAGCGCCGAGCGCGATAGCTGTTGAAAGCAACAGATGTTTCCTACTCATAGCACACCTCTCCCCCAAGTCTGTTTTCACTACGCAGTTGACACAGCTTCACAACACGAACGCCCAAGAGCGGCGCGATTGAAGCAGGCGCCTCATCCGGCATCTGCCCCGCGACTTCTCGGCCTTCATCTCGAAAAACGGGATTTGTAAGTACCCGGCATTCCTCCTCAGCCCCGGCTCCCGCGGGGCTCTGTGCTGCAGCATATAGCAGATCACGATACGGATGACAAGTTCCGCTATACGGAACTAAATCCACGTGTGAGGGCGTGACCGCCACATGCCGGCCGAGCCCTCAGTGCGGAAGCCCCAGTTCGGTCATTGTGCCGGTTGCGTCGGTTCGGATGAAACTGTTGTACGCGACGATGATCTTGAAAAATCTGGCATTTTCGATCTCGTACATCACCAGGCCGCGAAAATCGAAGGCATCCCCTTCGCGTACCTGGCCGAAGAGCGACGCGCCGCTGACGGTTGCGACGAAGTGGGTCCACATATTAACTGCGAGCGTCCGGCTATCGCTGATGAAGCGATTGATATGAATGGTTTCTTCAAAGAAGGGCCAGATGGCTTCCTCATAATGTCTTCTCATGCCCTGAACGCCGCGCAACTCCAATGTGCCGTTCAGGATGACCGCGTCCCTGGCGAGATAGTCGTCAAATGCCGTCGCGTCCCTGGCGTTGAAGCGCCGGATATACGCATCAAATCTTTCGCGGCCGAATATATCAGACCCGATATCGGCTGAGCCGCGCCCAGATTTCCCGGGTTCTGCGTTCATATTTTTCTTCTCCATCGCCTTACGAAGGGACCGCCGGCACTCAACGGAACCGGACATTTGGCATAGCTGTTCGTCTCACGCGCCGTTGTCCGCGGACTATGTCCCCTGCTTGAAGTACCCGTCTTAATTTCAACTATCGACCGGATGAATACATGATGCGCTATGGCGATTGCCCCTTGGAGTATAGCTATGGCCCGTAGCGCCGCAGGTGCGCGATCGGGAGGACAGACATGGACGAGTGCCGGTTCCGCATGCTCAAGAGCATCGTGATGCACGACATCCCGCAGGATGCCATCGCGGCGATGGAACGCTGGTATTGCAAGGACCATTCGCCGGAGATTGTGCGCCGCTTCGGCCCCTGGGAAGCGCGGCATGATTCCTATCTGCCGGTGGATGCTCCGTCCGAGGCGCGCGCCTATGGCTATTACAACTGGCGCGTGACGGAAGGCTGGTGGCGCGAACTGCCTGCGCCCGGTCCGCAAGGCAATCTCTGCTTCACGCTGCCGCCGGTGTGGCCGAAGGTGGCGACCTGTTACATTCCCTGGCAGCCGACCGACGATTTCCTCGGTCATGATGTCGCGCCCGGCGAGAAGAACGTGCTGCGCTGGTATGTGCTGATGAAATATCCCAGGGGCGTCTCGCTCGATGAAGGAGAAGACTGGTTCCTGAACACCCATGTTCCACAGGTGATGCGCCAGCCCGGCCTCTGGCGCTTCTTCAGCTATCGCACGATCAAGGAACCGCTGCCGCTGCCGGGAAGCTGGCCGCCCGGCAAGGTTCCGCCCGCCGGCAGCGTGTCTCATGATTGGGACCGGGTCTGCGAATTCTGGTACGAATCCTTTGCCGACTGGCGACACTCCATAATCGCGGCGCCGCCTGCTTATACGGCACCGCGCTGGGCGAGATATGACCGCTATCCGTTTCTGGAACCGCATGTCGATTTCGCCAGCTCCTTTCTTCTGGAGCGCCCCGCCGACGAATTCCTGAGGGATGCGCGCGCTTACCTCTAGGCTGCCTCCGAAACATTGCGCCTGACAGCGCAGTGCCGCGGCTTCCGGAACGACCGGGCCGTCGCTATCGCGGCTTGCGCTTGCACCGCGGCCGCAGGCGCCGTTACCTTCTCGGGTCATCGCTCGTGGCAGTTCCGGGCCGGCTCGCCCGGCTGCGCAGCTGCTTTCGCCGGGAAGGCGTGGCTTGTTCTGCAATGAAATTCAATGGGTTAGATTTAAACCTGCTGGTCGCGCTCGACGCCCTGATGACCGAGAGGAGCGTGTCCGAAGCGGCCAACCGCATCGGCGTGACCCAGTCGGCCATGAGCGCCGCGCTCGGCCGGCTGCGGGAGTTCTTCGGCGACAACCTTCTGGTCAACGTCGGCCGCCGGATGGTGCTCACGCCGAGGGCCGAAACTTTGGCGCAGCCCGTCCATGAGACATTGCTGCGGATTTCAGGCCTGATCGCGCAGGCTCCTGAATTCGATCCGGCAGCAAGTACCCGTCACTTCGAAATCATCGCCTCAGACTACATCGTCAAGACGGTTCTGGCGCGTGCCATTGGCGAGGCGACCCGGATGGCACCGAACATACGCTTTACGGTCAGGGCACTGGGCGACTCGATCGAAACCCAACTCGAACGTGCCGAAGTCGATCTTCTCATCATGATTGCCCAGTATCTTTCACCGGGCCATCCCAGTGAACTGCTGTTCGAAGAAGACTATGTCGTCGTCGGTTGGAGCGGGAATCCGAAGCTGGCCAGTCCACTGGATGTCGATACCTTCTGTGCCCTGCGGCACGTTTCGGTTTCGCATGGCAGGAACCATCTGCCGACCTTCGAAACGCTGTACATGGCGGACCGTGGGCCGGGCCGCATCATCGACGTTGTCGTCTCCGCGTTCACCGATGTGGGAGACATGCTGGTCGGGACCGAGCGCATTGCCACCGTTCATCGCAGACTGGCCCATATCCTGTGCCGCGAACAGCCGCTGACCATGCACGAACTGCCATTTCCGATACCGCCGGTGAAATTGATGGCGCAGTGGCACCACATCCGGAAGAACGACCAGGAACTGCGCTGGTTCCTCGACATCCTGCACACCGTCTGCGACGCGGCGTGAAACGCCGGTTTGACCGGACGCATGCGCAAAACGCCCCCGGTGCGGCTTCTCGCATCGCTGACGCAGATCAATAGTTTCGGCGACGTCGAACTTAAACTCAATTTCGTTCGTTTGATGCCGGCGGCCGCGCAACAGCAGCGTGGTTGACCTGGCAAGTCGAAGATGACGCGGTAAAGCCAGACATGCAGTTGCAGGGCGCAGGCCGCGAGGCGCCGCGGCGCTTGGGATATGTGACAATGCCGGACGGGACCGCTTCGGATCGCGGTTGGCGCCATTTTGCCCACGGCGCCGATTTGGGAGTGTGCGGCTGGGGCCCCACGCTCGCTGCGGCTTTCGAGCAGGCTGCGCTGGCCCTGACTGCCGCCGTGACGGCCGCGCAAGTCGCCGCCCGCGACAAGGTCGAGGTGACCTGCGAAGCGGCCGATCGCGAACTTCTCCTTGTCGATTGGCTGAACGCAATTATCTACGAGATGGCCGTGCGCCGCATGCTGTTCGGCCGGTTTGAAGTGCGCATCGACGGCTGCCGTCTAGCAGCAGTGATCCGGGGCGAGAAGATCGATCCGCAACGCCACCAGCCGGCTTGCGAGCCCAAAGGGGCGACCTGTACCGAATTGCAAGTTGCACAGGATGCACGCGGCGTCTGGACGGCACGCTGTGTCGTCGACGTGTGAGGTGACGAAGCATGGAGCCATCGCATTTTACCCGCCTCGACGAAACCGCCTGGCAAATCGAGTGTAGCGGAGCGATGCGCGTGCCGGCCATCATCTATGCTGACGAGAATCTGATTCGCGATATGGACGAGAAGGTCTATGCCCAGTTGTCCAATGTCGCGACCTTGCCGGGTATTGTCCGCGCGGCGTACGCCATGCCGGATGCACATTGGGGTTATGGTTTTCCGATAGGCGGCGTGGCCGCATTCGACCCGGCAGAGGGCGGTGTGGTTTCCGCGGGCGGTGTAGGTTTCGATATTTCCTGCGGCGTGCGCACCATGCTCACCGGCGTGCCGGCCCACGAAGTGGCCAGCGTCCGGTGCGCCCTTGCGGATTCACTCTTCCGGCAGGTTCCGGCCGGCCTCGGCAGCGAGGGCGCGATTATTCTGGGCGATACCGAAATGGACGCCATGCTCAGCGGAGGGGCACGCTGGGCAATCGCATACGGATATGGCGAACTGCGCGACCTTGAACGCATCGAGGAGCAAGGCTGCGTCGCGGGCGCGCGGACGGACTGCGTCTCGGTGCGTGCCAGGAAGCGCCAGCAGCGCGAGATGGGCACGCTCGGTTCAGGCAATCATTATCTGGAGGTTCAGGCCGTCGATGAGATCTTCGATCCCGACGCGGCAAAGGCCTATGGGTTGGTTCGCGATGAAGCCGCCGTCACGATTCATTGCGGTTCGCGCGGGCTCGGCCACCAGATCGGTACCGATTACCTGAAGGAGATGCTGCCCGCCGCCGCCGCGGCTGGGATCATCCTGCCCGATCGCGAACTGGCCTCGGCTCCTATCGGATCGGAAACCGCCACGCACTATCTGGGGGCCATGCGCGCGGCGGTCAATTGCGCCTTGGCCAATCGCGAGATCCTGGGGCATTTGCTGCGGCGCATCTGGGGACACTATTTTCCCGATGCCGATGTCCGCCTGCTGTTTGACGTCTCGCACAACACCTGCAAGATCGAACCGCATGCGGTGGACGGCAGGACAAGAGAGTTCTACGTCCATCGCAAGGGCGCCACGCGGGCGTTCGGTCCCGGCCATCCGGCCATACCGGAGCCGCTGCGTTCCGTCGGCCAGCCCGTCCTGATCGGCGGCAGCATGGGCACGGCGTCGTATATCCTCGCCGGCATGGCCAGCGCCGAGGCCCGGGCCTTTTCATCAGCCTGTCACGGCGCCGGCCGGGCCATGTCACGCCACGCGGCGGCAAAGCGATGGAAGGGCCGCCAGGTTGGCGACGAACTCTATACCCGCGGCATCGTCATCCGCAGCCCGTCGATGCGCGGCGTCGCCGAAGAAGCGCCGGGAGCCTACAAGGATGTCGGCGCGGTCGTCGCGGCAGCGGAGCATGCCGGTCTGGCCAGGCGCGTGGCCCGATTGCGGCCGCTCATCTGCATCAAGGGCTGAGCACTGGCGGGCCTGACATGGCGCGGATCGCACTTGTAGGAGACATCATGCTCGGCCGGCTGGTTTCGGCGCAGCTCCGCAAGGGCCGCCGCCCCGAAATCTGCCTGGGCAATCTGGCGGCGCTGCTGAACGCGGCCGACGGCGTCATTGCCAATCTGGAGTGCGCGATCACCACCCATCACCAGGAGTGGCAGCGCACGCCGAAGGTTTTCCATTTTGGTGCCGATCCCCGGGCGATGGAAGTTTTGAACGCGGGCAATGTTCGCGCGGTGAGCCTTGCCAACAACCATATTCTCGATTTTGAGATCGCCGGACTTAACGATACGCTCGAATATCTGGACCAGGCAGGCATCGCCCATGCTGGCGCCGGAAGATCGGAAGCGGAGGCCTTCGCCCCGGCGCGGTTCAATCTCGGTGATGTGAACATCGCCTTGTTCGCGGTCACGGATAACGAGGCGCCATTCGCGGCGGGTAGCGCGAGCGCCGGCACAGCCTATGTTGATCTGGCGCGTGCAGACGGCGCGTTGCGCCCCAGTGCGGCGGAGATCGGGCAGGCGCGCACGGCGGGCGCGGACCTGACTATTCTGTCATGCCACCTCGGACCGAACATGGTGCTGGAACCCTCGGCCGCCATCCGCAACTACCGCCGCGCCGCCGTTGACGTCGGGATCGATATTGTCCACGGACATTCGGCCCATGTCGTGCAGGGCGTCGAACGCGTCGGCCATTCCCTGCTCCTGCATGACACCGGCGATTTCTTGGATGACTATGCCGTCGAGCCGGAAATGCGGAACGATTTGTCCTTCGTGTTCGTGATCGAGACGGCGTGCGCGCAGCTCCGGCGCCTTACGCTGGTGCCCGTGTCGCTCGGCTGCGGCGAAGTCCACCATGCGAACGCCAGGGAGAGCGACTACCTCTGCGCCCGCACCCAACAGCTGTCGGCGAAATTCGGCACCGATCTTTTCCGCACGGCCGAAGGGCTCGAACTCCTGCTGTCCGAATAGGCCAAGCTGTCACGCTGGACGCGCGGGTTCTTTCCCGGCCCGCGGCGGAAAGCGCGAAAGTGTTTCGATCACCTCATCGTCGGCGACCTGCCGGAAGTCGGTGTAGTAGAAACCGATGGCGTCGAAATCCGCATAACGCTCTAGACAGACGATATCGTCGGTTTCGGCACGCAGCGCCTCTATCGTCTCGGTCGGCGCGACGGGCACGGCCAGAACCAGTGCCCTCGGCTTGCGCAGCCGCGTGGCCCGCAACGCGGCCCGCGTCGTCGCCCCGGTGGCGACGCCGTCGTCCACGACGATGGCTGTACGCGCTTCGATCCCAACGGGCGGGCGCGTACCGAGGTAGCGCTGGTGCCGGCGGGCGATTTCGGCCAGCTCGCGATCGCGGACCTCGGAGAATGTCTTGTCCGAGATGCCGGACATCGCGATGACATCCTCGTTGCGCACCGTCAGCGGCTCGGCCCCATCGACCACAGCCCCCATTGCCAGCTCCGGCTGCGATGGTACTCCGATCTTGCGTACCAAGAGAAGATCGAGCGGTGCATCCAGCGCCTCGGCGATTTCGGCGGCGACGGGGACGCCGCCGCGCGGCAGCGCGAGAATGACCGGAGTCTTGCCCTTGTAATGCAGGAGCGCTTTAGCCAGCCTCTGGCCGGCCTCCTTGCGATCGCTAAACGGCATGGCCTTCTGCCCTTCCGCGCTCGTGACCGTGCGGCACGAGATGTTGCTTAAACCAGCGTGCGGCATAGCCGGTGACCGCCTCGAGTGCGCCCGGTTCGGGAAACAAATGCGTCGCCTCCGGCACGATTTCGAGCGCCTTCACGCACTGCAGTTGCCGGAAGGCATCCTGGTTCAACTCGATCACACCGAAATCCGCGCCCCCGACAATCAGCAAAGTCGGAGCGTGAACGCGCGCCAGCGCTTCGCCCGCCAGATCGGGCCGGCCACCGCGCGAAACAACGGCGCCGATCTCGGTGTGCAGACCGGCTGCCGCCACCAGGGCGGCCGCCGCACCGGTGCTCGCGCCGAAGAGGCCGATGGGCAAATGGCCGACCGAGGCCCGGTGTCCGCTCCAGCGCACCGCGTCGCCGAGCCGCGCGGCCAGCAGCGCGATATCAAACACATTGGCGCGATCCGCTTCCTCCTCCGGCGTCAAAAGATCGAGAAGCAGCGTGGCCATTCCTTGCGCATTCAGCGCCGCAGCGACGGCGCTATTGCGGGGGCTGAAGCGGCTCGAGCCACTACCGTGCGCAAAAATCACGATGGCCTGCGCACCTTGCGGCACGCACAATATCCCAGGCAGGCCGCGCGGCGGAATGCTGACGTCCTGCTTTTGAATTTCTCCAAAGGGCCGCCGCGAAATTGCAGGTGTGTGCTCGGACCGGGATGTCATGACCTCGGGCCTTTCGGCTAAGATGATCGCGCGGCCACAGGGATGCCACCGTGATCGAAATCAACAATGTCGACGGCTCTCTTGCCGAAAAAATCCGCTTTCTCGGCAGCGGCGCGGCATTTCCCGGTGAAGCGGGGCCCGTGGAGATTCGCCAGACCCATATGTCCTGTGTCTTCCTCACCCGGGAGAGGGTCTACAAGCTCAAGAAGCCGGTGCGTCTTTCCTACCTCGATTTCTCGACACTGGATCGTCGCGAAGCGGCATGCCGTGCCGAGCTGAAGATCAACCAGCTATTGGCTCCGGGCGTCTATCTCGCTGTTGCGCCGGTGTCGCGCGATGCGCAGGGCTATTCGCTCGACCGCACAGGAGAGATTGCCGATTGGCTGGTGGTGATGCGCCGGCTGGACGAGACGTTGATGCTGGATCGCTTTCTCAGCGAAGGCCGCCTGACGCGGTTCGACCTGAACCGGCTGGTGGCGCGACTTGTCACATTCTACCGGCACGCGGCACCGGCATTGGTTCCGCCGCACGCCTGGCTGGCGAAATGGCGCCGCGACATCGCCGGCAACCATGCGCTGCTGCGCCGCGAGGCGTTTCGCCTTCCGCCGGCGAAGGTTGCGCGCATACACCACACTCTGCTGCGCTTCCTGCAGGAACGCCAGGCGCTTCTCCTGCACAGAGCGGAGCATCGGCATATTGTCGATGGTCATGGCGATCTCAGGCCGGAGCACATCTGGCTCGGCCGGCCGCTTCGCATCATCGACCGGCTGGAATTCGATCCAGCCTTGCGCCGGCTCGATCCGTTTGACGAAGCGGCCTATCTCGATCTCGAATGCCGGCGGCTGGGCGCCGCCTGGGCCGGGGACCGCATCCGTCGTGGGCTGATCCGCGCGCTCAGAAACGGGCCATCCTCGCAACTGTTCGTGTTCTATCGCTGCTATCGCGCAGCCCTGCGCGCCCGCCTTGCGGCCGCGCATTTGCTGGAACCCGAAGTACGCACGCCGGAAAAGTGGCGGCCGCTGGCGCTGGAATATCTGTCCTTCGCTGCGGCAGACGCCGCGTGCCTGGAACGCTTTCTCAGAACGCCAGCAGGTCGTCGGTCGGCAGGCCCTTATGCAACCGGAAAAGCGCCTCGGCCAGAAGCGGCGCGCAAGGAAGGATGACGAGCTTGTCTCTCGCCGCACCGGCGGCCAGCCGGAACGGCGGCACCGCATCGGCGATGACCAGACGATCGAGCATCGGATCCGCGATCGCTTCGGCGGCACCGGACGTGAAAAGTCCGTGCGTCGCCATCGCCACCACCCGCCTGGCACCGGCCGCCCGCACGGCGCGCGCCGCCCGCAGCAGCGTGTTTCCGGTGCTGACGAGATCATCCACGATTAGTGCCGTGGCACCGGCCGCATCGCCGACGAACAGATCGCCGCTGACGACCCCGGCGCTGCGGTGCTTGTCGACAAAACCCTTGCCGACAGGTTGCGCGCCTGCGCTTTCGAGCGCCTCGCGCAGCAGTTCCGCGCGCTTTACGCCGCCCGGATCGGGAGAAACCACGCAAAGTGGTGCTGCCTTCATCGCCAGCGTGTAATCGACGAACAGCGGCGCAGCAGTGAGCGCAACTTGCGGACGGCGAAAGGCATTCTCGAAGGCCACCGGATTATGCACGTCGAGGGTGACGACCGCGTCTGTACCGGCGGCCTCGAACAGCGCGGCAATGTAGCGCGTGGTGACGGGATCGTTCGGTTTCGTCCGCCGGTCCTTGCGCGCATAACATAGATACGGAACCACGGCCGTGACCTGCGCCGCGCCCGCATCCTTAAGCGCGCCAATAAAGAACAGCAGACGGCAGAGCTTGTCGTTGGCGCTTTCTACCGGCCCGCCGTACAGGCTCTGCAGGACGAAGATGCGTCTGCCGCGCACACTGACGAGCGGGCGGCTTTTGTGTTCGCCATCTTCGAAACTTCGTTCTTCATGAGCGCAAAGCGCAATGCCCAATTCGCGCGCCACGGCCGCGCCGAGGTCGCGACTGGCGTTGAGCGCGAACAGGCACGCGTCGCCCTCCTGGGCAAGGCTTCGCCGTACGGCTGTTTTCGGCGACCAGAGCGGAATTGCGGACGTCATCTTCTCCGAACTCCACGATATTGAGCATTAAGCCCGCACCGTGCCCCTTCCACAAGCGAGCTTTCTCGATGGCGCCAAGGCACGGCGGCAACGAATTGAAGATCAACGCGCCCAGAAAACCGTTGATTTGCGTCAAGCTTGCAGCTTAACAGTTGGCACTTACAGGCGCGCGCCCCATAAGCCGCTCTGGGGGCAGCCAAAGCATCACCGTGGTACCCTTGCCCGGACTGCTTTCGATGGACAGCGAACCGCCATGAAGCTCGGCAAGCTCCTTCGCCAGAGGCAGGCCCAGCCCGGTTCCGTCGTATTTGCGGCTCAACCCGTTATCGATCTGGCCGAACCGCGCCAGCGCGACGGGAATGTCCGCTTCCGCGATGCCGATGCCGCTGTCCGCCACGACGATAGCTATGCCATCTCTGTGGTGCCGCACCGAGACGGTAACCGCGCCGCCCTCTGGCGTGAATTTGACCGCATTGGAGAGCAGATTGAGCACGATCTGCTTGATCCGGCGGGCATCGGCGCGCAGCTGGATCGCGTCGGCGGTATGCACTACCGATAGCCGTACATTTCCGCGCGTGGCCTGCGTTCTGACGAATGGCAGGCATTCGTCGACGAGCTGGTTGACGTCGACGATGTCATTGCTGAGTTTCAGCTCTCCGGCATCAGACTTGGAGAGATCGAGGATATCGTTGATCAGTTGGAGCAGGTGCCTGCCGCTGTTGTGGATGTCGTCGACATAGCCGCGATAAGTGTCGTTTCCTACCCTGCCATACAGCTGTGCTTTCATGATCTCCGAGAAACCGATGATGGCGTTGAGGGGCGTACGCAACTCATGGCTCATGGCCGCAAGAAAGGACGATTTTGCCCGGTTTGCGGCATCGGCATGGGCAAGCGCCACATTGAGCTGGGACGCCGTGGCTTCCAGTTCGCGGTTGGCGCCTTCGACCCGCAGCAGGAGCTCGCGGTTATGGCGCAAGCTCATTTTGAACATTTCAAGTGACTTTCCGATCTCTCCGATCTCATCCCCGCGCCCCGTAAAGGGAATGGTGACGCTCAGATCGCCATTGGTGAGATGGCCGATTGAGCGGATAATCTTGCGAAGCGGATTGGCGACGACGTAACGGAATATCGCCCACAGGACGAACAGCATCGCCGCGCCAGCCAAAAGCACATAAAGGGAAACGGAACGGATCTCCGTATCAAGCCTGCCCACGGCGGCCGATGTTTCAAGACTGCTGGAGAAAACTGCAATAACATCGCCCTTTTGCATGTCCATCAGGTCGACGTGGCACAGCACGCAGGCTCGCTGCTTTGTTCCGGACGTTACGCCAAGCACGATCGGCATGCTGTAGCGGTAGGTGCTGCCCACGAAGCGGCCGACCGGCCTGCGGGTCTTCAGAGCCTCCTGATCTATTGCGTCTAGCGGCCGCTTGATCTGCGCTGAAGGGTGCTTCCGCGCCATATAGGCGACGACCTTTGGCCCCCAGGCGCTCCAAATCCGCCCGGGATAATCGGCGCTCTGTTCCTTGAACCAGGTGTTGAAGACACCGATGGCGACATTGTCGGGATCGACGCGGCGCTTGAGCATGACACTCAGCACCAGGGCATGGAGCGAATTCAGTTCGTTCTCTGAAATGGTCTGAAAGCGCTGCTGCATCTCCCGCTGGGCCACGCTCTCAAACGAACTCGCCGCGCAGAACACCAGGAAGGCCACGCCCAGCGCGCACATGAGAATAAACTGAATCTGCAGGCGAAGAGCAGAAGGCGGGATACGCATTTTCCGGTACTCAAGCGTGTCTGTGCTGCCGGCTTGATCCAGGGCGGCGAAATGACGGCCTTGCGGATGGACGCAGTAGCAGCTTCACATCGGGGCGATATTGTCCGGCAATATTTACAGATCGGTTAGTGTCTATGGCGTGAGACAATCTGTCCCGAACGCGCATGCAATCTTCTTAGAAAGCATGTAAATCGCGCCGGACCGGGGGCGATCAGGAAAGCGGACCGGGGCCCTGCAGCAACGGCGTTCAGCTTCGATATTTCAGGCGCAGATGTCCGAGGCGCTCGGCCAGTATCGGCATGACGATCAGCACCAGCGGCATCTGCACGATCAGGCCGGAGATGATGGCCACCGCCAGCGGCTGCTGCATGGCCGAGCCCTGCCCCAGCCCCAGCGCCAGCGGCAACAGCGCCAGGATGGCGGCCAGTGTAGTCATGGCGATGGGACGGAAGCGGTTGATTCCGGCTTCGAACAGCGCCTCGGCACCGCGCCCGGCCTTCAGCAGCATCTCGTACTCGCTGAAATAGAAGATGGCCACTTCGGTGACGATGCCCACCACCATCGTCATGCCCATCATGGCCGAGATATTGAGCTCGATGCCGGTGAGCCAGAGCCCGATGAACACCGCGGGCATCGCAGTGAGCGGCATGGCGATGATGGCTAGCGCGAAATCGAAGCGCTCATAGAGATAAAGCAACAGCGCGAACACCAGAAAGAACGCCGCCACGATCACCACCATCAGGCCGCGAAAGGCGATCTGCTGCTGGCGATAGAGCCCGCCCAGCTCGTAATAGGTATCGCCGGTCATCAGGCCCGAGGCATCGAGCGCCTGCCGCACATCCGAAACGGTGCTGCCCATGTCGCGGCCCTCGATGCGCGCGGTGACGGCGACCATAGTCTTGAGATTGTCGCGGTCGATTTCGGGCTGCCCGGTCAACACGTGAAGCGTAGCGATGCGCGAGAGCGCCACCTTGTGCCCGTCCGGCGCGGCGATCAGCACACGCTCGAGGTCATGGATCGAGCCGCGCACGCGCGCCGGCACCCACAGCCGCACGCCGATGGCACGCTCGCCGCGCTGGACCTCGGTGGCGACGTTGCCGGCAAGATACGTCTCCATTTGGGCGGCCACGTCGGCAGGCGTCAGCCCTTCGATGCCGGCGCGCACCGGATCGACGTCGATGGCAAGCCCGTCGCCCGCCAGCACCACACCGTCCTTGATCTCGGTGACGCCAGGAATCTTGCCGATCAGATCGGCCACCCTCGGCGCCAGCTTACGCAGGGACGCCGCGTCGTCGCCGAAGAGTTCGATCTCGATGGGTTGCGGCACGGCGGTCAGATCGCCGATCAGGTCTTCCATCAATTGTGCGGTTTCGATCTCAAGGCCGGGAACTTTCTCTTCGACCCGATGCTGGATATCGGCCATCACATCTTCGATATCGCGCCGCGGCAGGGGCTTCAGCCTGATGAAGTAATCGCCCGTATTGGCTTCGGTGAGGCCGCCGCCCAATTGCGTGCCGGTGCGACGTGAATAGGTCTGCACCTCCGGCGTGGCGCGGATGATCTTCTCCACCTCGTTCAGCATGCGGTCGGTATCGGCGAGCGAGGTGCCGGGCGGCGCGATGTAATCGAGGATGAAGCCGCCTTCGTCCATTGCCGGCATGAAGCCTGAACCGACCTGAAAATAGGCGAACAACCCCACGGTGAAAAGCGCCGCCACGGCACCGGCGGCCAGCAGCGGCCTGGCGCGCACCTTGCGGAACAACTCCTCATAGCGCGCCAGAACTTTCGAGAAGACTGGCCCGGCCTGCTCGATCTCGGCGTCCCGGCGGGTGACGAAATAGTCGGCCAGCAGCGGAATCACGAACCATGCCGCCAGGAACGAGATGACCAGCGCACTTGCCATCGTCAACGACAGCGCCTTGAAGAAGGCGCCGGTGACGCCGGTGAGAAACGCCAGCGGCAGGAAAATGATGATGGTGGCGGAGGACGAACCGGCCAGCGGCGAAAGGAATTCCGTTACCGCCGCGCGGATGGAATCGTGCCGGTCTTCGCCATTGTGCGAAAGCCGCCGCACGATCTGCTCGATCATGACGATGGCGTCGTCGATAATCAGGCCGATGGCCGCCGCCATGCCGCCCAAGGTCATGATGTTGAAGCTCATGCCGGCTACCGACAGCACGAGCACCGTCGTGGCCAGCACGGCCGGCACGAAGATCAACACGATGGCGGTGATCTTCAGGCTGCGCAGGAACCCCAGCAGCACCAGGCCGGCCAGCACCACGCCGATCAGGATGGCATCGCGCACGCTGGCGGCGGAAGCCAGGATGAGCTGGCTCTGGTCGTACCAGTTGTGGATCTCGATGCCCTTGGGCAGCTTCGACTGGTAAGCGGCAAGCGCCGCCGCCACGCCCTTGACGATTTGGACCGTGTTGCCGTCCGGCTGCTGGAACACCTGCAGGATCACGGCGCGCCGGCCGTCGGCCGTGACGATGGTGTAGTTCGGCGCGGGCGCCTGATAGATGCGCGCCACGTCGGAAAGCAGCACCGTACCGTTTGCGCTGGATCGCACCACAGTGTTGCCGATGTCGCCGATCGTGCGCAGGCGCGAGTCGGCGACCGCGAGCAGCAGCTTGTGCCGGTCTTCCAGCCGGCCCACCACGGAAAGAACGTTGGTGGCAGTGAGCGCCTTGGCCAGCTCATCCATCGTCATGCCGTAGCTGGCGAGCAGCGCCGGGTCGGCCGCCACTCGGAACTCGCGCACCTCACCGCCCTGTACATCCACCGAGGCCACGCCGTTCACTGCCGACAGCAGCGGCACCAGCTGGTACTGCGCGATGTCGCGCAGCGTCATCTGGTCGATCTTGTCCGAGGTCAGGCTGTAGGCCGCCACCGGGAACACGGTCGGGTTCATCTTGCGGGCACTGAAGGCGGTGTTCGCGGGCAGACTTGGCAGGATGCGCGAGATCGCCGATTCGATCTGCAGCTCCGCCATGTTCATGTCGCGCCCCCAATCGAAGGTGATCGAGAGTTCCGCGCTGCCGCGGCTGGTGGTGGAGCGGACGTCGCGCACACCGGGCACGGAACGCACGGCCTGCTCGGCCGGGCGCGTGACCTGCGCCACCATCATCTCGGCAGGCCGGTCGCCGGCGTCGAGCGTGAGGCGCACGCGCGGAAAGGCGACGTTGGGAAACAGCGCCACCGGCAGGCCAAAGGCGCTCACCAGCCCGCCGAGCGCCGCGACCAGCAGCAGAAAGAGGATCGAGCGGCGATGACGCGAAGCCCAGTGTGCCAGGCTGTATGTACTGGACGCCATCTCAGTGCGTCCTGACAGCCGTGCCGTTTTCGAGCCCGGCATTGCCCGCAACGACCACGCGCTCGCCTGCCTTCAGCCCCTTGACGAGCAGCGCATCTTCATCAGTCTCGAGCCCGATAGTGACGGCGCGGCGATGCGCAACACCCTTGGCGATCACATACACGTAATTGCCCTGGGCGTCGGTCATGATGGCATCGTGCGGCACGACGATCCCGCTTTTGGACGGCAACTTCACCACACCTTCGAGCACCGTGCCGAGGATCAGCCGGGGCGCAATCGCCTGCGGGACGCCCACCACCGCGTTCACCAGCCGGCTTCTGGCGTCCATCATCGCGTCCACGGCTTCGACCGTACTGGTGAAGCTGAGCGAATCGTCTTGCGGCGAGCGCAACCACACCGGCGCCCCCACCGGCACCTGGGGCGCATCCTCTGGTTCAAGGCCAACATTGACCAACAGCCGATCGCGCGTGGCAATGGAAGCGAGTACCGAATTGGCCTGCACCCGGTCGCCCGGCGAAGCGTTGAGCACCGTCACGATGCCCGGCGCGTTCGCGCGCAGCACTTCGGCGGCGCGGCCGGCTCCAATCTTCTGCTGCGCGCGCAATTGCGCAGCGGCGGCGGCATAGGCATTCTCCGCGGCAGCGAGCTGACTTTTGGTGGCAAGCTGCTGATCGTAGAGCGCCTTGGTATGCGCCAGATCCTTGGCGGCGAAAGCAGCAGCGGACTGTGCCTGCTGGAAGCTGGCCGCAGCGCCGGGCGCGGTTTCGATGGTGGCGATGGCATCGCCTGCCTTCACCAATTGACCTGCCCGTACCGATACCGCCGCCACGATGCCGTCGCGCGGGATCGCCACCGTGGTCAGGTAATCGGGATCGGGCGCCACCGTGCCATAGGCCGAGACTTCGGGCTGGAGCGCTTCGGCTTTGGACACGGCCAGCGTCACCAGTGCGGCCGGCGTGCCGCCGTCATCCGGCGCCGCGCGCGCGGCGCCAATGGCAAGGACCAGGGCCGCCAGCGCGGCAACGAACGAACGCCTCATCTTCCATCCCCGGCTTCGACTGTGACCAGCGGCGTGGCGAGAAGGGTTCGAAGCGCCAGCGTATCGGTCCACAAGGTGGTCTTCAGATCGAACAGCTCGGCCTCGCGGGTGGCCAGGGACGTCATCATCAACACGTAGGTGGCCGAAGGCAGATTGCCGGCCCGATAGGCCCTCTGGCCTGCTTGCGCCATCTTGCGCAGTTGCGGCAATTGGGCCGAAAGGCTTTCCAGCTGTGCGTGCAGAAGGCCGAGCGCGTGCCAGATGCGCCAGGCGTCGGACACCGTGGCATCGAGGCGAGCCTGATATTCGGCGCGCAGTTGCGCGCGTGTCGCCCGCTCTTTGCGGATATTGGCCTGGGTGGTACCGAAAATGGGCAGGTTGAGTGTCACCGCCAGGCCGTTGGTCTGGATGTTGCTCGTATCCGAGGCCCGGTTGAAGCCGACATTGATCGCCGGGAACTGCTCCAAGATCGCGGTCCACACCGCTTCTTCCTGCGCATGATAGCCCGCCTTGAGCGCCAAAAGATCGGGTCGCGCCTCTGCCACATGGGCGAGCGCCGTACCGAGGGCGTTCTTTGCGATCGGTGCCGGCAATCCCGGGTCGGCGAGCGAAAGCGTTGCAGAGGGCGCCACGTTCAGCAGCGCCTTCAGCGCCGCGTCGGCCGCCAGCGCTTCGCGTGCTGCATTGTCGGCCTGGCTCGCCGTATCGAGCGCCGCGGAAAGATCCGCGCCGGCCGCATCGATGGTGCTGTCATGCGTGGCGAGCGCGCGCGTCGAGCGCGAGGCCTGGGCCGAGAGCACATCTGCCGCCGCATGCAACTGCGCCGCCTTCGTTGCCGAGAAATAGGCCGTGACATAGGCACCGGACGCACTCTGGATCGTCTGCCACTCCTCCCAGAGCAGATTGAGCGCGGCTTCCTTGCGCGCAGCCTCCGCCCCTTCTGCCCGCGACGGCTCGGTCAGCAGTGCCTGCAGATCCTGCGACAGGCCCAGCGCATAGGCGTTGGTCAAACCCACCCCGTGAATCGTGGGACGATCGCCACTGAGCGAAACCTGCGGATCGGGCAGCAGGCCGCCGACATCGGCCGTGGCTTCCGTCACTTCGGCTTGGCGGCGAAGGGCGGCAAGATCGGGACTGGCCTTGAGCGCCAGCCGCGCCGCTTTCGTCATGTCCAGCGGGCCGGATGGCGCCGATGGCGCCACATCCGGCGCAGCGGGCAGGGGCTCGGCATGATAAACCGCGCATCCGCAGAGCAGCCCGGCCAGCAACGCGACAATCAGACCGGAGCGAACGGTGTTCCTCCTCATTACCTGCGCGCAATATAGCATGTGGCCCTGCCCGCCGAATCTGCGACGCTGCCCGAAGGATTACTTACGCGCGTAAGTCAGCAACGTAAAGCTGTTTGGGAAATAGGCATTCGGATAAAACGGCGCCACCGCGCGATCAACAGGGCGTGATGGATCAACGATACCCTCCGCCGTCACCAGATAAAGCCGCTGCGACTTCGAGTCCAAAGCCATAGTGCGCGCTTCCGGCCGCGTGGTCACGGCCTGTTCCAGCACATAGCGGTCCGGGCCATGCTGATCGAGTATCACGACATCCGCATCGATACCGCAGGAGGCATAAATCCGGCGCGTGGCAGCATCGTAAATGACCGTATCCACGCCGCGGCCGATTTCGGGGCTGGCAATCACCCTTCCGTCCTGTGCGTCCATCACCAGAAGTACCGGACGATCGCCACGGCAGCCGATGAAGATGCGCCGGCCGGCTGCGTCATAGGCCATCGCGGTGGGCTCATGGCAGCCCGTGGTTTTCCATTCGGCCGTGACGGCATGGCGCCGCGCATCGATGCGCACCACGCGGTCGCGGTCGCGCTCGTTCATGAACAAATTTCCACGCCCGTCTGGCGCGGCGGCCTCAAGCTTCTCTGCGTCCATCGCGAGCGTGCCTGCCGGCTTCCCGGTATTCGCGTCCACGAAAGCTACGGCATGGTCGTCGCCCATTGCGAACACCATCTGGCGGGTAACCGGCTCGTAGAAGCCGGCATCGGCGCTCTTGCCGAACTGCACGCGCTTAAGAGTCTTCAAGGTTGAGAGCTGGAAGATCGTGGTCGAACCGTCACCGTTGCTGGTGAACCCGCGGTCAAGCGCCGGCACCAGCGTGGTCGAATTGGCACCCGCGGAGTCTGCGATTTTCGCCACAACCTTGTGCGCCTCGACATCGTAAACCGTTACGCCCAACGCCCGGCGAGCCATGAAGAGATAGGACCGCGCGGCATCGAAGGTCAGATAGTCCCAGCCCGTCACCGCACCCGGAAATGTCACCGCCGATTGCATACGGTAGAATGCCGTTCCGGCCTGCGCGCTGAACGCCGCCGCTGCGAAAGCCAACGCGATAAGAAGAAGCCGCTTGTTCATGCGCCAGATCGCTTAATTCGTGCCAGCCTGCGGCAGCCCATACCACAGGATTGCGCCGCCTACGCGCTTGCCCGGCGAAGCGGCGACATAGAGCCGGTCCAGCGCCGGCACCAGCAGGCCGGACTTGGCACCCTCGGCGCTTTTGACGCGCGCAACCTCTTGGTAATGATCAGCATCGGTCTGCTGATAGACGCCCACCGCACCCACCGCGCCGGGCACGTAGATGCGCTTGCGCGCGCGATCATAGAACACGCCATCTACGATGGCCGGCACGTCCAGCGTCGCAACGGTCTTCCCGTTGTCGGTATCGAGCACGAACATCTTCGTGGGGTTACGGGTCACGACGAACAGCCGGTGATCCGCCTCGTCCAGCGCCATGCACAGATTGGTGTGGGCGCCTTCGATCGGCCAACGGCCGATAATTTTCAGCGTCGTCTTGTCGACCACGTCGACTTCGTCATGGTCGGCGATATTGACGAACATGCGGCTCCCGTTCTGCTCGATGCGCACCGCTTCAGTATGATCGGAATCGAAGCGCAGCTTACGCAACACCTGCCCGGTTTTGGGATCGACCTCATTGAGAAAGCTGTCCTTCATGCCCACGTCCTTGCCGCCGGACACAATGTAGAGATGGCCGCTGGACGGATCGTAAGTCGCCGAATCGGCGCCGGGCGCCGTCTTGATCGTGCCGATCACCTTGTAGCTGGTTTCGTCGAGGATGCGGCTGAGGCCTTTGCCCGAATCGGTGACGATCATGCGATTGGTGCCGGGCACCAGAAAGATCGCGTGAGGTGTTTCGAAGCTCCTCAGGGTCTTTTCGCGCGCGCCGGTCCTGAGGTTAAAGACCTCCAGCGTGCCGTGATCCTCGGCGGCCAGGAACAGGCGGTTGGTCTTGATATCCGCCGTCAGATGATCGAAGTCGCCGGTATAGCCGGGCAGCGCCACGCGCCCCAAAAGCTTGAGCGGCGGAGCAGCCTGTGCCGCGGCCGGCGCCGCAGGGATGGCGCCCATCGTCAGCAGAACCAAAGCACCGATGCCGATAAATTTCACGATCGATCTCCGCTTTCCGTCGTTTAGGTCCAACCCGGCCGGCGCCTTCGTTACTGGCAAACCTGCCCGGACCGCCGCCGGGAACCTAGTGGCGCATCCTGAAATCCGGCTGACGCTGACCTGAACGCATTTTCAGGAATCGAAGACGCTTGCTATTCGAGGCCGCGTCGGGATCATAATGCGCCCGGAATGCCGGCAGATGCCCGCAACGATTGTTGATGCGATGAAGATTCTGATCGTCGAGGACCACCAGCGGCTTGGCCGCTTCCTCAAGCAGAGCTTGACCGAGTACAACTACACCGTCGAATGGGCGACGACCTGCGAAAAGGCGAAAGACCATCTGGCGGAAAAAAACTTCGACGTCATAATTCTCGATCTTGGCCTGCCGGATGGCGACGGCCTGACGCTGCTGCGCGAATGGCGCGAAAATTCCTTCAACGAACCGGTGCTGATCCTGAGCGCCCGCGATTCCGTTGAGGACCGCATCAAGGGCCTCGACCTGGGCGCCGACGATTACCTGCCCAAGCCGTTCAGCCTGGAGGAACTGCTGGCCCACATCCGCGCGCTGCTACGCCGGCAATCGAGCGTGAAGCTTTCGGTGCTTGAGCATAGTGGCATCCGGCTCGATCTGCTGAGCCATACCGTCCATTTCAACGGCCTGCCGGTGGATCTGACGGGCCGGGAATTCGCCCTGCTCGAAGTCTTCATGCAAAGTCCGGGGCGAGTGCTGACCCGCACCTATATTTCCGAAAAAATTTGGCCGTCGAACTACGACATCGATGCCAACCTGTTGGACGTCTATATGAGCCGGCTGCGCGGCAAGCTGGAAACCGCGCCGGGCAAGAGCGTGTTCAAGACCGTCCGCGGGGTTGGATACCAGCTGCTATGAGAACGATCAAAGCCAAGCTGACGCTGTTCTATGCGCTCAGCGCTACGATCACGCTGGCCTGCCTGTTCGTCGCCGGTTACGTGCTGCTGGAAAGCCGGCTGATCCACGGCCTCGATCTTCTCAACGAAGCCGAATTCGATGAAATCCAGGCTCATCTCGGCAATGATTACGAACATCTGTCGACCGATGCCATCGATCGGCGCATCCGTGAAACCACGCAATATGCTTCAGTGCTGTTCTATGTAAACCTGCACAACCGCAAGACCCACGACCTGTTCTATTCCAGCAACCTGAACCGCCAGATCATACCGGACGTTCCGGGCCAGCATATTTACAACACGTCCGTGCCGCATGTCGGCGAATTGCGCGTGGCCGAATTTGTGCTTCATGGCTACGACGTTACGGTCGGGACGCCGCTGGCTCCCATCCGTGCCGAAATGCGGATTTACGTTGAGGTATCGCTGGCGCTGCTGGCGGGCATGCTGCTGGCCAGCATTGCCATCGGGTTTGGCCTCAGCCGTGTGATGCTGCAGCCGATCCGCACGATAAGCGCCACCGCCGACCGCATTCGCTCGGACAATTTGAGCGAGCGCATCCCCGTCGCCGATGTACACGATGAAATTGCTGATCTTGGCCGCCTGCTCAACCAGATGTTCGACCGCCTTGAAGTCGCCTTCAACGAGGTCCGCCGCTTCGCCGCCGACGCCTCGCACGAGCTGAAGACGCCGCTCTCGCTGGTGCGCTTGCAGGCCGAAAAGCTGCTGGTGGACGGCAGGCTGGCCCCCGAGCACGAGGACGTGATGATCGTGCTGCTGGATGAAATAGGGCGGCTCAATCGCATCGTCGATGAATTGCTGTTCCTCTCGCGCGCCGAAGCCCACGCCATCCCGATCGAAACGACGTTGCAGGATCCCCGGCCTTTTCTTGAGGCTTTTCGGCAGGATGCCCAGGTACTTGCCGAGCATCAGAACAAGCGCTTCGACTTCATCTGCGATGGCGACGGCATGGCGGCATTCAACGAACGCTGGCTTCGCCAGGTTTTGCTCAACCTTCTGACCAATGCGCTGAATGCCTCTCCGGTTGGCGCTGCCGTCCTGCTGCGTACGCAGTTTGCCGGAAAAATGTGGCGCGTAAGCATGGAGGATCGCGGGCCGGGGCTGCCGCCCGAGCAGCGCCAGCGCATGTTCGAGCGTTTTGTCCGCTTCGGCAATCAGGGTGACGATCGCGGCACCGGCCTTGGGCTGGCTATCTGCCGCAGCATGATCGAACTCATGGGCGGGCACATTCATGCCACCGCCGGGCCGGGCGATATCGGCCTTTGCAGCGTCTTCGAGCTACCGGCCCAGCCCTTGGCGCATGCGGCGGCCGGCGCGCCTGGCGGGGCGGGTCTGCGCGCGCAACAGGCCGAGCCCACCGCCGCCAAGTGACCGCGGCGCCGAAGCGCCGATTTCAGGTTGGCTTCAGGTTGGCGATCTAGCGTCGCGCCAGACCGTACAGAAAAGGAAGTCCCCTTGCGCATATCACGCTGGGCCGCGTTGCTCACGCTTGCCGCCGCCGCGATCCTGCCGGCCGCGGGCCACGCCAAGGCTGCGGTACGGATCCTGTTCGTCGTGCAGGACAAGGCCGCCGCGCCGGTGGTGGCCACCGACGCCGCGATCAGCAAGCACCTCGAGGCGCTCGGCTACACCGTCACCAAGATCGACGAGGCCGCGCCCGTGCCGCCACCGGCAAGCGCGGACCTGATCGTCATCTCCTCCAGCATCAGCGCCCACAAGCTCGAAGGCAAATACCGCTCCGTGCCGCTGCCGGTGGTGACCTGGGAATCCTACCTGCTGCCGCACATGGGCATGTCTGGCATGAAGGAGAACACCGATTTCGGCACGATCGAGAAGAACCGCTACCTCTGGATGGTGAACGCGCCGCACCCGCTCTCCGCCGGGCTGCCGGCGGGCATGCTCAATGTGTACAAGCGCGGCACCTCGATGAACTGGGGCAAGCCCGGGCTGGGCGCCACCATCGTCGCCACCATTGCCGGCGAGCCCGACAAGGTGGCGGAATTCGCCTACGAGAAGGGCGCGACGATGGATTATGAAAACCTCGCCCCGGCGCGGCGGGTGTTCATTTTCCTGGACAACACCACCTTCACCAATCTGAACGACGCGGGCGTGAAGCTGTTCGACGCGGCCATCTCCTGGTCGCTGGCCGCGCCCGAACAGACGCCTTAGGAACCCGCGCGATGACAATCCTGCCCGTTTCCGC
>JAGWZW010000065.1 GCA_018971835.1 Alphaproteobacteria bacterium
GCGCCGCGCCAGCCCGATGCCGTGGGCCGCGCAATAGTCGAGCCGGATTTCGCGCGACAAATCCTGATGCCGCCCCACCAGCGCCGTCGGCACGAAACTCAGAAACCGGATGGTGTCGGGGATGCGGCCGGCCTTGTGCAATTCGATCAGCGCCGCATCGAAGGCGATGTTGGCCGCGCCCTGGCGCACCCCGGTATCGATGATGCGGAACGCGGCCATTCAATGCGCCTTCCTGATGCCGAGCTGCGTGCGGATTTTCGCAATGTCCTTCTTGTTCGGCTGGAACGGATAACTGGCGATGTTGCTGGGCGGGGAATCGCCATAGGGCCGGTCGCAGGCCGAGATGTCGTCGGCGAACTTGCCCGGGCAGCCCGAGGTGCGGAAGGCGATCCCCGCATCGATGATGGCGTCCAGCTCCGCTTTCGGCAGGCCGAAATCGAGCACGCGGCCGTGATTGTCGAAGCGCATCTGCTCCACCCGCGCGCCGCAATAGTCGAGCAGATAGCGGCCGAGCTGCACGCGCCGCCACTGGTCGCGCGGCGTGGCCGGCAGATGGTCCATCAGCGAGCCGGATTCGGGGAAGAAGCAGAACATGTGGCTGTGCCCGCCCAGGTCCACCAGTTGCTGCACCAAACTCAGCACGTCATGCTCGCTCTCGCCCATGCCGACGATGATGTGCGCGCCGAATTTGGCGGGTCCGAAGATGTCGCGCGCGTGGTGCAGGATTTCCCAATATTTCTGCCATGAATGCGGCGACTGCACGCCCTTGCCGCGCGTGCGCTCGAAAATCTCCGGCGTGGCGGCATCGAGCGCGACGGTGAAGATGTCGGCGCCGAGGTCTTTCAAATTGGCCACGTCGCTGCGCTCCATCGTGGTGGGATTGGAGAGGATGGAGATCGGAATGGCGGAAGGATCGATCCGGTCCGTCCAGCGCTTCAGCACGCTCACCGTGTCGGCATCGGAATTGGGATGGGTGATCATGGAGATGCACATGCGGTGGAACGGGCTATTGGCGCCGTCCTTGGCCACGATCTCCACCACGTCGGCCATCGGCACGGCGGGCCAGTCCACGCGGATGAAATTGCGGTCGGCATAATCGCGCTCGGCCTCGCGGTGGCGGGCGAGGCCGCAATAGGCGCAGTTGGCGCGGCAGCCTTCGGGATAGGTCAGCAGCAAATTGAGGCAGCGCGTGCAGGAGCAGCGGTGCATCTTGCCCGGCATGATGCCCAGCGTGATCGCCGCCGCCGTGGACATCTGCACGTATTCCGGCGAGCGCATCTGCGGCGTCAGGATGTTGTTGTTGGGTAGGTAGACGCCGGCCGGCGCGGCGCCGTGGCTCTTCACCCGGCCGCCGTTCTTCAGTTCCGCCGGAATCGCGCCGGGCGCGCGCGGCTGCATGATGTCGAAGGCGTTGAAATCGGGCGCGCCGGTCTTCGCCAGCATCGGTTCGCGGCCTTCGGGTTTCAAACAAGACATTATGATTATCCTTCCACTCAGGCAGCCCAGTATTCGGGATAGGCGATCCAGCCGCGGCGCAGATCGCGTTCATCCGGTTTTCCGCATTCGAATTTCGCCAGCAATTCGCGGCGGCGGGCAAGCGCGCGCGCCAGCGAGGCGCTGAACAAGTCTTCCAAATCTTCGGAATAGCTGTGCGCCTTGCCGGAGAGGATTTGCGCCACCGCCGCGCCCGCCAGGCGCCCGGAGATCACGGCAGCGGGAATGCCCGCGCCCGTCACCGGATTGACGAGACCCGCCGCGTCGCCGGCCAGCAGCACGGCGCAATCTCCCAGCGTTCCTTGCGCCGCGTTCATCCCGCCCACCGGGATCGCACCGCCGGTATGGCCCAATATCGCCTCGCCGATGCGCCCCTCCGCGATCAGCCGCGCCCGCAAGCCATCCAGCAACGGCTTGAGCCGTGCGCGAAATTCCGGCGCCACGCCGAGGCCGAGATTGGCGACATCCCCTTTGGGGAACAGCCAGCCATAGCCGCCGACAATCTCGGCAGAAAGAAAAATATCGGTGGCGTCGTGCGGCGCCCTCAGCGCCACCGTGATCTGCCGCGTCTCCACCAGCTCGCGATTGATCGCGCCGATGGCGGCACCGACGCGCGAGCGCGGCCCGTCCGCCCCCACGATCACGCGAGCTTCAACACGCGTGCCGTCGGACAAGGTGGCAACGCCATCAGCCGACAGGTTGGCCAGCGACGCGCCGAAGCGGCAATCGGCCCCGGCGGCGAAGGCGCGCGCCACCAGCTCGGCATCGAAGCGGGCGCGGTCGATCATGCGGCCGCGGAAATCCGCCGTCAGGTCCGGCGCCGCATTTTCCACGCTTGTCTGCATGGCGGCGATGGCCTGGCGCAGGCTGCAATTCGCCGCATCATCGCTCAGCATCGCGGGCAGGAACTCGGCGCATTGCACGGGAACGCCGGCCTGTTCCTTGCGGTCGAGGCCGATCACGCGCGCGCCGGCCCGCGCCGCCGCCTCCGCCGCGCTGGCGCCGGCGGGGCCAAGCCCGACCACCAGAACATCGCTTTGCAGCAGCTCACTCATGCCGCGCAGGATACCCGCGTTTTCAAACTGCCGCCGATCTTCATCGAACAGCAGGCATGTTGTTGCGTGACGGGACGGCCCATCAGCTCCGCCATCGCCACCGCGCCATCGGCCGGGAAGGCGATGCCGTCGAGCCCCGCCATCACCGCATAGGCGTCGGTGGCGCGCTTGTGCAGGCCTGCCGGCCGGGCGCAGCCGAGCAGCACGTCGCGCTCCGGAATGCGCCGCCGCGCTTCGAGGAAGATGCGGCCCACCGCTTCGGGCGACGGCGTCTCGAAGGTGCCGGGCGCGGCGTAGAACGGCATGATCACCACCAGCACCAGCGAATGCACCGGGTAGCGGCTGACGATGTCGAGCGCCCGCGCCTCGCCCATTATGCGCCCGTAATGCAGGCCGATGACGATATGCGGCACCACCTCCATCCGGGTGGCGCAAAGCGCGGCGACAGACTCTTCAAAATCCTCCACCGGCCGATCGAGGTGATAGACCTCGCGGATGGTCTCCTGCGCGCCGATCACGTCCAGCATCGCCGTATCGACGCCGGCCGATTCCATCGCCTTGGCGCGCGGCCCGTCGATCAGCGCCGAATGGATGGCGATCTTCAGATGCGGGAAATCGCGCTTCAGCTTCTCGATCACCGGATAATAGCGCTCGTATCTGATCTCGTTGCGCTTGTTGGAGCCGCCGGAGAGCAGGAAGCCCTGCAGATCCTGTAGCACCACCAGATCGCGCACCTTGGCCTCCAGCATCTCCGGCGAGGTGGCGGGGATCATCGGCTCCAGAATCTTCGCCTTGCAATGATCGCAATCGAGCGCGCAGGCGCCCGCGGTGATCGAGAAGGCGGGGAAGCTGTTCTTGCCGCAGCCCTTGAGTTCGCTGGAGGCATATTCCTTGAAGGTCGGCGTGGAGAAGCGGATGGGGCGATGCGAAATGGCGGGGGCGGCGGCTTCCAGCTCGCGCAGCAGGGCGGCATCGAAGGCGATATCTTCAAAGGCTTCGATGGCGGCGAGGTGCTCGCTCCAGCCCATGCGTCCTCTCATATTTATGCGTTTTTTCTAATATTAACTCTGCGCGAAAGCCTCGCAGAGTTCAAGCGGCCAAGTTCAAGCGTGGAATTTACGCCCGCAGCACGTCGTCCCGCAAAGCGCAAATCTCAGCGCGCACCGCGCCCGGATTCGGCGGATCGGCGAGCGTTTCCAGCCACATCGGATCAATATCCTCATCGTCGATAAGGTCACACGACAAAGGCGAAAGCACCGCGCGCGCGGCGGGCGGCAGCGCCACGGGAATCGTCTCGCCCTTGATGCGGCCCCACAGCCCGGCCCAGAAACGGGCCAACGTCCAGGGATTGTAGCCGCCGCCGCCCAGCACCACCGCCGCCGGCGCCACATCAGCGACGCGCAGCACGCCATTCCACAGCGCGGCATTGGACAGCGCCATCTTCGACAGCGGATCGCCGGCCAGGGGATCGGCGCCTGCCGTGACCACCACCGCTTCCGGCGCGAAGCGTTCGGCCAGCGGCAGCACCGCTTCGTCGATCAGGAAAGAGAATTCGCTGTCGTTCAGGCCCGGCGGCACCGGCAGATTGCGGGCGCGGCCCTCCCTCCGCTCGCCCAAGGTGCCGGTGCCGGGAAAACGCCCGGCCTCGTGAATCGAAATCGTGAAGACGCGCGGCTCGGCGGCGAAGGCGTCCTCCACCCCGTCGCCGTGATGGGCGTCGAGATCGACGTACAGCACGCGCTTGAGCCCGGCATCGAGCAGCGTCAGCAGCGCGAACACCGGATCGTTGAAATAGCAGAAGCCGCTGGCCGCGTTCGCCTTGGCGTGATGCGTGCCGCCGGCCGGATGAAAGGCGATGCGGCCTTCGAGCGCCAGCTTGGCCGCCAGGATCGAGCCGCCCACCGCCGTCGCCGCACGTTCGAATACGCCGCGAAACACGGGATTTTCCAGGGTGCCGAGATTGAAGCGCCGCCGCGCCTCCTCGCTGACATGGCCTTGCTCGTCAGCATTGTGCAATGCAGCGACATAGGCACTATCGTGAAAGCGCTGCAGCGTGGAATGATCGGCTGCTTCGCTCTTGCACACGTCATCATTGAGCCAGCCCAATGCACGCGCCAGATCGACAGCCGATTCTACCCGCGCAATGGCGAGCGGATGGTTCTTGCCATAGGCCGGGCGCCGGTAGATTTCGCTGCCGACGAACAGCGGTGGTCGGGCGTGCGTGAGAATCGTTCGCTTGGACGTGGACAGTTTCATTCGAATATCCTAATATGATGCAATGCTAAATTAGAATGGGCGGAGTTTTCAGCAACAAGCCCCGGAGGAGACAGCGCAATGGATGCCAAAGTCGCCAATGACAGCGGCGCCGCCGGCAGCGGCGAGAACGCCAAGTCGATGTCCATCATCGTCACCAAGGGCTCGCTCGACTGGGCCTATCCGCCCTTCATCCTGGCCACCACGGCCGCAGCGATGGGCGTGGACGTGACCATGTTCTTCACCTTCTACGGCCTGTCGCTGCTCCTGAAGAAGCTCGATCTGCAGGTCACGCCGCTGGGCAACGCCGCGATGAAGATGCCGATGATGGGCATGCACATCGGCATGCCGAACATCATGAGCATGATCCCCGGCGTCGATGCCGGCGCCACCGTGATGATGAAGAACCTCATCAAGAAGAAGGGCGTCGCCTCGATCGAGGAACTGCGCGAGGCGGCCGTGGAGTCGGACGTCAATATGGTGGCGTGCCAGATGACGATGGACCTCTTCGAATACACGACCGAAGACATGATCCCCGGCATCACCGTGGGCGGCGCGGCCACCTATATGGAAAACGCGCTGAAAGCCGACATCAACCTGTTCATCTGAGGAGACGACATGGCCGACAAGGTTCTGGACGCAAAAGGGCTCAACTGTCCGCTGCCCATCCTGAAGACGAAGAAGGCGCTCAAGGAGGTTCCCTCCGGCGGCACGCTCGAAGTGCTCGCCACCGATCCCGGCTCGGTCGCCGATTTCGCCGCCTTCTGCCGCACCACCGGCAACCAGATGGTGGAAGAAACGCAGGACGGCGGCGTTTATCGCTTCATCATCAAGCACACCGCCTGAGGCGGCCCCTCATCACAACGACGGCACAAGCCGGACATCAAAAGCATCACGAGGGGGTTTTTCACCGACAGACATACAAACACCAAGCGGGAGGAAGGCATGCACGAGTTCAGCGTAAGGAAGGCCGCGCTTGCGGGGGCGGCAGGCGCGTTGATTGCGGGGGCCCTGGCCGGCACACCGGCACTGGCAACCGAAGGCTATTTCCAGCACGGTTACAGCGCGATCCAGAAGGCCGAAGGCGGCGCGGGTGTCGCCAATCCCGAAGACGCCATGACGCTGGCGAGCAATCCCGCCGGCCTTGTCGATGTCGGCAATGGCGTGGAAGTGGGCCTCTCGTGGTTCTCGCCGCACCGCAAATATTCGGTTTCGGCAGGCCCGGGCTTCGTGGCGCCGGGCGATACCGGCGGCGGCGGCGTCACCAGCAACTGGAACAATTTCGCCATGCCCAACGTCGCCTACAGCGACCAGCTCACCGACCATTCCGCCTGGGGCCTGGCCATGTATGGCAATGGCGGCATGAACACCAACTATCCCAATGTCGCCAACGGCATCTGCGCCTTTATGGGCGGCGGCAGCGGCGTCTATTGCGGCGGCAAGGCCGGCGTCAACCTGATGCAGATGTTCATCACCGCGGGCTATGCCTGGCGCAGCGGCAACCTGTCGATCGGTGTGGCACCCAACCTGGCCATCCAGATGTTCGACGCCAAGGGCCTGATCGCCTTCTCCGGCTTGTCGTCGTCGCCCGCCGATATGACCAGCGGCAAGATCGACACCTCCGTCGGCGCCGGCGTGCGCGTAGGCGCGATCTGGGCGGTGTCGCCCAGCTTCCGGCTCGCTGTTGCCGGCGCGACGCCGACCTGGATGAGCAAGTTCAGCAAGTACAAGGGCCTGTTCGCGGACGGCGGCGGCTTCGACATCCCGGCCAACGTCAGTGTCGGCGCCGCCTGGGATGCCACGCCGGTGGTCACGCTGATGCTCGACTACAAGCACATCTTCTATTCGGATGTGAACTCGGTCGGCGATTCCAGCTCCGTGCCCAAGCTCTTCGGCGCCAACGGCGGCCCGGGCTTCGGCTGGAAGGACGTGGACGTGATCGCCTTGGGCGCAAGCTGGAAGGTGGCCCCCACCCTGGCGCTGCGGGCTGGCTACGCCCACAACAGCAACCCGATCGGCGCAGCCGACGTGACGCTGAACATCCTGGCGCCGGGCGTCGTCACCGATCACATCACCGCGGGCTTCAGCGCCCAGGTGACGGACAACTCCACCATCGACCTGGCCGGCACCTATGTGCCGACCAACAGTGTCAGCGGGCCGGAAGTCACGCCGGCGGGCCCCACCGGACGCACCATCACGCTGTCGATGCACCAGTACGACGTCACCCTCGAGTGGCGCTACAAGCTGTGAGCTGCATCGGCAGCACACGCGAAATGCTGGCGGCCGATCCCGTATCGGTCGCCGGTTTCTCCGGCGATCGCCTCACCGGCCACCAGTTGGTGGAGCAGACCCGAAGTGAGGTATCGCACCGAAAATGCCGCGAACCGGCGATCGTTCGCGGCATCGCGATGACAACGTCGCCGTAACCGGATCGCACGGGGGATGTTCCCCCAATACGACAAATAACCAGAACAGCACCGCCGCGGGTAGCACCGGACGGCGCAGGGAGAATCGCGTGTACAGGCATAGCGTCAGAAAGGCCGCGCTTGCGGCAGCAGTGGTGTTTGTCGCGGGAGCTGCCGGCACGCCGGCGCTGGCGACCGAAGGCTATTTCCAGCACGGCTACAGCGCCCTGCAGAAGGCCGAAGGCGGCGCGGGCGTCGCCGCTCCTGAAGACCCCAAGACGCTGGCGATCAATCCCGCCGGCCTTGTCTCGGTGGGCGATGAGGTGGAGGTGGGCATTTCCCTGTTCTCGCCGCACCGGCAATATTCCGTTTCGCCCGGCCCCGGCTTCGTGGCGCCGGGCAGCGTGAAAAGCGACTGGAACTACTTCGCGATGCCCAACGTCGCCTACAGTCACCAGATCGACGATCATTCCGCCTGGGGCCTGGCCATGTACGGCAATGGCGGCATGAACACCAATTATCCCGTGTCGGCCGCCGATAATCCCAATTGCGCCTTTATGGGCGGCGGCAACGGCGTCTATTGCGGCGGCAAGGCCGGCGTGAACCTGACCCAGGTGTTTCTCACGGCCGGCTATGCCTATCGCTCCGGCAATCTTGCGCTCGGCATCGCGCCGGTCTTCGCGCTGCAACTGTTCGATGCCAAGGGCCTGGGGGCGTTCTCCGGCCTGTCGAGCGCGCCCGGCGATCTGACCAGCGGCAAGATCGACACTTCCGCCGGCGGCGGCGTGCGCCTGGGCGCGATCTGGTCTGTGGCGCCCGGCTTCCGGCTCGCTGTTGCCGGCGCGACGCCGACCTGGATGAGCAAGTTCAGCAAGTACAAGGGCCTGTTCGCGGACGGCGGCGGTGTCGACATCCCGGCCAACGTCACCGTCGGCGCGGCCTTTGATGCCACGCCCGACCTCACGCTGATGCTCGACTACAAGCACATCTTCTATTCGGATGTGGCTTCGATCGGCGATTCCAGCGCCGTGCCCAAGCCCTTCGGCGCCAACGGCGGCCCCGGCTTCGGCTGGAGCGACGTGGACGTCATCGCGCTTGGCGCCAGGTGGCAGGTGGCGCCGGCCTGGACGCTGCGCGCCGGCTACGCCCACAACACCAACCCGGTCCGCCCCGCAGACGTGACGCTGAACATCCTGGCGCCGGGCGTCATCACCGATCACATCACCGGCGGCGCGAGCGTGCGGGTGAGCGACAGCTCCTCCTTCGACCTCTCCGGCAGCTACATGCCGACGCACAGCGTCAGCGGGCCGGAAGTGACACCGGCAGGCCCCACCGGCCGCACCATCACGCTGTCGATGTACGAGTACGACATCTCGCTCGAGTGGCGCTACAGACTGTAGGCGGCTGCCGGTCCCGATCCTGCGCACGGGCAGCGATCGGGCGGCGCCTGATCCGGTTCGAAGAACGCATGTCAGGCCGCCGTTCCAACAACGGAGCCGCCCTCGGCAGAAACCGCAGGAAGGCGAATCGTGACCGTGGTTCCCTGGCCCACGGCACTGCTGACCTGCATGGCTCCTTGCATGGCTTCGGCAAGGCGGAAGGAAATGGCAAGGCCCAATCCCGTCCCCTGATATCTTCGGCTATAGGCGTCTTCGGCCTGGGTGAAGGGTTTGCCCAGTTCCTTGAGCGTGGCCGGCGGTATCCCGCAACCGTAATCCGCAACCGTCAGCTCGTGCTGCGCCTCGCGCACCGTTCCGGCGATCTCCACCACGCCGCCGTCACGGGAGAATTTGATTGCGTTGGAGATGACGTTGATCAGGATCTGCTGAAGCGCCTGGCGGTCGGCGAGCACCTGCGCGGACTGCGGCTCGACGCTGACGTTCAGCCGGATTCGTCTTTGCGCGGCGAGAACCTTGGTCATGCGGACGCTCTCGCCCACCGCCTCGCTGACGGCAACCGGCTCGATCCGCGGCTGGTACTTGCCCGCTTCGATCTTCGAGGTCTGCAGGACATCGTTGACGAGGTTCAGCAGATGATGCCCGCTATTGCGGATATCTGTGATGTACTCACGGTATTTGCGAACCCCGATCGGCCCCAGCGCCTCGGAAAGCAGCAATTCGGAAAAGCCGATGATGGCGTTCAGCGGTGTGCGCAGTTCGTGGCTCATGTTGGCGATGAAGGCGCTCTTGCTCCGGCTCGTCTCTTCGGCGGCGAGCGCCTGGGCGCGGCTGGTCTGTGCGACGGCTTCGAGCGTGCGCAGCTCGTTTGCCTGGATGAGGGCCAGGATGCGCCACGCCACGAACAGCAGCAACGCAATCGCGGCCCAGCATGCTGCCCCGAAGATGATGACGGTGGGCAGCACGCGCTCGAACAAAGCACGCCCGGCTGTCGAAGGGTTCCAGGTCAGCGCATATCCCGATCTCGCGCCGTTCGGCGCCATGAGCGGCAACCCGGTTCCATGATCGGACTGGGCGCGCAAATTTCCGAGCGCGTAGTCCGTCCCGATGCGCGCCAGATACGACGGGCCGAGTTGCTGCGCTTCCATCAGCACGAAATTCGGCCGGCCCGTTATGGCGGACATGCGTATCGTCGCTGCCGCCAGCAGGGTTGGCGTTCCGTCCAGATCGACGATCCCGACCGCGGCGACCTGCCGGTCCGGGCGCTCCTGGGCGAAAGCGAGGGACGCAGTCGCCGCGAGCACCCGCTGCGTGGCCGCCGAAAGCGGCGTTGCGCCCGCTGGTGACGCGCTGGAATAGGCGTATCGGACCGCGCCATCCCGCCGGACGACGAAGACGTGATCGACGTCGAACGCCTTGGCCAGATAGGGGCCGAGATTGTCCGCTTCCCATTGCGCGCGACGCGGGCCCTGGAGGTACAGGTAGAGTTCCGTCCAGGCCGCGAAATCGCCGACCGCTTTGGCGAGGGCGCTTTCACGGGTGGCGATGGCTGAATGCAGCAGCCGCGTCTCGCCCAGCTCCTTGGTGCCGTCCAGACTGACGGATGAAACATGCAGAACCCAGATGATGACGATGCTGCAAGCGCAGACGATCACCGCGCCTGCGCCAGCCAAAACGGCGACAAGAAGTCTGGGATGGAGCTGCCTGATCCAATAAGCGCGCAAGGCCGGACACACGTATTCTGCCGGTCAACGATAATGTCGAGTTGTTAACGAAAGCGGCATGAAGGGCACCCCGCCCAGTCGAACAAATATCCGGTAGAAACAATATATCACTGAGAAATCGCCGGTCCGGCAGCGGCCCGGGCCAAGGCCGGCGCGTCTTCACGGCAAACCGCCTCGACAAGCTGGCCGAAGGCGAGCCCGCCATCGTTCGCCGGCACGATTTCCGGCAGGAAAGCGGGAATTTTCCGGGCCGCCAGTTTCGCCAGCACGCTTTCGGCCAGACGCCGGTTCTGGAACACCCCGCCGGTCAGCCCCACGGCCTCGAAGCCTTCGGTTTGCGCCACCGCCGCCGCCAGCTCCGCCAGCGCCGCGGCCAGGCTTTCGTGGAAGACGCCCGCGCGCGTGGCTTGCGAAATGCTGCCGTCTGCGAGCATGGGCAGCAGCGGCGCCCAGTCGGTGCGCAGCACGCCGCCCTCCGTCCGCAGCGGCAGCGCGATGGCTTCGCCCTCGCCGGCCAGCGCCTCCAGCCGCATCGGCCCTTCGCCTTCGTAGCTGACCGTGCCGAGGCCCAGCACCAGCGCCGCCGCCGCATCGAACAGCCGCCCGGCGGAGGAGGTTTCGACCGTGCCGAGGCGCCGGCTCCAGGCTTGTTGCGCCAGCGCTGCGCCTTCGATCTGTGGCCGCCAGTCGCGGCCCGTTTCCCACAGCAGCGCCGCCGCGGAGCGCCACGGTTCGCGCCCGGCCCGCTCGCCGCCGGGAAGGTGGAAGGGACGCAGGCTGCCCACGCGGCGCCAGGCGCCCGGCGCGCCCAGCAGGGCCTCGCCGCCCCACAGCGTGCCGTCGTCGCCCAGGCCGATGCCGTCCCAGGCGAAAATCAGCCAGCGCGCGATTTCGGCCCGTTCGCCCGCCAGCGCGGCGGCGTGAGCCATGTGATGCTGCACGCGGATAAGCGGCAGTTGCTGCTCGCGCGCCCAGCGCGCGCTGGCATAACCCGGATGCAGATCGCAGACGAGGCGCTCGGCCCGCACGCGATAGAGCCGCTGCAGATCCGCGATCACCTGCTCGAACACCGCCAGGCTGCGCGGGCTGTCGAGTTCCCCGATATGCGGCGAGAGCACGATACGATGGTTCCAGCCCAGCGCGATGGCGCCTTTCATGTGCCCGCCCACTGCCAGCGTCGGCACGGCAAAGGCGAACGGCGTTTCGATCTCCAGCGGCGCCAGGCCGCGGCCGATGCGGATGGGCCGGGCGCGACCGGCGATCGCGCGCAGCACGCTATCGTCGGCCGGGCGCAGGATCGGCCGGTCGTGATGCAGAAAGCCGTCGGCCACGCCGGCCAGCCGCGCCTCGGCCTCGTCATTGTCCGTGATCACCGGCTCGCCGCTGACATTGCCGGAGGTCGCCACCAGCGGCCCGCCGAATTCGCCAAGCAGCAGATGATGCAGCGGGCTGTAGGGCAGGAAGACGCCCAGCTCGTTCAGACCCGGCGCGATCTCCGCGCTCAGCGCAGCGCCCGCACGCTTGGTTGCCAGCACGATGGGCCGCACCGGGTCGGTGCACGCCGCCGCTTCGGCGTCGTCCAGTTCGACATAGTCGCGCAGGATGGCCTGACCGTCTGCGCCGGCCGGCGGAAACATCACGGCCAGCGGCTTGGCCGGGCGATGCTTGCGCTGGCGCAGGCGACGCACCGCCGCATCGCTGGCCGGATCGCACATCAAATGATAGCCGCCCACGCCCTTGACCGCGACGACGCCGCCGTCATGCAGCAGCCACAGCGCCGCGGCTAGCGCATCCTCGCCATCGACACGGATATCGCCATCGTGAAACGACAGCTGCGGCCCGCATGCGGGGCAGGCCAGCGGTTCGGCGTGGAAGCGCCGGTCGGCGGGATTTTCGTATTCGGCGCGGCAAGCCGGGCAAAGTTCGAAGCCTGCCATCGCGGTGGCCGGCCGGTCATAGGGCAGCGCGGCGATGATGGTATAGCGCGGCCCGCATTGCGTGCAGTTGGTGAAGGCGTAGCGATGACGGCGGGCGTTCGCATCGCGCAGCTCCGCTTCGCAATCCGGGCAGCAGAACAGATCGGGCGGCAGATGCACGTCGGCGGCTTCGCCGTCCGTGCTCGTGACGATGCAAAAATTGCCCAGATTTTCCGCCGCTGCGTCCACCGCGCTTTCGAGACGCGGGCGCGCCAGCGGCGGCGCCTCGGCCAGCAGCGCCGCTTCGAAGCGCGCCAGCGCTGCACCCTCGCCCTCGGCATGGATCAGCACGCGCCCGGCGCCGTTCCTCACCCAGCCGCATAATCCGTGCGCTTGGGCCAGGCGATAGACGAACGGCCGGAAGCCCACGCCCTGCACGCGGCCGCCGAGCACGAGACGCCGGCCCACGCGTCCATCTTCGCTAGTGCATGGCGTCCGCACGCCGTATCTGAGCCCGTGTGAACTGCGTTACGGAAAATTCATTCATGACGCTGCGCTTCGCTGTCCTCGGCGGCGAGCATCTCGTCAAACAGCTGCCAAGCTGTACCTGCGTCTTCTTCGCTGATCTTCTGGATCGCATAACCGACATGCACCATCACATGGTCGCCGGGTGCAACGTCTTCATGCTGAAGCAGAAACAGGCTGACGGTGCGCTCGATGCCCTTGGCTTCGCAGCGGGCCAGCAGGCCATCGCGCGTCAGAATCCGCATCGGCACGCCAAGACACATACGGCCTCCCTTCCGGTTCTGAAGGTCATGCCAAGAACTAAACGCATGAACGCCTGACTTCACGTTGATACATATCAATGTGCATTGGAAGCATGACAGCGAGCATTCGCCTCGATCAGCGTGGGGCTTTCCAATGCTGGCTGACGTTTCGGCGGCGCAGACCCTGGTTCTGGGCCTGGGCAACATTCTGCTGACGGACGATGGCGTGGGCGTGCATGTGGTGCGCGCTCTTGGTGCGTTGCAGCAGGAACAGGTGATCGACCCGGCCATCGCGCTGTGCGACGGCGGCACCATCGGACTGGCATTGCTTTCGGAGGTGGAGACGTCCGGCGCGCTCATCGCCATCGACGCCACCGAAATGCACGCCCCGCCCGGCGCCGTGCGCAGCTTCGTCGGCGCGGAGATGGACGCCCAACTCGCCGGCCAGAAGCGTACCGCGCACGAAGTGGCGCTGGCCGATCTGATGATGGCGGCAAATCTGGCGGGCAAGGCGCCGCTCAAGCGCGCGCTGATCGGCATCCAGCCGCAATCGACCGGCTGGGGTCTGGAGCCGACGGCGGCGGTGGCGGCCGCGATCCCCGTCGCCTGCAAGGCCGCGCTCTCCCTGCTCGAAAGGTGGAACCATGAACGCTGAGCCCACGGATGGCGGTTTCCGCAACGGTCCGCTCACTGGCCCGCTCACTGGCCTGGCCGAAGCGGTGTTCGGCGAGATCGCCGCACGGCTTCAGGCCCTGGCCGACAGCGGCGAGGAAAGCGTCATCGATCTGAGGAGCCTGCCGCTGACGCCGGGCGACCGGCGCGAACTGGAAGAGCGGCTGGGCCACGGCGAGGTCTGCGCCGGGCTCGACGTCGGCGGGCTCAGCGAAGTGTGGGAATGCGGCTATGCCGGGGTGTGGTGGGTGCGCCATCTGGGCGAGGACGGCATGCCGCGGTCCGAACACATCGAGATCGCCGCCGTGCCCGCCATCCTCGTGACCCATGCCGGCGACATTGCGAGCGCTGCCGCGCGGCTTCAGCGCGATGCCGCCCGCCCCGCCAAGGAGGACACCCGCCATGCCTGAGCGCGAAACCATCGGTGATGTGCTGGCCCGCCGCGGCGTCTCCCGCCGCGCCCTGCTGAAATATACCAGCACTCTGGCCAGCGTGATGGCACTGGCGCCCGCGGCCTCGCGCGCGATGGCCGATGCGCTGGCCAAGGCCCATCGCCAGTCGGTGATCTGGCTGTCGTTTCAGGAATGCACGGGCTGCACCGAATCGCTGACGCGCTCGTTCAACCCCAATATCGGCGATCTGATCTTCGATGTGATTTCGCTCGATTATCACGAGACGCTGCAGGCCGCCTCGGGCTTTGCCGCCGAAGCGGCGCGCGAGGCCGCCATCGCCGCCAACAAGGGCAAGTTCGTGCTGGTGGTGGACGGCTCGGTTTCCACCAAGGACGGCGGCATCTATTCCACCGTCGCCGGCAAGACCAACCTGCAACTGCTGCAGGAAACCGCAAAAGATGCGCTGGCGGTGATCGCGGTGGGCACCTGTGCCTCCTTCGGCGGCCTGCCGCATGCCGATCCCAATCCCACCGGCGCGGTGCCGGTGTCGGACATTGTCAAGGACAAGCCGGTCATCAACATTCCCGGCTGCCCGCCGATTGCCGAAGCCATTGCCGGCACGGTCGCCTACATCGTCACCTTCGGCAAGCTGCCGGACCTCGACCAGCGCAACCGGCCCCGCGCCTTTTACGGCGATGCCATCCACGACCGCTGCTACCGCCGGCCGTTCTACGACCAGGGCCTGTTCGCCGCGAGCTTCGACGACGAAGGCGCAAGGAAGGGCTGGTGTCTCTACGAGCTGGGCTGCAAGGGCCCGGTAACCTACAACGCCTGCGCCACCATCAAATGGAACGGCGGCGTCTCTTATCCGATCCAGTCCGGGCACGGCTGCCTGGGCTGCTCGGAGCCCGATTTCTGGGACAAGGGCGGCTTCTACAAACCGCTCTCCACCAACACCGGCAACGACGCGGAGATCGTCGGCGCGGCGGTGGCGGCAGGCGCCGCGGTGGGCGTAGCCAGTGCGCTGATCGCGCGCCATCGCAAGCGCAAAGCCCAGACTGCAAAGGCGGCCGCGAAGACGGAGGGCCAGCCGTGACCCTGCTCGATGTCGCGCGCGGGCCGGCGCTGGAATTCGCCTTCGCAGTGTTCGCCATCGGCGTGGCGTGGCGGCTCTTGTCGGTGCTGCTGCTGCCGTGGGCGACGGAGCGCTCGGCCAAGCGCCCCGGCACGCCGTCCCGGGCGATGGGTGCCATCGGCCTGTTCGTGCGCCACCTCTGGCCGGCGGGGCCGTTCCGCCGCAACGCGCTGTTCATCACGCTCAACAGCTATGTGTTTCACCTCGGCCTGGCGATCGTCGTCTTCGGGCTGGCGCAGCACATCGTCTTCCTGCAAAACGCCTTTGGCGTGTCCTGGCCGAGCCTGCCTTCAGGCGTCGTCTATGTGGTGGCGGTGATCACGCTGGCCACTCTGGCGGCGGCGCTGGCGCACCGGCTGACCAGCCCGGTGCTGCGGCTGCTTTCCACCTTCAACGACTACATGAGCTGGTTCGTCACCGCAGCCCCGGTGGCCACCGGACTGCTCGCCGTCAGCCATCTGTGGGCGCCCTACGAGACGCTGCTGGCGATCCACATCCTCTCCGTGGCGCTGCTGCTCGCCTGGTTCCCGTTCGGCAAGCTGATGCACAGCTTCCTGGTTTTCCTCACCCGCAGCGAAACGGGCGCCTTCTACAGCCGCCGCGGCGTCGAGATTTAGGAAAGGGCCTTTCCGATGAACGAACGCATCGTCGTCGATCCCATCACCCGCATCGAGGGCCATCTGCGCATCGAGGCGGAGACCGATGCCAGCACCGCCATCACCAAGGCCTACAGCTCCGGCACGATGGTACGCGGCATCGAGCTGATCCTGAAAGGCCGCGACCCGCGCGATGCCTGGGCCTTCACGCAGCGCATCTGCGGGGTCTGCACGCTGGTGCACGGCATCGCCTCCGTGCGCGCGGTGGAGAATGCGCTGGGTTATGACATCCCGGCCAACGCCCAGCTCATCCGCAATTTGATGATTGGCGCGCAGTTCGTGCACGACCATGTGATGCACTTCTATCACCTGCACGCGCTGGATTGGGTGGATGTGGTCAGCGCACTCAAGGCCGACCCCAAGGCCACCTCGGACCTCGCCCAATCGCTCTCGAACTGGCCCAAATCCAGCCCCGGCTATTTCGCCGACGTTCAGACCAAGCTGAAAAACTTCGTCGATGCCGGCCAGCTCGGCATCTTCGCGGGCGGCTATTGGGGCCACCCCGAATACAAGCTGCCGCCCGAAGCCAATCTGATGGCGGTGGCGCATTACCTCGAAGCCCTCACTTGGCAGCGCGAGGTGGTGCAGATCCACACCATCTTCGGCGGCAAGAATCCGCATCCCAATTTCGTGGTGGGCGGCGCGCCCGCGGCCATCAGCGTGGATACTCAAAACGCCGGCGGCAGCGCCGCCACCGCTGTCAACATGGCGGGCCTCGAACAGATCAAGAGCGTGATCGCGCGCATGCGCGAGTTCGTCGATCAGGTCTATCTGCCCGATACGCTGGCGGTGGCCTCGTTCTACAAGGACTGGTTCGCGCGCGGCGAAGGCCTGGGCAATTTCCTCACCTATGGCGAGTTTCCCGAAAAAGGCACCAGCGATCTTTCAAGCTGGCTGGTACCTTCCGGCGCGATCCTGAACCGCGATCTTGCCACCATCCATCCGGTGGACATGAACGATCCCGCCGAGATTCAGGAATTCGTCGCCCACTCCTGGTACGACTACAAGGAGGGAAAAGACAAAGGCCTGCATCCCTATGACGGCGAGACGGCGCTCAATTACACCGGGCCGCAGCCACCCTATCAGCAGCTCGACGTCGAAAGCGGTTATTCCTGGCTGAAGAGCCCGCGCTGGAAGGGCCACGCGATGGAAGTGGGCCCGCTGGCGCGCGTGCTGATGCTTTACGCCAAGGGCCACAAGCCGACGCAAGAACTGGCCGGCTTCGCGCTCAAGAAGCTCGACCTGCCACTCACCGCCATGTTCTCCACGCTGGGGCGCACGGCGGCGCGCACGCTGGAAACCAAGCTCATCGCGGACCAGATGCCGGTCTGGTACGACAACCTGATCGCCAACATCAAGGCGGGTGATCTTTCGGTTCACAATGCGGCGAAGTGGGAGCCCTCGTCCTGGCCGAAAGAGGCCAAGGGCGTCGGCTTCACCGAGGCGCCGCGCGGCGCGCTGGCGCACTGGGTCGTCATCAAGGACATGCGAATCGACAACTATCAGGCCGTGGTGCCCTCCACCTGGAACGCGGGGCCGCGCGATGCCAAGGGCCAGCCCGGCGCCTACGAAGCCGCGCTGATGGACCGCCACACGCTCTACGATCCCAAGCAGCCCTTGGAGATCCAGCGCACCATCCACAGCTTCGATCCCTGCATCGCCTGCGCGGTGCATGTGACCGACCCGCGCGGCGAGGGCTCGCTCAAGCTGAACGTGCGCTAGATATGTTTGATCGCAATTCCGGACGGAAAACCGGTTCCCACTTTTCCTGGAATTGCTCTTGAGGTCGCCGCCATGGACGCAACCATCAATCTCGACGCCGCCGTCCGCACCTTCCTCGCCAACACCGAGGAACATCTTTCCAGCTACCTCGAAGCCTGCGTGCATTGCGGGCAATGCGCCGACGCCTGCCATTTCTATCAGGCCTCGGGCGATCCGAGGCACACCCCGGCCTACAAGCTGTTTCCCATCGTCAAGGCCTATCGCCGGCAGAAATGGCCGCTCTCCTGGCTGGGCGCGCCCAAGGTCACCGCGGCCGATCTGCAAGAGTGGGAAGAGCTGCTGTTCGACACCTGCACCATGTGCGGGCGCTGCACGATCATCTGCCCGATGGGGATCGACATCGCCACCATCGTCTCCGGCGCGCGGCAGGCCTTCGCCGCGGCGGGGCTGGGGCCGGCCGATCTCGTCGCCGCCGCCGAGAATGCGCGCGATCACGGCAGCCCGCTCGGCGTCACGCCGGAGAAGTTCAAGGACCGCATCGAGTGGATCGCCGACGAGCACGAGGTGGACATCCCGCTCGACAAGGCCAAGGCCGACATCCTGCTCACCATCTCCTCGATCGAGCTGATGAAATATCCCGACTCGGTGGCGGCGATGGCCAAGCTGCTCAACCATGCGGGCGTCTCGTGGACCTTCTCGACCAAGGGCTATGAAGCGACCAATTTCGGCTATTTCGCGGGGCGGCCGGAAATCGCCAAGGCCGCCACCAAGCGCCTTGTCGACGCGGCGGAAGCCATCGGCGCCAAGACGATGGTGATCCCCGAATGCGGCCATGCCTATGGCGTGATGCGCTGGTCGGCGGCCAACATGCTGGGGCGCAAGCTGCCGTTCCAGGTGCTGCACATCTCCGAATTCATGGCGCAGCTCAAGCGCGAGGGGCGGCTGAAGCTGAAGCCGGTCGCCGAGCCCATCACCTATCACGACCCCTGCCAGATTTCGCGCCGCGGCGGCTGCACCAAGGAGGCGCGTTATCTGCTCGACGGCTTCGCCACCGATTTCCGCGAGATGACACCCACGGCCGATCAGAACTGGTGTTGCGGCGGCGGCGGCGGCGTGCAGGCCATCGCCCGCGCGGCGGAGCTGCGCTACAAGGTGTTCAAGATCAAGATGGACCAGGTGGAGGCCACCGGCGCCAGCACCATGATCTCCTCCTGCTCCAATTGCCGGCTCACGATGGACGAGAGCAAGGCCCATTGGAAATGGGACAAGGGCATCGGCAGCCTGGTCGAACTGGTCGCCGACAACCTGATCGAGGACGCTCCGGCCACCGGCAAGCCCACGGCATGACGCGCACGGCCGCGCTCTTCGCTGCGCTGCTGCTCGCCAATCTGGCGGCGTGGGCGTGGGCGGGCCTCGCCTTTCACGGCGATGCGGTGCTGACGGGCACGGCATTCCTGGCCTACAGCCTGGGCCTGCGCCACGCCGTCGATGCCGATCACATCACCGCCATCGACAACGTCACCCGCAAGCTGATGAGCGAAGGGCAGCGGCCGCTGGCCACCGGGCTGTGGTTTTCGCTCGGCCATGCCAGCGTGGTGTGGCTGGCCTCGCTGGGCATCGGGCTCGGCATCGGGATGGGCGCGGCCTCGCTCGCCCCGCACGCAGCGCTGATCGGCGAGATCGGCGGCGCCGTCGGCACCTGGGTGTCCGCGCTGTTCCTGTTCGGCATCGCCGGGGCCAACCTGCTGGTGTTGCGCGGCGTGCTGGCCGCAGTGAAGCGCCACCAACGCGGGGAAACGCCGTGCGAGGACGAACTGGCGCAACTGCTGGGCCGGCGCGGTTTCTACAGCCGGCTGTTCGCGCCCGTATTCCGCCTCACCGCCAGAAGTCGGCAGATGTACTTCGTGGGCCTGCTGTTCGGGCTGGGCTTCGACACCGCCACCGAGATCGGCGTCTTGGCGATTTCCGCCGCCGCCTCCGCGCACGGGTTGCCGCTTCTTTCCATCCTCGTCTTCCCCGCGCTGTTCACCGCCGGCATGGCGCTGGTCGATACGGCGGATTCGGCGCTGATGGTGGGCGCCTATGGCTGGGCCTTCGTCGATCCCGGCCGCAAGCTCTACTACAACCTGACGGTGACATTCTTTTCCGTAGCGGTGGCGTTCGTGGTGGGCGGCATCGAGATCGTCGGCTTCATGGCGGCGCGCGTGCATCTTTCCGGTGCGATGGCACAAGCGGCGAACGCGCATCCCGGCTTGCTCGGTTCTGTCGTCATCGCAATGTTGGCGCTGGCATGGCTGGTTTCGACGCTGGCACTGCGGCGTCGGCCCGCGCGCAGGTAGATTCGCGCGGACGTCCGAGTCATTCTGGCGCTCGCAACATTCGACCCCACGAACAGCATGGCCATGACGCGCACGGACCTCGGCAACAAGAGCGATCTCGAAGCCATCGACACCCTGCTCAAGGTCGGCGGGCTCCGCCTGATCGATGTCGGCTGCGCCTCGGGCGCGCAGGATCGCGAGCTGGTGGCCAAGGGCGCCCAAGTGCTGGGCGTCGAGCCCGATCCCATCCAGGCGGAGAAGAACCGCCAGGCCGAACCTGTGCCCGGCCTTTCCTTCATCGAGGCGCGCGCGCAAGCCCTGCCCGCCGA
>JAGWZW010000066.1 GCA_018971835.1 Alphaproteobacteria bacterium
ACCTTGACCTCGCCGGCCTCACTGACCGAGGCGAGGAGTTCTCGGGAATCGGCCAAGCGCCGCATGAGATAGGCCGCGCGCTTGTCGACGAAACGCTGCGTAATCCGATCGTGCAGCGCATCCGACAGATCGTCCTCGATGGTGCGGGCGCGTTCCTGCCAGCCGCCGGAATCGTCGAGCCAGTCGGCGCGATGGGCGATGTACGTCCAGGTCCGGATGTGGGCGATGCGCATCATCAGCGTGTCGATATCGCCGTCGACGCGATCCAGCCGGTCGACCTGGCTTGCCACCCAGTCGGTGGGCAGACGCCCGCGCGGTCCGGCGAGATGGCGGTAGATCTGCGCCAGCAGCCGCGCATGCGTGTCGCCCAGCACTTTGCGGAAGTCCGGAATCTGGCAGACCTCCCAGAGCAGGCGCACCGAAGCCGGATTCGTCGTCATGACGGCGATGTCGGCCATCTGCGCCAGCGCGCGCAACGCGCCGTGATCGTCGGCCTGCGGCGCCAAAACCAGGCCGGGAAGCATCGGCCGCCGCTCGAGCGCGGCGATCAAGGCGCCGAGCGAGCGATAGTCGAGCCGCGCGTTGCGCCAATAAAGGCGCGCCAGCGGATCGAAGCGATGGTTCTCGACCGCTTCGACGACCGCATCGTCGAGCGCCTTGATCTCGTCGGTGACGCCGAAGGTGCCGTCGTTCATGTGGCGGCCGGCGCGGCCGGCGATCTGACCGATCTCGTCGGCCTTGAGCACACGCAAGCCCACGCCGTCGAATTTCTCCAGCGCCGAGAAGGCAACATGGTCGATATCCATGTTGAGGCCCATGCCGATGGCGTCGGTCGCCACCAGGAAATCGACATCGCCGTTTTGATAGAGTTCGACCTGCGCATTGCGCGTGCGCGGGGACAGCGCGCCCAGCACCACCGCGGCGCCGCCGCGCTGGCGCCGTACCAATTCTGCAATGCCGTAAACGTCCTCCGCCGAGAACGCCACCACCGCCGAGCGCCGGGGCAGGCGCGTCAGCTTCTTGGCGCCGGTGTAGGCAAGATCGGAAAAGCGCGGGCGGGTGACGAACTGCGCGCCCGGCACGAAGCGCTGGATCATGCCGCGCATGGTCTCGGCACCCAGGAACAGTGTTTCCTCACGGCCCCGGGCATGGAAGAGGCGGTCGGTGAAGACGTGGCCGCGCTCCAGGTCGGCGGCCAGCTGGATCTCGTCGATGGCCAGGCAGGCCACGTCAAGGTCGAGCGGCATGGCCTCCACCGTGCAGACGAAATAGCGCGCGCCAGCCGGCAGGATCTTTTCCTCGCCGGTGACCAGGGCCGCGGCCTCGGCACCCTTGAGCCGCACGATCCGGTCATAGACCTCGCGGGCGAGCAGGCGCAGCGGCAGGCCGATCATGCCGGAGCGGTGCGCCAGCATCCGCTCGATGGCGAAATGGGTCTTGCCGGTGTTGGTCGGGCCGAGGACGGCGGTGACACGGCCGCTCCGGTCTGCTCTGGGGTGCGTTGGGATCATCCTTTGGGGAACATCGGGATTCCGACGTTCGAGTGCAAGGCCATCGTCAGGCGGCAAAGAAAGGCGCACTACGTGCCTGTGGACGACCCGGCAAAAATACGAACGCCAAGGAAACGGACCGTGTCCGAATCACTAACCGAATCAATATCGTGCTTTGTTCTCACACAAATGGTAGAATGTCAAGGATGTTTTGCCGCGATATGTTGGGGGCCGGTCCATGCCTAGCCGCAGGACAAACCGGGAGAGGCACATTGTCCGTGAACGGAATGTCTGTGCACGCCGCGCGGCGATGGCCAATCCCCGCAGCTGCACAAGGCGATTGCGCCCGCCTTCGCACCTGCGATACTGCCGGCCAACTGGTTATTTGCGGGGAGTGAGACGAGATGGCGGGCAAGAACCCCACCGAATGGGCCGCGCTGGCGGAAAAAGAGCTGAAGGGCAAGGGACTTAATAGTCTCAGCTGGGCGGCGCCGGAAGGCTTCACCGTCAAGCCGCTCTATACCGCCGCCGACCTCGAAGGCATCGAGGGTGTGAACTCCCTGCCAGGCCTTGAACCATTCATGCGCGGCGTGCGGGCCACCATGTATGCCGGCCGGCCCTGGACCATCCGCCAATATGCCGGCTTCTCCACCGCCGAGGAGTCCAACGCGTTCTACCGCAAGAACCTGGCAGCCGGGCAGATGGGCCTGTCGGTGGCCTTCGACCTGGCCACCCACCGCGGCTACGACAGCGACCATCCGCGCGTGGCCGGCGATGTCGGCAAGGCGGGCGTCGCCATCGATTCCGTCGAGGACATGAAAATCCTGTTCGCCGGCATCCCGCTCGACCAGATGAGCGTCTCCATGACCATGAACGGCGCCGTCATTCCGGTGATGGCGAACTACATCGTGGCGGCGGAGGAGCAGGGCGTGTCGCCCGAGAAACTCTCCGGCACCATCCAGAACGACATCCTCAAGGAATTCATGGTGCGGAACACCTACATCTATCCGCCCGAACCCTCCATGCGCATCGTTGCCGATATCATCGAATACACGGCGAAGAAGATGCCGAAGTTCAATTCGATCTCGATCAGCGGCTACCACATGCACGAGGCCGGGGCGACGGCGGTGCAGGAACTGGCCTACACACTGGCCGACGGCATCGAATATGTGCGCGTGGCGCTGGCCAAGGGGCTGGATGTGGATGCCTTTGCACCGCGGCTGTCCTTCTTCTTCGGCATCGGCATGAACTTCTTCATGGAAATCGCCAAGCTGCGCGCGGCGCGGCTGTTGTGGTCGAAGATCATGAAAGGCTTCGGGGCCAAGAAGCCGGACTCGCTGATGCTGCGCACCCATTGCCAGACCTCCGGTGTCTCGCTGACCGAGCAGGATCCGTACAACAACATCGTGCGCACGGCGTTCGAGGCGCTGTCAGCGGTGCTGGGCGGCACGCAGTCGCTGCATACCAACTCCTTCGACGAGGCGATCGCGCTGCCGACGGATTTTTCCGCCCGCATCGCCCGCAACACCCAGCTCATCCTGCAGAACGAGAGCCAGGTGACGAAGGTGGTCGATCCCTTGGGCGGTTCCTATTACGTGGAGGCGCTGACCCATTCGCTCGCCAGCGCCGCGCAAGGCCTGATCGACGAGGCCGAGCAGATGGGCGGCATGACCAAGGCCGTCGAATCCGGCCTGCCGAAATTGCGCATCGAGGAGGCTGCGGCGCGCCGCCAGGCCCGCATCGACAGAGGCGAGGACGTGATCGTCGGCGTCAACCGGTTCCAATCCGACGAGCCGTCGCCCGTCGAAGTGCGCGACATCGACAACGGCGCGGTGCGCGAGGCGCAGATCGCTCGCCTCAAGCGTGTGCGCGAAACCCGTAACGAGGCGAGATGCCAGGCCGCACTCGCCGCACTTACCGAGGGTGCGAAGGCTGACGGCAATCTGCTGGCGCTCGCCGTTGAGGCGGCGCGGGCGCGCGCCACAGTGGGCGAAATCTCTGAGGCGATGGAAACGGTGTTCGGCCGCCACCGCGCCGAAATCCGCGCCATCTCCGGCGTCTATGGTGGCGCCTATGAGGGCGACAATGAGTTCGCCTCCATCCGCGGCGACGTGGAAGCCTTCGCGCAGGAGGAGGGCCGCCGTCCGCGCATCCTGGTGGCAAAGATGGGGCAGGACGGGCACGACCGCGGCGCCAAGGTGATCGCCACCGCCTTCGCCGATCTGGGCTTCGATGTCGATATCGGGCCGCTGTTCCAGACGCCCGAGGAAGTGGCGAAAGACGCCGTCGATGCCGACGTGCATGTCGTCGGCGTCTCCAGCCAGGCGGCTGGCCACAAGACACTGGTGCCGCAACTGATCGCGGCGCTCAAGCAACAGGGCGCCGGTGATATCCTGGTGGTGGCCGGCGGCGTCATCCCGGCGCAGGATTATCCGGCGCTGGAGCAGGCCGGCGTTGCTGCCATTTTCGGGCCTGGCACCAACATCGTCGAAGCGGCGCGGAAGGTGCTGACACTGATCCGTACACGGACGAAAGCGGCCGCTTAGTCCGGATCGCGACTTTCAATCAACGCAGACCGCGGACGGGATCGCCGGGCCGCGGGCGTATCCCGCACGCATGGAGTTTGATCCATGCGGATGCGCCGGCGCCCGATCTGCGCTAGATTGCATGTTGAGGGCGAGGCGTTCTTTTCAGGAGACGATCCATGCTCACAGGAAAGTTGACATGCACCGCCGTCGCCGTATTCGGCTTGGTGCTCGCATTCTTCATCGCGCCGATGACCGCGCATGCCAGCGACCAGACCGCGCTCTTGGGCGATGCGACGCAAACCATGCACCACATGCGCCACGACAAGACCTTCGGGCCATCGCGGGATCTGTTACGTGACGCGCGCGCGATCCTGATCGTGCCGGCGCTGGTCAAGGGCGGCTTCATTTTCGGCGGCGAGGGCGGCGACGGCGTGCTGCTGGCGCGTCACGGCCGTAGCTGGAGCCAGCCGGCGTTCTATTCGTTGGCCTCTGCCTCGTTCGGGCTGCAGATCGGCCTGGAAAAATCCGAGCTGGTCATGTTTGTCATGAGCGACCGCGCGCTCCGGGCGGTGGAGCGCAGCAAGTTCAAGTTCGGCGCCGGTGCCGGCCTGACCGTGGTGACGCTGGGCGCCGCCGCCGAAGGGGCGACGAGCGGCAACCTTTCGGGCGACATCATCGTTTGGGCGTCGAGCGTCGGTGCTTATGGTGGGCTGACGCTGAACGGCTCTGTGCTTGCGCCGAAGAACGACTGGAACGACGACTTTTATGGCCGCAGCGTTTCGGTGCCGGATATCCTCTCGGACAAGGTCACCAAGCCGCAGACGCGCGAACTACGGAACGCGATCGCTTCGGTATTCTAGGAGCGGTTGCCTGTCTGGCCTTTGTTGCCGCTGTCGCCGCCGGCTTCTCCGGGCTTGAGGTGAGAGAGTTCGGCGGTGACGCGGCCCCAGCTGGTATCGGCCCACACCTTCACCGGCACGGTGAAGCGGCCGCCCGGCGTGCCTTCGGCGGGAATGTCGGCGATTTCGGCGAAGATCGTCGGCCAGGCCGCGCCTTCCTTCAACATTTTGGGTTTGTAACCGGCGATCTGTTTGTAGTGCAGGCGGCAGAGATGCGCCGGGCCGTTATAAACGCCGTTGTCCAGCTTTACCGGCTGATCCTTGACGTACGTAAACTCGATGTCGTAGCGCCGCCGTCCGTCGAACACCGGTGCGACGGTGCCGCAGGGGTTCTGCGCGTCGGCCTTGACGCCGGAGAAGATCAGCGTCACCGCGCTCATGGGATCGAGGCCTTCCTCCTGTTCCTTGACGCTTACCGGATATTTGGTGGTGTTGTATTTGGGATCGGCCAGCAGCTCCGGCGGCGCATCGGGCCGGTAGGTGAGCTTGACGCGCTGCTTCTTCTCGCTGCCGCGCCGGTAGTAGGAATCGTAGATGTACGGCTTGATGGCGTGCGGCTCGACGCGGCCGCTGGAGCCGGCATCGATCTCTGCCTGCCAGAACACGCTGACCAGGCCGCTGGTTTTGAAATAGGAGCTGGCCTGATAGGTGCCGTTTTCGAAAACGCCGTGGTAAGTGGTGTGGCCGAAGGGAATGAACCAGAAGCGCATGTCGTAGGCGAGGTCGAGCGTATGGACGGGTGCGACAACGGCCGAGGCGGCGGCCGAGGCGATTTGGGCGCCGGGCGCGCCTGCGAGCGCCGGAACGATCAGTGCGGCAGAAACCGCGATCGCCGATAGGACGTGGCGTATCGTGGTTTTGGGCATTGGCGTACTCCGGGCGAGGATGGCAAGGCGCGGGGCCTTCGGGTAACCGCGTAGGAATATGAGTTTACAGCATAATGGTCCAAATATGACGGCGGACAGGGTAGAGCCGGGCGATCCCGGCGGCATGGTTGAGGCCGTTCTGGCCGGCGATCGCCGCGCGCTTGCCCGCGCCATCACGCTGGTGGAGTCCACGAAGGCCGCCGACCGCGTCCGCGCGGAGGCGGTGTTGACCGCGCTTCTGCCCCACGCCGGCAAGGCCCGGCGCATCGGCATCTCCGGCGCGCCGGGGGCAGGCAAGTCCACCTTCATCGAGGCCTTCGGCAAGCACCTGACCGGGCAGGGCCTGAAGGTGGCGGTGCTGGCGGTCGATCCGTCGTCGCGGCGCTCGGGCGGCTCGATCCTCGGCGACAAGACGCGCATGGAACGGCTGGCGCGGGATCCCAACGCCTTCATCCGCCCCTCGCCAGCCGGCACCACGCTGGGCGGCGTCGCCCGCCGCACGCGCGAGGTGATGCTGCTGACCGAAGCCGCGGGCTTCGACGTGGTGCTGGTGGAGACGGTGGGTGTGGGCCAGTCCGAAACGGCGGTGTCCGAGATGGTCGATCTGTTCGTGTTGCTGGTCAGCCCGGGCGGCGGCGACGATTTGCAGGGCATCAAGCGCGGGGTGATGGAACTGGCGGATCTGATCCTCGTCACCAAGGCAGATGGCGATCTGGTACCGGCCGCCCGCCGCGCCGTGGCCGATTACGAGGCAGCCCTACACCTGATGCGGCCCAAATATCCCGGCCTGCCGCCACGCGTCCGCCCGGTGTCCGCTTTGGCCCATACCGGCATCGCCGAAGCCTGGGAGGCGATGGCGGCCCTGCACCATGCGCTCGCGGAGGGCGGTCACCTGAAGCGGCTGCGCGCCGATCAGGCCCGGCGCTGGTTCTGGAACGAGATGCAGGCCGTGCTGGTAGAGGCCCTGGCCGCCGATCCGGCCACGGCGGAGGCCGCGGATCGGGTCGAGGCCGAAGTTATTGCCGGGCGCCTGCTGCCGGACGCCGCCGCCCGCTCGCTGATCGCCGCGTTCAGGGGTGCGACAAGTGCTTGACGGATGCGGGCACAGCCCTTATGAGGGCCGCTCTTTTCGGGACTCATGTGAAGGGCAATAGGCCATGTCGCGCCGCTGCGAACTGACGGGCAAGGGTGTTCAGGTCGGACATCATGTCAGCCACGCCAACAACAAGACGAAGCGCGTCTTCCGGCCGAATCTGCAGGACGTTTCGCTGGCCAGCGACGCCCTCGGGCAGGACGTCAGCCTCAAGATCAGCATGAGCGCGCTGCGCTCGGTCGACCGCTGCGGCGGCATCGACGCCTTCCTGCTCAAGAGCAAGGACGACGTGCTGTCGGCCCGCGCCCTGCGCCTGAAGCGGCAGATCGCCAAGAAAGTGGCGGCCGCCGCGGCCTGAACCGCCTTGGCGGGCCTTCCGGCTTAACCTTTGTTAATCCTGTTTTTTTTGCCGTCCGGCCAAAACGTCGGCATGGCGTCTGCATGTCATTCCCTGTAACGTATCAAAATGTGTCAGGTCGCCTCCGAGCGCGGCTGATACAGGGGGATGGGGTGTGATGAGTTTTGAGGCAGGGGTTCGTAGCAACCCGCGGGCGAGTGACGTGCGTTCGCCGGATTTCCGTCAGCCACTTAGCGTAATCGGGCGGGCCTATGAGCCCGGAATCGCCAGGGAACGGGCTTCTGCCGGGCCGGTCCGCCGGTTTTTCGGCGCGGCGCTGGAGCTGGTGCTGCCGGTGCTGCTGCTGGCGGCGCTGGGCGTGGCATGCGTCGCCTATGGTGACCGGGGCGCCGCGCTGCCGGGCGGTGCCGGAGCAAGCTGGCTCACCCTGGGACACCTTCTGCTGCCGCTGACCTTCCTCGCCATTCACCTGACAAACCGCCGCTACGGCGCCGGCCATGCGTTCGCACAGACCATGCTGGGCTGGGCGCTGGGCCTCGGCGTGCTCTGGGCGATGCGGGAGCAGCTGCCGGTGCTGCTTGGCCGGGCGCTCCCCGACCTGCACCTAGTTTTCGCCTTCGGCAGTGCACTGCTGATTGGCCAGCTCTTCTCGGTGCTGGTATTCGACCGCACCCGCGGCCCGCGCTGGTGGACGGCGCCGCTGCTGGCCACGCTGGCCGGCGGGCTGTTGTTCTGCGGCATCGCCTTTCCCGGCGCCTATGTCGGAACGAGCGTCGACTGGATTGGGCGGATGCTGACCTATGGCGGCTACTTCGTCGCGGCGAGCGTGGCGCTGCTGCTGCCGTACGGGCTGCTGCGCCGGTGCGTGCCGCCGCGTTCAGGCCTCGGCGGCTACTGATTGAGTTCGAACATCATCAGCAGCGTGCGTTGGAAGGCGTGGTTATAATTGTCGTCCGAGATCATGTAGAGATAGGTCTTGCCGTCGGCGCCGCGCCTTAGCGCCAGGCCCTCCATGTTGTCGATGTTCTCGTGCATGGTGAAGCGCGCGATCTCCTCGCCGCCGAGGCGCGCGCCGGCCTTCACCTCGGCTGCCGGAATGCGGCGCACGGCAATGACGATGCCGCCAATCGGGCCGAAATAGTGCCGTTCCAAGAGGTAGAGATATTTGCGCTCCGGCCCCATCGCAGCGTCGGAGATTTCATAGGGCGGGTGCCGTATGATGCTGAGTGCGCCGTAGGAGACGCCCGGCGCCTTGCCGTCATAGGGCACCAGCCAGGCATCCATCTCGCCTTGCTTGTCGTGCGGCGCTTCGCTGACGGCGAGCAAGGCGTGTGGCTTCAGCAGCGCCAGCCCTTCGAGGCCCTGATTGCTACCGTCGAGAACGTGCACGCCGTCAGGCAACGGAATCGGCATGGGCCGCACATCGAGCGAGCGCGAAAGGTCGTAAGACCAGCTGCGAACGTCGCGCTCGAAGCTGACGGCAACGGCACCATCAGGGCCTGACGGCGTGAGCGCGTCGAGCCCCTCGGCATCGCCATGCTCCTTGTTCATGGTGTGGCCGTTGTCGTCCAGCATGTCGGCCAGCTGGGCATGGGAAATGCCAACGAGATCGCCGTTCTTGCCATAAACCAGATCGGCGCGCAGCCAGTGGGCCTCGTCGGATTGCGACAGCATCCGCTGGCCGTCCGCGCTCACGATCAGGCCGGACCAGCCGCCGAAGCGCGCATCGGGCGAGGTGAGCTGCAGGCCGCCGCGCCAGATGAACTCGCCCACGCGGGTTTCGTGCGGATCGCTCAGCGACAGCGGAATGGGCCGGTAATCGACGGTGACGGCGTCCTTGAGACCAGCCGCGGCCGGGCTTTCGGTGGCGCAGGCAGCCAGCGATAACGACAGCGCCAGGGCGCAGGCGGAAAGCAGGCTTGCCGCCCGCCTCATGCGGCATGATGGCGCGAGGAGTGCCGCACGCGCGACAGCCGCGCCGGATCACCGAGGCGGCCGTGGTCCTTGTCTTCGGCGAAGAGGGAGATGAGCTGGTCCGTCATGGCGCCGCCGAGTTGCTCGGCATCGACGATGGTGACGGCGCGGCGATAATAGCGCGTGACGTCGTGGCCGATGCCGATAGCCGCGAGTTGCACCGGCGATTTCTCCTCGATGTCGTCGATGACGTGGCGCAGGTGGCGCTCGAGGTAATTGCCGGCATTGACCGAAAGCGTGGAATCGTCCACCGGCGCGCCGTCCGAGATCACCATCATGATCTTGCGCTGTTCCGGCCGGCCGATGATGCGGCTGTGCGCCCACATCAGCGCTTCGCCGTCGATGTTCTCCTTGAGCAGGCCCTCGCGCATCATCAGGCCGAGATTGCGCCGCGCACGCCGCCAGGGCTCGTCCGCGCCCTTGTAGACGATGTGGCGCAGATCGTTGAGGCGGCCGGGATGGGGCGGCTTGCCCTCGGCGATCCATTTCTCGCGCGACTGCCCGCCCTTCCAGGCGCGCGTGGTGAAGCCGAGAATCTCGACCTTGACGGCGCAGCGCTCTAGCGTGCGGGCGAGAATGTCGGCGCACATCGCCGCCACCATGATGGGCCGGCCGCGCATCGAGCCGGAATTGTCGAGCAGCAGCGACACCACGGTGTCGCGGAATTCCATGTCCTTCTCGTGCTTGAAGGAGAGCGGATACATGGGATCGATGACGATGCGCGGCAGCCGCGCGGTATCGAGGATGCCTTCTTCGAGATCGAATTCCCAGGTGCGGTTCTGCTGCGCCATCAACAAGCGCTGCAGCTTGTTGGCGAGGCGCGCCACCAGGCCCTGCATCGCCTGCAATTGCTGGTCGAGGAAATTGCGCAGGCGCGCCAGCTCGTCCGCGTCGCAGAGCTCAGTGGCCGAGACTGTTTCGTCGAACTGGGAGGTATAGAGGCGGTAGCCCCAATTCTCCTGATCGGAAAATGGCGCATCGGGCCGCCAGGGCTTGCCGGCGTCCTCACTGTCGGACGCATCGGACAGTTCCTCGCCCAGTTCGCTCTGGACTTCGGTGGAAGTCTCTTCGCCTTCCTCGCCTTCGGCTTCGCTGCGCTCGGCTTCGCCCATTTCGGCCTGGGCTTCGCTTTCGGCACCTTCCTGGCCCTCCTGCGCTTCGGGCTCGCCCTCGCCGGATTCGCTTTCGCTTTGCTCTTCCTCGGCAAGGTCTTCGCCGAGCTGAAGATCGTGCAGGATGGTGCGGGTGAGCTTGGCGAAGCGCGCCTGATCGCGCATGGCCTCTTCGAGCTTGTCCAGATCGCTGCCGGCGCGCTCCTGCACCCAGTCGCGCCACAGATCGACGGCGAGCCTGGCGCATTCGGGCGGCGCCTCGCCGGTGAGCTTCTCGCGCACGATGAGGCCGAGCGCATCGGCCAGCGGCGCGTTGCTGCGATCCGTTGCCTTCGACAGGCCCTTGGCGACGCAACGCTGTTCGAGACTGGCGGCCAGATTGCCTGCCACGCCTTTCATGGCGAGCGCGCCGATGGCCTCCACGCGTGCCTGTTCGGCGGCCTCGAACAAAGCCGCTGCGTCCGCCGATTGGGGGCGGTATTGCGCGTGCACGCGGTCTTCGTGATAGGCCAGACGCAGCGCATAGGCGTCGCCCGCGCCGCGCACCACCGCGATCTCCTGCGGCGAGAGATTGCGCGAGGGTAGCGGCAGTTTCGCCTTGGTGCCCTTGAGCGAAGGTTGTTCGGCGGAGAAATTGACTTCCATCTCCGGCTCGCCCGCGAGCGCGCGCACCGCCGTGCCGACGGCGCGCTTGAAAGGTTCAACGGGGTTCTCCGGTTTGGTCATCTAACGCCAGATGGCCCTTAAGCCACCAGCACCTTGGCTGCGCTTTCGGGCAGTTCCTCGCCGAAGCAGCGCTGGTAGAACTCGGCCACGGAGGCCCGCTCCAATTCGTCACACTTGTTGAGGAATGTGAGGCGGAAGGCGAAGCCGATATCGTTGAAGATCGAGGCGTTCTCCGCCCAGGTGATGACGGTGCGCGGGCTCATCACGGTGGAAAGGTCGCCATTGATGAACGCATTGCGCGTCATGTCCGCCACGCGGACCATCGAGGCCACCGTCTTCTTGCCTTCGGCGGTCTTGGCATAATCCGGCACCTTGGCCAGCACGATGTTCACCTCGGCATCGTGGCTGAGATAGTTCAGCGTGGTGACGATGCTCCAGCGGTCCATCTGGCCCTGGTTGATCTGCTGGGTGCCGTGATAGAGGCCGGAGGTGTCGCCAAGACCAATCGTGTTGGTGGTGGCGAACAAGCGGAAGGCCTTGTGCGGATGGATGACGCGGTTCTGATCGAGCAGCGTCAGCTTGCCCTGAACCTCCAGCACGCGCTGGATCACGAACATCACGTCCGGCCGGCCGGCATCGTATTCGTCGAAGGTCAGCGCCACAGGGTGCTGCAGGCACCAGGGCAGGAGGCCCTCGCGGAACTCCGTCACCTGCTTGCCTTCCTTCAGGACGATGGCGTCTTTGCCGATCAGGTCGATGCGGCTGATGTGGCTGTCCAGGTTGACGCGGATGCAGGGCCAATTGAGGCGCGAGGCCACCTGTTCGATATGCGTGGATTTGCCGGTACCGTGATAGCCCTGAACCATGACGCGGCGGTTGAAGGCAAAGCCCGCCAGGATCGCCAGCGTGGTTTCGCGGTCGAAGCGGTAGGCCGGGTCGTGCTCCGGCACGTATTCGTCGTTGCGCCTGGAGAACGCCGGCACGCGCATCTTGGCGTCGATGCCGAAGGTTTCGCGCACATCGACGGTGATGTCGGGCATGGCGGCGGGATCGAGGCCTTGAGGCTCAGTAGTCATTGAACGTTTCCGGATTCCAGTTTGCGGCGCGGCGTCGGGCTGCTGCCGCGAGGAGAGGGAGCGCGGGGGGCCGCGCCCGGCCTAGGTCAGGCCCGCCGCCCGCAAGACGCCGTAGGCCTTGATCACCTGCTTGAGACGCTCCTCAGCGCCCCGATCGCCGCCGTTGGCGTCAGGGTGAAACCGCTTCACGAGTTCCTTATACCGTGCCTTTATCTGGTGCAAGGTGGCGGTGGCGTCAAGGTCCAGCATCTCCAGCGACTGGAGTTGTAATTTCGTCAACACCCTCTGGGGCGCGCGGGGGCCGGGTTTTTCCGCTACGTCAGCAAAGACGCCGTAGGCATCCATATATTCTTCTGGACCGGGCTGGTGCCGGTCGCCGGCGCCGCGCTTGCCCAAGGGCCAGGTCGGCCGGTGGCCGGTGACCGCGCCGATGCGGAAGGCCTCGATCTCCGTCTCGCTCATGCCGCTGAAAAAATCCCAGGATTCGTTGTGGGCGCGGGCATGGTCGAGGCACAGCCAGAGATATTCGCCCAGATGGTCGCGGCTTTTGGGCGCGCGATGGGTGCCCTCGTTGGGGCAATCGGGGCGGGCGCAGGCGCGCAAACTCCGCTCCGGGCGCGGCTTCGCGTCCGGCTTGATGCGGATATCGCGCCCGAAGCGCGGCCTATAATCGGCTGACGACATATCCAAATTATGGTGTCGCCGCGGTAAAAAACAAGGAAACGAAATGCTTGACAGCGCGGGCGCAGCGCTGGTGGAAATACGCCATGTCCATGACCGACACCATCCGCCGCAAACTGACCGAGGGCTTCGCGCCGGCCGCACTCGACATCGAAGACGAAAGCTCCCGCCATGCCGGCCATGCCGGTTCGCGCCCCGGCGGCGAAACCCATTTTCGCGTGCGCATCGTCTCGCCGGCGTTCGAGGGTGTTTCGCGCGTCGAGCGCCAACGCCGCATCTATGCCGCGCTGGCGGACGAGCTGAAAACCCGGGTCCATGCCCTCGTGCTTACGGCGTTGACGCCGGCTGAGGCGGCGTCACGCGGATCGCGGTGATCTGGTTGCGCTGACGGCGCAGGATTTCGAACTTGAAACCGTAGAAGGCGAAGCGCTGGCCGACTTCCGGAATCGTGCGCGCCTCGTGGATGACGAGGCCTGCCAGCGTGGTGGCTTCCTCGTCCGGCAGCTCCCAGTCGAGCGCGCGGTTGATGTCGCGCACCGGCACGGTGCCGTCGATGTTGTACGAGCCGTCGGGCTGCGGCCGGATGCCGGGCGGGCGGGCACTGTCGCTTTCCTCCGGCATGGCGCCGATGATTTCGCCCAGAATGTCCTCCAGCGTGACGATGCCCTGGATGGCGCCGTATTCGTCCACCACCAGGGCGAAATGGCTGCGCCGCTCGCGGAAGGCGCCCAGTTGCTCCTCCAGCGAGGTGGTGTCCGGCACGAACCACGGTTCGGCCATCAGCGCCAGGAGGTCGAGGCCCTGCAGGCGTCCGCGCCGGCGCATGGCTTCGCGCATCACATCCTTGGCGTTGAGCACGCCGATGACGTTGTCGGTGGTATCCTTCCACACCGGCACGCGGGTATGGCGGGCGGCGATGAGCGCGTCGAGCATCTGTTCCGGCGGCAGGGCGGCGTCGATCATGGCGATGTTCTTGCGATGGACCATGACGTCGCCGACCTTCAACTCCGTGAGGTCGAGGATACCGCCGATCATGTTGCGGTGCTCGCGCTCCATCCCGCCTTCGATATGGTGCAGGGCCACGGCTCCGCGCAGTTCCTCGTGCGCCGCCATGATCGGCTCACCGGCTTCGGGCCGCACGCCGAACAGCCGCAGTACCCGCCAGACCACGAACTGCACAGTGCGCACGATGGGCGAGAGCACGGCGACGAAGCCGCGCAGCGCCCGCGCCGCCGCCAGTGCGAAACGGTCGGTGCGCACGATGGCCAGCGTCTTGGGCAACACTTCGGCGAAGATCAGGATCATCAGGGTCATCGCCGCGGTGGTGATGGCCACGGCGTCATGGCCGAAGCGCGCAGTCAGCATCGCCGTCGCCAGCGAGGAAACCAGGATGTTGATGAAGGTGTTACCCAGGAGGATGGCGCCGATCATGTTCTCGCGGTCCGCGATCAAGGCGTTGACGTCGCGTGCGGCGCGGCTGCCATCCTTTTCGAGCTGGTGCATGCGCCCGCGCGAAACCGCCGTCAGCGCCGTCTCCGAACCGGAGAAAAAGGCGGAGAGCGCCAGCAGTGCGACAATCGCGATGCCGGTCATGATGAGGGTCATCGTCATGGCTGTTCCCAGGGTGATACGGGCGGGAGTATAGCGCGGGCGCCGCCGCCGTCAGGCCGCCAGAACGGCGCGGAGCGATTCTGCGGGCACCTCGGCCGTAGTGAAGGTCTTGCCGAGCCCCTTCGCCAGCACGAAGACGATGCGCCCGTCCTTGGCCTTCTTGTCGTGGGCCATGTGCGCCAGCAGTGCGTCCACGCCCGGGCGCGGGCCGGGGACGTCGGAGATGGCGGTGGGCAGGCCCACGGCTTTCAGGTGCGCGATCAGCCGCGCGGTGTCGGCGGCGGGCGACAGCCCCAACCGTTCGGACAGGCGGAACGCCAGCACCATGCCGATGGCCACGCCTTCGCCATGCAGGAGGCGCTGGGAGAAGCCGGTGGCCGCTTCGAGGCCGTGGCCGAATGTGTGGCCGAGGTTAAGAAGGGCCCGTTCGCCCGATTCCCGCTCGTCGCGTGCCACGACGGCCGCCTTCACGCGGCAGGAATGCGCGACGGCGTGGGTGAGGGCAGCCTCGTCGCCGGCCAGGGCCCTGGCGGCATTGGCTTCGAGCCAGGCGAAGAATTCCGCGTCACCCAGCGCGCCGTATTTGGCCACTTCGGCATAACCTGCGAGCAGTTCGCGCCTTGGCAGGGTTCCCAGCACGGCGATGTCGGCGATGACAAGGCGCGGCTGGTGGAACAGGCCGATCAGGTTCTTGCCCTGCGGCACGCTGATGGCGGTCTTGCCGCCGACGGAGGAGTCCACTTGCGCCAGCAACGTGGTCGGTACCTGCGCGAAATCGACGCCGCGCTTCAGGATGCCGGCCGCAAAACCGACCAGATCGCCAATCACCCCGCCCCCGAGCGCCACGATCAGCCCGCCGCGGTCCACTCCCAGATCGAGCAGCGCGCCGCAAAGCCTTTCCAGTTCGCCGAAACTTTTGGTGGCTTCGCCAGGCTCGAGCACAATCTGGCGAGCATCAATGCCGGCCGCACGCATCGCGGCGAGCAGCGGCTCAAGATGCAGCGCCGCGACATGGGAATCGGTGACAACCGGGACCGGCCCCTTTGCTATCGGTTTCAGGAGCGCCCCCGCTTTCGCGATCAGCCCGGCGCCGACATGAATAGGATAGCGCCGCGCCCCCAGTTCGACGGCGATCTCTTCGCTCATGGTTCCTCCACCACGCCGCGCTCGATGAGGGCGTTCAGGATGCGCTCCACCTGGGCGCCGTGCGGGCCATCCTCGCTCTCGACGTGAATGTCGGCCTCGGCATAAACCGGATTGCGCACAGCCAGCAGCTTTTCGAGAATCTCGCGCGGATCGCCGTTTCGGAGCAGCGGCCTGGTGTTGCGCCGCCCGACCCGCTCGACGAGCAGTTCCAGCGGCGCCTCGATCCACACCGATATGGCCGTCTTTGCGATACCTTCGCGAATCTCCTGGTCGATGAAGGCACCGCCGCCGGTCGCCAGCACATGCGGCGGCAGGGCCAGGAGGCGCGAGATGATCTTGCGCTCGCCGTCGCGGAAGGCGGTTTCGCCGTATCTATCGAAAATTTCATTGATCGTGCAGCCGGCTGCGGATTCGATCTCGCTGTCGGCGTCGCGGAAGGGCACGCCCAGCCGGGCCGCCAGCCTGCGGCCGATCGAGCTCTTGCCGGCGCCCATCATGCCTACGAGCGCGATTGTCCGCGTTAAATTCGTCATGCTCTCCGCTTACACGGGTTCAGGCGGGACTTGCAACGCCCCCTCGCTTTCCGCCAAAAGGGGGGAGGGCGTGCGGGGCGCTTGGAGCGGCAGGTGAGATCATGAGTTGGGCAGCGCGGATCGGTTTGGCGGTTCTGGGGCTCGCAATCCTGGCGGCGGGCGGGCTCGCCTACTATGCGGGCACGCTGAAGCCGCCGCATCGCAGCTATCATGTGGTGCTGCCCAATGACCAGTTCCCGAATTAAGCGGGTTCTGGCCGTTCTGGCCTTGGCCTTGCCGGCGGCTGCGGCGGCACAGACCCCGCCACCCGCGCCGCCCTATTCCGCATCCGAAGCCCCGGCTCCCGAAGCAACCGGCGCCCCGCGCCGCCTGCCGGGGCTGGGAAGCGGCATGGTGGCGCCTGCGGCGCCGGCCCCGGCTGTCGAGCAGACGACGCTGCCGCCCGAGCCTGCCTCGGGATCCAAAGGCAGTGGCGCGATCACGGTTTCGACCTTGGGCAACGTCGAAGGTGCGCCGGCCGGAACGTTAGGCACGGCCCAGGGCGGGCTGGGAGAAGATTTGTGGTCGGGCACCCCGCGCCAGACCGCGGACGACCTGATGGCGCGCCTTCCGATCGCCACGCCCGTGGCGGCGGTGCGCGACCTCGCCAGGCGGATCGTGCTGACCAGGGCCGCGGCCCCTATGGGCGATGCGGCCGAAGCCTTTATGACCGTACGTCTCAAACGGCTGCTGGATGCGGGGATGCTCGATTCCGCTGCCGATCTGGCTGCGATGGCGAAGGTGGATGGCGATGCGGGCTTCGCGCGCGCCCAAGCCGAAGCGCTGCTGTTCGCGGGCCGCAAGGACGTCGTCTGCACACCCGCCACCGCGACGCGATTGGCCAGCGCTGAGCCGTTCTGGATCGAATTGCGGGCCTATTGCTACGCCATGTCGGGAAACGATGCGGCGCTCTCGCTCACGCGCCAGATCATGCAGGCGCAAAACATCGACGATGCCGCCTTCGATACCCTGCTGGACGATCTTAAGCGCCATGTCGCCAAGGCGCCGGACAACGTCGCCGCACCCAATGCGCTGCACGCCTTCCTGCTGGGCCAACTGGGCCTGCCCGTCGATTATGACGTCGGCAGCCAGATCGGTACGCCGGGGCTGGTGCTGGCTGCTCAGAACGCCGCCAATTCGCCGGAGGACAGGCTCAAGGCCGCGCAGATGCTGCTGCCGGCTGGCGCTGTGCCGGCGGGTGAACTGGCCGCCATCGCCGATGCACAGCATTTCACGGACGATCAGTTCGCCACCGAACATGCAACGATTGCCAAGCTTTCGTTCCTCGGCGGGCAGGCGCTGCTGCGCCAGGCGGTGGCGCGCGCCGCTCCCAATGCCAAGCCGGCGCTGATCTATCAGGCACTGGAGGTGGGACGTGCCGCGGGCTATCTGCCGGTGGCCGCGGCGCTTCAGCATGACGCGCTGGCCGCTCTCGCGCCCACGCACGACATGCGCGCGATGGCCGATCTGATGGGCCGGGCGCTGCTGCTCGACGGCGATGCCGATGCCGCCGCGCGCTGGAACAATATTCTCGATTTCAGCTTGCCTTCGGACCGGCCGTTGATCGCGAAATTCCAAGTGCTGCTCAATCTGGTGGCGCCAAATCCGGCGCGCCAGATGGCGGCAGAAACCGCCTATGGCGAGCTGGCGAAGGAATCGCTGATGCCGGGGCAGGGCCAGGCCTTCGCCGCGCTCGCGGTCGGTCTGGGCATCGCGTTGAGCCAGCCCGTGCCGAAAGATGTCATTGCCCAGGCGGCGTTCAACGCCTCGATGCAGTGGCAAGGCCGCCGCCCGGCGGCGAGCCTGATGGCGCGGCTGACACGCGCAATGGCGGCGCCGGGCCGCCGGGGCGAAGCATTGATGCTGATCCTGAATGCCATCGGTCCCACCGGGTCGGGCGACCTGGCGCCGGATGTGACTATCGCACTTGTCAGGGATATGGTGACGCTGGGCGTGCCCGATGCGGCGCGCAAGATTGCCATCGCGACGCTGCTGCTCCACAAGCCTGCGCCACCCGCAGCGGCGAAGCCGCCGCCGGCATGATGGCCGCTGCTCCAAATCACGCACGCGACAACGCTTCGCTGATTGAAGCCTTTCTCGACATGATGAGCGCGGAGCGCGGAGCGAGCCGCAACACGCTGGCCGCCTATCGCCGCGACCTGCTCGATCTGGGCGCAACGATGCGCCTGAAAATCGCGACGCGCGAGGAAGTCCGGCGTTATCTGAAAGGGCTGGCTTCATCCGGCATGGCCGCCTCGACGCAGGCGCGCAAGCTCTCTGCCTGCCGCCAGTTCTTCGGCTTCCTGTATAGCGAAGGCCGCCGCAAGGACGATCCGACCAATGCAGTCGAGGCGCCGCGCCGACAGCGCCCGCTGCCGAAAATTCTTTCCGCCGCCGATGTGGGAAAGCTGATCGAAGTGGCGCAGCAGGACCAGACGCCCGAAGGCGTACGGCTCACTGCGATAATCGAAATCCTCTACGCGGCGGGCCTGCGCGTCTCCGAACTGGTGACGCTGCCGCTGGCGGCGGCAAAATCGCGCGACGGTTTTGTGCTGGTGACGGGCAAGGGCAACAAGGAGCGCCTGGCGCCGCTGGGGGCCCACGCCCGCGAGGCCATCGAGGCGTGGCTGAAGGTGCGGGATGAATTCCTGCCCAAGGGTGTCAAGGAAAGCCGTTTTCTCTTTCCCTCGCGGGCGGCCGATGGACACGTCACGCGGCGGCGCTGTCACCAGATGCTGAAGGAACTAGCCCTAAAGGCGCATATCGATCCCGAGAAACTTTCGCCACATGTGCTGCGCCATGCCTTCGCCACCCACCTGGTGGAAGGCGGCGCCGATCTTCGCAGCGTGCAGACCATGCTGGGCCATGCCGATATCGCCACCACGCAAATCTATACCCATGTGGCGAAGGACCGCCTTGCCGGTGTGGTTTCCAGCGCTCATCCGTTGGCACGGCCGCGCAAGCCGCGCTAGTTTTGCCTGATTGTCATTGTCGAAGGAGAATTGTCCGTGAGTTTCACACAGGTTCAACGCAAAACCCCGCCACGGCTTTACCGCTCCAAGCTGTTCGTGCCCGGCGCGCGCCCGCAACTGTTCGAGAAGGCGGCGGCCGGCCCGGCCGATGTGGTCTGCCTCGATCTCGAAGATGCCGTTGCGCCGGCAGACAAGGACAAGGCGCGCGACAACATCGTGCAGGGCCTCAACGAGGTGAACTGGGGCGAGAAGCTCGTCACCGTGCGCATCAACGGGCTGGATACGCATTTCTGCTATCGCGACGTGCTGGCGCTGGTGGAGAAAGGCGGTGAGCGGCTCGATGCCATCATGATCCCGAAAGTGGGCACGGCGGCGGACGTCTATGCCATCGATATGCTGATCACCCAGGCCTCGGCCTATGTCGGGCGCAAGAAGAAGGTCGGCCTCGAGGTCATCATCGAAACCGCGATGGGGCTTGCCAATATCGACGCCATCGCCGCCGCTTCGCCGCGGCTGGAGAGCCTGCATTTCGGCTCGGCCGATTACGCGGCGTCGCAGGGCATGCGCACCACGAACATCGGCGGCGGCAATGCGGACTATGTGATGCTGACCGATGCTGAAGAGGGCAAGGCGCGCGCGCGGCACTGGAACGACCTCTGGCATTTTCCGCTGTTCCGCATGTGCCAGGCGGCGCGCGCCAACGGCCTGGTGCCGATAGACGGGCCGTTCGGCGATTATTCCGATGCGGACGGGTTTCGCGTGCAGGCCAGCCGCACCGCCATTCTCGGCTGCGAAGGCAAATGGGCCATCCACCCCAATCAGGTGGCGCTCGCCAACGAAATCTATACCCCGCCGCCCAAGGAAGTGGCGCGGGCCGAAGCCATCCTGGTCGCCATGAAAGAGGCGCAGGAGAAGGGCCTGGGCGCCGTGGCGCTGAACGGCGTGCTGGTCGATGCCGCCTCGATCCGCCAGGCCCAGGTCATCGTCGAACAGATGGCCATGATCCGCGAGAAGGCAGGTTAACCAGTTCGTTCATGTGGTTAGCAGCTTTTCTATCCTTTGTTGACAGGGCCG
>JAGWZW010000067.1 GCA_018971835.1 Alphaproteobacteria bacterium
CCTTTGTCGCCGATCACGAAGTCGAAGACGTGGTGCGCTTCCTCAAGACGCAGGGTTCGCCGGAATATCTCGACGCCGTCACGGAGGAACCGGACGGCGAGGGCGACGATCCCTATGGCGTGTTCGGCGAAGGCAACGGCAATTCCGGCGACGATCTCTACGACAAGGCGCTCGCCATCGTGGCGCGCGACCGCAAGGTCTCGACCAGCTACATCCAGCGCCGCCTGGAGATCGGCTACAACCGTGCCGCCCGCCTGATCGAGCGCATGGAAGAGGAAGGCGTCATCAGCCGGCCCAACCACAAGGGCGCGCGCGAGGTGCTGCTGCCGGATCATTCCGAGCGCTGATCAGCGGTTCAGTCGCTCAAGCCATGTCTTGCGAGGCGGATTTCGCGCTGATGCAACAGTTGCCGAAATCCACTCACTACCAGCAAGCCACTCCCCGCGAACAGTCCAAGCATGGAAATCCCGAACGCGTATCGCCCAGGAAGCGTGAAATGCGTCGTGAAAGTACCAAGCGCCAGACCGATCAAAAACGCAGAAAGACTGAACAGCAGCGTTGCTTCACGCTGGGCCTTGAGGCGTAAGGCCGTGACGTCGAATTCGCATGTCATTGGACGATCCTCCTTTTGGCCGGTTCTAGGAGACAGAATGCTCCGATTTCTCGTCTGACACGAGGCGCCATTGCCCGGTCATCCTGAATGATGGCCGGCGCCCGTTCCCGCCTTCTGCAAAATCGGCTATCGTCCGGCCGCAGAGCGGTGCGGGGGGGAAACCATGAGCTATGTGCAGGATTCGCTGGCGATCAACGAGCAGGTCGTCGGCACCGCGCATTTCCATTGGCTCTACAGGCTCAAGGCGTGGCTGGCGCTGATCTTCCTGTTCTGGCTCCTGGGCTACGGCATCTATCTCTTCTTCAAGCTGATGATCCGCTACTGGACCACGGAGATCGCCGTCACCAATCAGCGCTTCATCCTCAAGCAGGGCTGGTTCCGCCTCAATACGAACGAAATTGCGTTGCCCAATATCGAAGGCGTCAAAGTGGAGCAGAGCTTCTGGGGCCGGCTGTTCGGCTTCGGGCGCGTGCGGATCGAGGGAACCGGCGTCGATGCCGTCGAACTTCCGACCATTGCCAATCCGGTGGAATTCCGCCGCGCCATCGAGAACGCGAAGTTCGGTGGCGTCACGCCGCCGGCCGCCAAGTAATCATTACAGTTTCGAAAGGTTTGGCTTTGCGCCTGCGGTGCGCCGGGAAAATCCAGCGTTATCCCGTCCGCGATCGCGGTTTGGCGCTGCAAAACGTCGCCTATACACGCTTCTAAGGAGCGGATAGCAATTCCACGGGGCCGGGGCGCCCAGCTTCGGGTAACAACTCAATGAGGACGAAACACATGGTTCGGATTGCAAGAGGGATGGGGGTCAAAGTCGTGGGCCGTTTGGCGCTGGCCGCCGCGGCGGCGGCGTTCGTCGGCACGGCGGCTCAGGCTGCAGGCGATGCCGCGGCCGGCAAGCAGGTGTTCACGCAGTGCGCGATCTGCCACAACGCCGCCAAGGGCGCGCCCAACAAGATCGGGCCCAACCTGTTTGGCATCGTCGGCAGCAAGGCGGGCGAGGTTCCCGGCTTCAACTTCTCGCCCGCGATGAAGAATTCCGGCATCACCTGGACGCCGGACAAGATCGCCGCCTATGCCAACGATCCGCAGAAGACGGTGCCGGGCAACCGCATGCCGTTCGCCGGTCTGCATAACGACAAGAAGGCCGCCGACGTGGCCGCCTATCTGGCGACGCTGAAATAAGCCGAGGCCTGACACGCAGATGATATCCGGCGAGCCTGCGGCGGAATGACGCAGGCTCGCCTGTTTTTTTGCACCGCATCCAAAAGACCTTCCAGCTTACGGGGCGGCCGGCGCCGCGCCAAATCGGCCTTGGGGCAAGACGTTTCGTTGACAGCGGCGGGGAGCCGCGCCTAGTTTTTGCGCCGCACAAGAAATCCGGCGGCCCCGCAGGGCCTGGGGCCTGGCGCCCGCAGGAAGAAACGCCGCCATCTGGGGAAGGGTATTCGATAGCGATGAAGGTACTGGTCCCGGTCAAACGGGTGATCGACTATAACGTGAAGGTCCGCGTGAAGGCGGATCAAACCGGCGTCGACCTCGCCAATGTGAAGATGAGCATGAATCCCTTCGACGAGATCAGCGTCGAAGAAGCCGTGAAGCTCAAGGAGAAGGGCAAGGCCACCGAAGTGGTAGCCATCTCCGTCGGGCCGCAGCAGGCCAGCGAAACCATCCGCACCGCGCTGGCGATGGGCGCCGACCGCGGCATCCTGGTCAAGACCGACGGCGATGTGGAGCCGTTGGCCGTCGCGAAGATCTTCAAGGCGATCTGCGAGGCCGAACAGCCCGGCCTCGTCATCCTCGGCAAGCAGGCCATCGACGACGATTCCAACCAGACCGGCCAGATGCTGGCCGCCCTTCTGGGCTGGCCGCAGGGCACCTTCGCCCACAAGCTCGAGCTGGCCGACGGCAGCGCCAACATCGAACGCGAGATCGACGGCGGCCTGCAGACCGTCGAGGTCAAGCTGCCGGCGATCATGACGACGGATTTGCGCCTCAACACGCCGCGCTATGCCTCGCTGCCCAACATCATGAAGGCCAAGAAGAAGCCGATCGACGAGAAGACCCCCGCCGATTACGGCGTCGATACCGCCCCGCGGCTCAAGGTGCTCAAGGTCACCGAGCCGCCCAAGCGCCAGGCCGGCGTGAAGGTGAAGACGGTGTCCGAGCTGCTCGACAAGCTCAAGAATGAAGCGGGGGTGATCTGATGGCATCGCTCGTCATCGCCGAACACGACAACAAGGTTCTGAAGGACGCCACCGCCAAGACGGTGAGCGCGGCCACGCAGCTGGGCGGCCCGGTGCATGTGCTGGTGGCCGGTTCGGGCTGCGGCGCCGTGGCCGAAGCCGCCGCCAAGCTCGCCGGCGTGGAAAAGGTGCTCCTCGCCGATGCGCCGCTCTATGCCAAGCTGGTGGCCGAGCCGGTGGCGGAGTTGATCCTCTCGCTGGCCGGGAATTACGACGCGATCCTCGCCCCCGCCACCACCAACGGCAAGAACTACCTGCCGCGCGTGGCCGCCAGGCTGGACGTGCCGCAGATTTCCGAAATCCTGAAAGTGGTCAGCCCCGATACGTTCGAGCGGCCGATCTATGCCGGCAACGCCATCCAGACCGTGCAGGCCCCCGCCGGCAAGAAGGTCATCACCGTGCGCACCACCGCCTTCAAGGCGGCGGAAGCGACGGGCTCCGCCGCGGTGGAGAACGTGGCGGCGGCGGCCGATCCGGGGCTCTCCAAGTTCGTGGGTGAAGAGCTGTCCAAGTCCGAGCGGCCGGAACTGACCTCGGCCAAGATCATCATCTCGGGCGGGCGCGGCATGCAGTCCGGCGACAATTTCCACCTTCTGGAGAAGATCGCCGACCGGCTGCACGCCGCCGTGGGCGCCAGCCGCGCCGCGGTCGATGCCGGCTTCGTGCCCAACGATTATCAAGTGGGCCAGACCGGCAAGGTGGTGGCGCCAGAACTGTATATCGCCGTGGGCATCTCCGGCGCGATCCAGCATCTGGCAGGCATGAAGGACTCCAAGGTCATCGCCGCCATCAACAAGGACGAGGAAGCGCCCATCTTCCAGGTCGCCGATTACGGCCTCGTGGCCGATCTCTTCAAGGCGATTCCGGAAATGGACGAGGAACTGGCCAAGCTCGGATATTGAGCGCGGCATCGTATCGAGGATCAGAAAACAGGACGGCCATGAGCATTGAGCGGGTTGGCGTAATCGGCGCAGGGCAGATGGGCAACGGTATCGCCCATGTCTGTGCGCTGTCGGGCTATGACGTGGTCCTCGAGGACCTGAGCGCGGATGCGCTGAAGCATGCGGTGGAGGTCATCACCCACAACCTGCACCGCCAGGCCTCGCGCGGCATCATCAAGGACGAGGCGGTCGAGACGGTGCTCGCGCGCATCCACACCACCCAGAACCTCGATGACATGAAGGACCGCGACATCGTCATCGAGGCGGCGACCGAAGACGAAGCGGTCAAGCGCAAGATCTTTCAGGATCTCTGTCCGCGCCTGACCGATAAGACGATGGTGGCCACCAACACCTCCTCGATCTCGGTGACGCGGCTGGCCGCCTCTACCGACCGGCCGGAGAAGTTCATCGGCCTGCATTTCATGAACCCGGTGCCGCTAATGCAGCTCGTGGAAGTGATCCGCGGCATCGCCACCGACGATGCCACCTTCCATGCGGCGCTGGACATCGTGAAGCATGTCGGCAAGACCGCCGCCTATGCCGAGGATTTCCCGGCCTTCATCGTCAATCGCATCCTGCTGCCGATGATCAACGAGGCCGTCTACACGCTCTATGAGGGCGTGGGCAACGTCGAAGCCATCGACACCGCGATGCGGCTGGGCGCCAACCATCCGATGGGCCCGCTGCAACTGGCGGACTTCATCGGCCTCGACACCGTGCTGGCCGTGATGCAGGTGCTGTATGAGGGCCTCGCCGATTCCAAATACCGGCCCTGCCCGCTGCTGGTGAAATATGTCGAGGCCGGCTGGCTCGGCAAGAAGACCGGCCGCGGCTTCTACGATTACCGCGGGGATCACCCGGTCCCGACGCGGTAACGCGCCCTTTGCGGCGGCGCGCGCCCGTGCCTTAATGGCATGGAAGCGAACCGGCGCGAGGCGATGCCTTCCTCCGTGCCCATTGATGGCGTCTGCGAGCCGCGCTTTGCGCGCGTGCGCGAGGCTTTTGCGGAGAATTTCGCCAGCCGCGGCGAGCCGGGGGCGGCGGTCTGCGTTTCGATTGGCGGGGTGAACGTCGTCGATCTGTGGGGCGGCTATGCCGATGCGGCGAACACGAAGGCGTGGGCGCGCGACACGCTGGTGAACGTGTTTTCGGTGGGCAAGGCCCTGTGCGCCATCGCCGCCCTGCGTGTCGTCGAGCAGGGGCGCGTCGGCCTCGATGCGCCGGTGGCGGCGCTGTGGCCGGAGTTTGCGCAAGGCGGCAAGGGTGAAATCACGCTGCGCCACATCCTCTGTCATCAGGCAGGCTTGCCCGCGATTGCCGAACCCCTGCCCGACGGCGCGGCGCTCGACTGGCAGACGATCATTTACGCGCTGGAACGCCAGCCGCCGTGGTGGCCGCCGGGCGAACGCTTCGGCTATCACGTCAACACCTTCGGTTTTCTCATCGGCGAGGTGGTGCGCCGCGCCGGCGGCAAGACGCTGGGCACGCTGATCCGCGAGGAGGTGGCCGGGCCGCTCGGCGCCGACATCCATATCGGCCTCGCGCGGGAGCATCATGGCCGCGTGGCGGAGTATCGCTGGCCCGCCGCAGCGGCCGCTGCGGTCGCACCGCCGCCGCCCGAGGCCGATGCTTTCGCGCAGATGCGCTGGAAGGCCTATTGGAACCCGCCCGGCTTTTCCGGCGCGCATTGGGTGAACACGGCGGAGTGGCGGCTGGCCGAATTGCCCTCCACCAACGGCCACGGCCATGCGCGAAGCGTGGCGCGGATTTATGCGGCGCTGGCCAAAGGCGGCGTCCTCGACGGCGTGCGCATCTTGAGCGAAGAAACGTTAAGCGAAGCCGTCACCGAGCATTCGCGCGGGCCCGATCTGGTGACCGAGCATCCGGCGCGCTTCGGCCTCGGCTTCCAGCTCACGCAGGCCGAGCGGCCGATGGGCGCGGGCACGCGGACCTTCGGCCATTTCGGCGCCGGCGGTTCGCTCGGCTTCTGCGATCCGGATGCGGACCTCGCCTTCGGCTATGTCACCAACGACATGGGCCCGCGCTGGCAGAACCCGCGCAACCGCGCGCTGATGGAGGCGGTGTATGGGTGTCTTTGAAATAGCAGGCTGAAGGGAGTTGCCCCTCAAGTGTCATGGCCCGCGACTGCGGGCCACCCAGTTGAAACCGACACCGGCAGGGAATGTGTCACCTGGGTCCGCCGCATTCGCGGCGGATGACAAGTGGGGGCAGCGCTATCGCCTTGCCGTCTTCTGCTGCTTCCACGGCAGGGCCTTGAAATAGGCGATGGCGGCCGGGGCGCTCCAGTCCGCAGGCCCGAAGGCGCGCGCCACTTCCCGGCCCTCGGGGTCGATCAGCACCGTGAAGGGCAGGCCATAGGCGTCGAAGGCCCGCATCAGCGCGATGTCGCTGTCCAGATAGACGCCGAGGTCGCTCGCCTGGTGGCGGTCGAGGAAGGAGGCGGTCCGGGCGGCGTCCGAGCGGCCGACATTGACCGCCAGCACCGCGATGCGGTCGCTGGGCAGGGCAGCCTTCAGCCCCGCCAGCGCCGGCAGCTCGCGAATGCAGGGGTTGCACCACGTCGCCCACAGGTTCAGCAGCACGTAGCGGCCCCGGTACTGTGCCAGGATGCGGCGGTGGCCGGCGGCGTCGCTGAAGGCCACATCGGGCACGGAATGGGCCTTTTCCGCCGGTTTCAGCTGCGCCAGCACCGCCGGCGGCTCCGGCACCGCGTGGACAGGCGCCAACAGGATCACATATAGAACGGCCAGCAGCGCCCCCAAGGCGACGGCGCCGGCCATAAGGGCTAGGATTTTGGGCGAAAAACGAGGCATCCAGCGGCACCGATGAGTACGAACACGATGTGGGGCGGCCGCTTCGAGCGGGGCCCTGCCGCCATCATGGAGGAGATCAACGTCTCCGTCGAATTCGACCGGCGGCTGGCCGAGCAGGATCTGGCCGGCTCGCGCGCGCATGCCGCCATGCTGGCCCGGCAGGGTATCATCTCGCCCGAAGATGGCGAGGCCATCGTCACCGGGCTCGACCAGATCGCCGCCGAAATCCGCGAGGGCCGCTTCGCGTTCAGCCGGGCGCTGGAGGATATCCACCTCAACATCGAATCGCGCCTCGCCCAGATCATCGGGGCGGCGGCGGGGCGGCTGCACACCGCCCGCTCGCGCAACGATCAGGTGGCGACCGATTTCCGGCTCTGGGTGCGGCAGGCGTGCGCCCGCGCCGAAGCGGGCTTGGCGGCGCTGCAGCGCGCGCTGCTGGGGCAGGCCGAGGCGCATGCCGACACCATCATGCCGGGCTTCACCCATCTGCAGCCCGCCCAGCCGGTGACCTTCGGCCATCACTGCCTCGCCTATGTCGAGATGTTCGCGCGCGACAAGGACCGCTTCGCCGCTGCCGCCGCGCGCATGAACGAAAGCCCGCTGGGCGCCGCGGCGCTGGCCGGCACGCCCTTTCCCATCGACCGCGAACAAACCGCCAAGGCGCTGGGCTTCGATCGGCCGATGCGCAATTCGCTCGACGCGGTGGCGAGCCGCGACTTCGCGCTCGATTATCTGGCGGCAGCGTCCATCGCGGCGGTGCATCTGTCGCGGCTGGCCGAGGAGATCGTGATCTGGGCCACGCCCTCCTTCGGCTTCGTCAAGCTGAGCGATGCCTTCTCCACCGGCTCATCCATCATGCCGCAGAAGAAGAATCCCGATGCGGCGGAACTGGTGCGCGCCAAGATCGGCCGCATCCTCGGCAGCTTCGTGGCGTTGACCACGGTGATGAAGGGCCTGGCGCTGGCCTATGCCAAGGATCTGCAGGAGGACAAGGAAGCGGTGTTCAATGGCGCCGACGCGCTCGATCTCTCGCTGGCGGCGATGGCGGGGATGATGGACGACCTCACCGCCGTGCCGGCAAAAATGCGCGCCGCCGCCGAAGCCGGCTTTCCCACCGCCACCGACCTGGCAGACTGGTGCGTGCGCGAACTGCAGACGCCGTTCCGCGAGGCCCATCACATCGCCGGTGCCATCGTCAAGCGCGCCGAGGAACTGGGCGTGACGCTCGACCAGGTGCCGCTCGGCGAGATGCAGAAGATCGAGCCGCGCATCAACAAGGCGGTCTATGCGGTGCTGCCGCTCGAGGCCTCGGTCAATGCGCGGGTGAGCTTCGGCGGCACCGCGCCGGTGCGCGTGCGCGAACAGATCGCCTATTGGCGGGAGAAACTCTCATGATGAAGCGTGTGCTGATCCTGGCGGCGCTTTCGCTGGCGCTTGCCGCCTGCGGCGTCAAGACCGATCTCGTCATGCCCAACGGCAAGCCGACCCCGGCGAACCAGACCGATCCCTCCAAGCCGCCGCAGCCGCTCGGCCGATGAACCATTTCGAATACAGAGGCGGGCGGCTTCACGCCGAAGACGTCGATCTGGCGATGCTGGCCGAAGAGGTCGGCACGCCCTTCTATTGCTATTCGAGCGCCACGCTGGAGCGGCACTACCGCGTGTTTTCCGGTGCGTTTCCCAAGGGCACGCTGGTGGCCTATTCGGTGAAGGCCAACGGCAACCTGGCGGTGCTGAAGACGCTGGCCAGGCTGGGCGCGGGCGCCGATGTCGTCTCCGGCGGCGAATTGAAGAAAGCACTGGCCGCGGGCATTCCGGCCGAGCGCATCGTCTATTCGGGTGTCGGCAAGACCGCGCGCGAGATGCGCCTGGCGCTGGAAGCGGGCATCTATCAGTTCAATGTCGAAAGCGAGCCGGAGCTTGAGGCGCTGAACACGGAGGCGCTGGCGCTCGGCCTCAGCGCGCCCATCAGCTTCCGCGTCAATCCCGATGTCGATGCCGGAACCCACGCCAAGATCACCACCGGCACGGCGGAAACCAAGTTCGGCATTCCGTGGCAACGCGCGCGCACGGTCTATGCCCGCGCGGGCGCGATGAAGGGCATCGAAGTGGTGGGCGTCGATGTGCATATCGGCAGCCAGATCACCGACCTGCAACCCTTCGCCGCCGCCTTCGCGCGCGTGGCCACGCTGGTGACGGAGTTGCGCGCCGACGGCCACGCCATCGCCCGCGTCGATCTGGGCGGCGGGCTCGGCGTGCCGTATGCGCGCGACAACGCGCCGCCGCCCGATCCGGCCGCCTATGGCGCCGTGATCGCCAAGGTGACGGGCGGGCTGAACGCGCAGCTCATCCTCGAGCCCGGCCGGCTGATTGCGGCCAATGCGGGCATCCTGGTGTCGCGCGTGATCTATGTGAAGGAAGGCGAGGCCAAACGCTTCCTCATCATCGATGCGGGCATGAACGATCTCATCCGCCCGGCGATGTACGATGCGCGTCACGAGATCGTGGCGGTCGAGGGTCCGGGCTCGGCCGGCGAACGCTACGACGTGGTGGGGCCGGTGTGCGAAACCTCCGACTGCTTCGCCCGCGATTGCGCCCTGCCTGCCATGAAATCGGGCGATTTGGTCGCCATATTGAGTGCGGGCGCCTATGGCCGGGTGATGGCTTCGGCTTACAATGCCCGCCCGCCGGCTCCGGAAGTGCTCGTCAAGGGCGGGCACTGGAGCATCGTGCGCCCGCGCATGAGTGAGGACGCGCTTGTCGAACTGGATCGCCTCCCGTCTTGGCTTGAAGGCTGACCGCGTCGAAGCCTTCGTGGCGCTGGCGCGCGCGGCGCTGTTGTGGGAGCGCGTGTGGCGCTCGCTGTGGCCGGCCAGCGGCATCGTCGGCCTTTATGCGGCGGCGGCGCTCGCCGGCCTGATCGCCTGGCTGCCCGGCTGGCTGCATTTCCTGCTGCTGACTGCCGTGCTGTGGGGCGCGGGGATTCTGCTCTATCGCCGCTGGCGCGATCTTCGCGTGCCGAACTGGCAGGAAGGCGCGCGGCGGCTGGAACGCGACAGCCGGCTCGCCCACGGCCCCATTACGGAGCGCGACGACACCATCGCCGCCGGTGCCGGCGATCCTTACGCCGAGGCGCTGTGGCGCGCGCATGTCAAGCGGCTCTTGGCCAGCATCGGGCGGCTCTGCGTGGCCTGGCCCTCGCCCGGCCTGCCGGCGGCGGATCCGAAGGCGCTGCGCTTTCTCGTACTGCTGCTGGTCATCGCCGGCGCAGCGATCGCGGGCAGCGGCTGGCGCGCGCGGCTCGAAACCGCCTTCCTGCCGCCGCTGGAAATCGTCGGGCCCGCCGCGACACTCGATGCCTGGATCAATCCGCCGGGCTATACCGGCGAAGCGCCGATCTATCTGTCTCACGGCAGCGAAGCGCCCATCGCCGTGCCGGCGGGCTCGAAGCTGGTGCTGCATGTGCACGGCGCACGCGATGTGCCAGAGCTGTCGCTCGATCCCTCGCCCCAGACGGTGCCCGTCTTCACCGGCACAGGCGGCGAATATGCCGGCACCGCCAGGCTGACGCAGAGCGGCAGCATCGCCCTGAGCGCCGGGGAGCAGCGGCTGGGGCGCTGGGACGTCAAGATCATCCCTGACCGGCCGCCGGTGATCGCCTTCGCCGCGCCGCCCGCCCGCACGGCGCACGATGCCGTGAAGCTCTCCTTCACTGCGGGCGACGACTACGGCATCGCCAAGGTGCGCGCGCTGATCCGCCCGCGGGCGGCGAAGGGCAAAAGCGAACCGCCGCTGATCGTCGATCTGCCGGTGGATTCGACCACCACGAAGACCTTGAGCCAGACCGCTTATGAAGACCTCACCGGCCATCCCTATGCCGGGCTCGAGGTCACCATCGTCCTTGAAGCGGTGGACGGCGCGGGGCAGGTGGGCAAGAGCAAGCCGGTCGCCTTCCGCCTGCCGGCGCGCCTCTTCACCGATCCGTTGGCGCGCGCGCTGATCGAGCAGCGGCAGAACCTGGCGCTCGGCGGCATGACGGCGGTGCCCAAGGCGGCGCTGACACTCGACGCCCTCACCATCGCGCCGGAGCAGTTCTATGCCGACAAGCCGGGCATCTATCTGGCCATCCGTTCGGCCTACTGGTCGCTCAAGCATGTGCGCTTCGCCCGCCAGCTGGCGCCGGTGGAGGATCTGCTGTGGCAGACGGCGCTGGCGCTGGAAAACGGCGGGCTGGCCGATGCCGCTGCGGAATTGCGCCGGGTGCAGCAGATGCTGTCGCAAGCGCTGGCCCAGGGCGCGCCGCAATCGGTGATCGACCAGTTGCTGCAGCGCTATCAGCAGGCGATGCAGAACTATCTGCAACAGATGGCGAAGAACGCCCAGGCCGGCAACACCAGCACCGCGCCCAATGCGAAGATGCTGAGCCAGCAGGATCTGGAAGATTTGCTCAAGGCCATCCAGCAACTGGCGCAGACCGGCGCGCGCGGCCAGGCGGCCCAGGCGCTGGCGATGCTGCAAAGCCTGCTCGAGAACCTGCAGATGCAGGCGGGCAATGGCTCCGGCCGGCAATCGCCCGCCGACCAGGCGCTGAACGAGGCCGTCGGCAAGCTCGGCGACCTGATGGGCAAGGAGCGCCAGCTGCTCGACAAGACCTATCGCCACAGCCAGGGCGCGGGCGATCCCAAGGACGGCGGCGGCAAGGGCCTGTCGCGCCAGCAGGGCGCGCTCAAGGACGAGCTTGGGAAAATCCTCAAGGGCCTCGGCGAGCAGAAGCAGGCGGCGCCACAGAGCCTCGGCAAGGCGGGCCGCTCGATGGGTGAAGCGCAAGGCGAACTCGGCCGGCAGGACTTCGACGGCGCCGGCGACACCGAGAAGGATGCGCTCGAAGCCATGCGCCAAGCCGCCGGCGAACTCGCCCAGAAGCTGATGGCGCGCAAGGGCCAGGGCGGTCAGCCGGGGGCCGGGGAAGACCCGCTCGGCCGCCTGCAGAACGGACCCGGTGGGGCCTTCGGCGGCACCGTGAAGATGCCCGACAAGAGCGTCATCGAACGGGCGCGCGAAATCCTCAAGGAGCTGCGCAGGCGTGCCGCCGAACGCGGCCGGCCCAAGGAAGAACTCGACTACATCGACCGGCTGCTCAAGGAGTTCTGAGCGCCGCAACGGAAGCGGCCGTAATGAAAACGGCGCGAGCCGCTGTCGCCGCCCGCGCCGCGTTCTCGCGAAACCCGAAAGCTCAGAGGAGCTTCAGGTTGACAGCCTTGGGGCCGCGCTTGTCGGCTTCGATGTCGAAGCTGACGCGCTGGCCTTCATTGAGGTTGCGAAGCCCCGCCGCCTGCACGGCCGTGACATGGACGAACACGTCCTTGCCGCCGCCTTCGGGGGCGATGAATCCGAAACCCTTCGTGGTATTGAAAAACTTGACTTGACCGGTCGTCGACATAACGGCCTTCTCCTGAAAGCGAGTGTTCCGCCTACGGACACCATGCCCAAGGCGGCGTCGAACCCGCGTCTGTCTTTCAGGAAAAGCGTCGTCGTCATTCCAGGCCGGCTGCACCGGCCCCTGCTTCGCGCTAGGCCGGCCATCCGCATGGACGCGCAGGAAACTTCTCTTCGGCTCGCGCGGCCTCAACGCCTTGGGTATAGGGCCAATCGGTAAACTTGGCAATGCCGCCGGCGGCGGCCTGCGCTCACGCCCACATGGCGAGATGATTGTGCTGCGCCGCAACGCGCGCCAGCCAGGCACGCACCGCCGGGTAGCCCGCCAGATCGAAGCCGCCTTCCTCCGCGCAATGGCTGTAGCCGTAGAGCGCGATGTCGGCGATGGAATAGCGCCCGCCGGCGAACCAGTCGTGACGGCCGAGACGGGTTTCCATCACGCCGAGCGCGGCCCGCCCCTTCTCGTGCCATTCCGGCACCAGGTGGCGTTTCTTCTCCAGCTCCGCGGCCGGCGCGTAGCGCAGCCAGTAGCGTGCCACCGCGATATAGGGTTCGTGGCTGTACTGCTCGAAGAACATCCATTGCAGGGTTTCGGCGCGGGCCCATTTGTCCGCGGGCAGAAGCGCATTGCCATCGGCGAGGTAGCAGAGGATGGCGCCGGATTCGGCCAGGCAGCGCCCGTCCTCCAGTTCCAGCAGCGGCACGCGTCCGTTGGGATTTTTGGCGAGAAATTCGGGCGTGCGGGTCTTGCCCGCCATCAGCGGGTAGTCGATCAGTTTCAGCGGAATGCCGAGCTGGTGCGCCGCCAGCCGCACCTTGTAGCAGTTGCCCGACATCTGCATCTGGTGAAGTGCCAGCATGACGCCTCCGCAATCCGTCAGTCATTGCGCATCACTATGCACGGTTTCGAATGCGCCCGAGATACATTTCACCATGCACGTCTCGCGCGGCTGCCCTGCATTCTGCCGCAAAGCCGCCACATCCCGGGCGCAGCGTTCAGGGGCTTCGCAGCGGAGTTACCACATGAGGATATTCCCGGCACTGGCCGCAGCGGCGTTCGTCTGCGGCGGGCTGGCGGCGCCCGCCTTTGCGGACGCGCTGCCGATGGATACACCGATCACCGTCAACGGCATCACCACGGTCTGCACTGGCGTCGGCGAGGACGCCCAGCACGATCCGCGCTGGATGGCCTATCCCGTTCGTATCGAGTTCTCCAACAACGGCGCCCAATATCTCACCGGCGCGACGGTGACGCTGAAGAACGGCGCGGGCAAGGTGCTGAGCGTGATCGATTGCGGCGGCGCCTGGGTTCTCTTCCAGCTCGTGCCGGGCGACTACAGCGTCAGCGCCACGCTGGACGGAAGCCAGGTGCCTGCGGTCAGCGCGCGCTTCTCGCCACCGGCGCAGGGCCAGAAACGGGTGGTGCTCACCTTCAAGGGCGTTCCGGCCGACGAGTGACGCCCAAGACAATTGAGGCCCAAAACGAAACGGCCGGCGGAGCATCCTCCGCCGGCCGTCGCTGCACTGGCGCAATCTCAGGCCATCACTCAGGCTTGGCGCAGGTTGACGGCCTTGGAGCCGCGCGCATCCGGCTGCACGTCGAACTGCACGCGCTGGCCTTCCTTCAGCGCGGACATGCCCGCCGCTTCCACGGCGGTGGCGTGGACGAACACGTCCTTGCCGCCGCCTTCCGGCGCGATAAAGCCGAAGCCTTTTGTGGTGTTGAAAAACTTGACGGTTCCGATAGTCATCGACAGATCCTCAGGCATCGTGGCGCGCCGGGCCTCATGCCCGGAGCGATCGGGAAGGCGTGATCTTCGGGAAGAAGTCCGGCTGTTTCGTCCAGGCGCGCGCGAAAGGCGAGTCAGGGTAGAGAACAGGTGCGCTTCGTCCGACGGAACGCCGTCCACATGGCGTATTCATACGCGATCGGCCGCCGGCTGACAATGTAGGCGCGCGAACAGGACTTGCCCGCACCTTGCGATCACGCAATCCTGCAAACGAGAAGCGAGAGAAGACCGGCCATGACTGTTACCATCTATCACAATCCGAGGTGTTCGAATTCGCGCGCCTGTCTGGCGCTGATCCGCGAAGCGGGCGTGGAGCCCAGGATCGTGGAATATCTGAAGACACCGCTGACGCGCGCCGAACTGGCGGCGCTGGCGAAAAAAACCGGGCTCACGCCGCGCGAGCTGGTACGAAGCAAGGAAGCGGTGTTTGCCGAACTCGATCTGGCTGAAGCAGACGATGACACCCTGCTCGATGCCATATCGGCGCATCCGGTGCTGCTCAACCGGCCCATCGTGGTGGCGGACAAAGGCGCCGCGCTCTGCCGCCCGCCGGAGCGGGTGAAGGCCCTCATCGCCGGCTGAACGGCCGCGCGGTTATTGCGAATCCGCAAATGTCGCGCGCGGCCGCCGCGCTAGCCTTGGCGCGTTCGAGGCTGGGGCATGGCAGGTTGCGAGGAGATCACGACATGAAGACCTGGATTCCGGCCGCCGCGGCGGCCTTTGCGCTGGCGCTGGCGATGCCCGCCCTGGCGGACCCGCCCGATCACGGCCAACAGCGTGGGCAACAGTATGGACAGCCGCAGCACGGGCCGCTGCCCGCGGCGCATGCCTATCCCCACGCAAGGATGGGCCATCCGCACTGGTCGCGCGGCGACCGCCTCGACCGGAGCTATCGCGGCCAGAGCTATTACGTCGGTGACTGGCGCGCCCGTCATCTGCGCCGCCCGCCGCACGGCTATCGCTGGGTGCGGGTGAACGACCAGTACCTGCTCGTGGCCATCACCACCGGCATCATTCTTGACGCCATCCTGATGAGCGCACAGGATCGCTGAAGCGATGCGTTACAGCGGGCGGGGAGCGGGGCTCCGTCCGCCATCCCGGCGATATCCCCCGAGCGGGAGGGATGTCATGGGTGGACGATTGTGGGCCGCGCTGCTGCTGTGCCTGCCGGTATTCGTGGCGCCCGCCTTTGCCGGCGCCGAGACGAAGCCGGTGCTGGCGCCGATCCATCGCTTCATCGACAGCATGAACAAAGGCGACGCCAACGCCGCCGCGGCAACCTTTGCGCCCGACGCCAACATCATCGACGAGTTCGCGCCCTATCACTGGCAGGGCGACGATGCCTTCGCCAAATGGGGCGCCGATTTTGCAGCCATGTCCAAGGCCGGCGGCGTCAGCGATATGCGTCTGACGCTGGGGCGGCCCCGGCACGTGAACGTCTCGGGCGATCACGCCTATGTCGTGGTGCCCACGCTCATCACCTTCAAGCAGCGCGGCAAGGCGGTGCGCGAACACGGCACCTTCACCTTCGCGCTGAGCGGAGCGGCCGGCGTCTGGCGTCTTGCCGCCTGGGCCTGGACGACGAAGTGATTGTCCCTTGCGGTGGCGCGGATATGCCCGCCGCCAAACGCGCCATGTCACAGGAATGTCCCTGGGGACGCGGCGCCGTTTAACTGCGGTTCATGTCGGACCGTTCATGCTTTCCTGGCTGGGGCGCATACCGACCAGGAGTGATAAGCATGAGATTTGCCCTTTCGAACGGATGGAAAATGGCGGTGCTGGCCGCGCTGGTCAGCGCGGGCGGGCTGGCGGCAAGCAGCACGGCGGCCTCGGCGCATTACGTCACCACGCGTTGCGATGAGGACGGCGATCATTGCTGGGTGATGCGCTGCGATGACGACGGGGACGATTGCGTCCGCATTCGCTCATATGATCGCGACAGCTACTACCGCCAGAATTACCGGCCGCGCCCGCGCTGGGTGTGCGATGGCGACGGCGACCGCTGCCACTGGGTTTACGGTGACGGTTATTATGCCCGGCCGCATGTCGGCTTCAGCCTGGGCTGGCATGACTGACATCCCGCGCGGGCTGGACGAAGCGCCGGCCCGCGCGCCACACTCCCGGGGACGCAACATCCCGGGGAGGCGCCCATGCCGTATGCCATCGATCCCACGCGCGCGCAGTTCGACGCCTTCAAGGCCCTGCCGCGCGATACGCCCATCCACATGCTGAACCTGATCCGGCTGAACGAACTGGCGAAGTATCCCGCCGGCCATCCCGACGCCGGCAAGGGGCTGACGGGCCTTGAGGCCTATCGCCGATACGGCCGCACCACCGGGCCGCTCTTCCAGAAGCTGGGCGGGCGCATCGTCTGGAGCGGGCGGCCCGAAGCCGTGGTCACCGGGCCTGCGGACGAGCGCTGGGATCTGGCCTTCATTGCGCACTATCCCAACGCCGCCGCCTTCCTGGCGATGGTGACCGACGGCGACTACCGCGAGCATGTGAAGCATCGCCAGGCCGCGGTGGCGGACAGCCGCCTGATCCGCATGGCCCCGCTGGAGCCGGGCGAAGGGTTCGGGGAGTAGGCGCCTTACGCCACCACCTTGGTTTCCCAGCCGTCGTAATCGCCGCCGGCTTCGAAGGCGAGGTCGTAGAGGAACAGCGTCACCTGCTCCATCGCCTCGTCGCTGGGCACGTCGCGGTGCCAGACCTGCGCGCCGAACATCTCCCACGGCCCGGTGGGCTCGGAGGTGCCGCGCAGCGAGAAGCCCGCGCGCACGCAGGCCTCCACGAAATTGGAGCGGGCCTCGGCGTTGGGGAAATAGGCCCAGTGGTCGATCTCGCGTACCTGGGTGCGGGCGTCGCCCTGCTGCTCGAGCACTTCGCACAAGGCGCGGCTGGCGGCCGCCTGCAGTTCCCGCTCGGTGTTCATGACCACGCACTCATATGATAACGGCCCCGCTGCACGCCGCGCGAACCGAATCATTCCGCCCCGCCTGTTGCAGCATGAAACGCCGGCTCTGCGCTTGCAACGGCGAATGGGCCGCAGACGCCGCCGCCGCGGCGCGCCGCCGTGACAAAAACAGGCGGCCGGGAACTTGCCGCGCTGCTTCTGTTAACTTTGCCGGCCATTGATTTGTCTTGCCGATTTCCGTGCCGGACTCGTTAAGGTTGACTCTTTACTTTCCCTAACGCCGAATCCCCCCGGGGGAACAAGGGTCGGGGGCGATCATGCCGGGATTGAGGTTCGGGCGCGGGCTGCTGGCGGTGTGCGCGCTGTCGCTGCTGGCGGGCTGCGAAAGCGTGGACGAAGGCGTCACCGATTATCGCAAGGCCACCATCAATGCGAATTCGGGCCAGGGCCTGCCCACCGCCGTCAACAAGAAGTACGAGCTGTCCGGCAGCGGCGCCGCGGTGCCGATCCTGGCGAACGACCTGTTCTACGTTTCGCTGCTGCAGGCCTATGTCGGGCCGGACGCTTCGTTCACCCGCGCCTTGGGCTTCGGCGGGCGCGAGGAGATCGTGCTGGTGCTGCGCGTGCGCGACAGCAACGACCCGGGCGATCCGGGCCGCTTCGCCTTCTATTCGGACGATGTCACGCGCGGCCAGTTCCTCAACTTCTCGAACCTGCTGACCATCGGGCCCACGCAGTACAAGGGTGGCGCCATCACCATCGATGTCGACGAGGTGCGCCTTCAGGGCACCACCGCGCACATCAAAAACATGCTGCAGCAGCTCGCCGACGACCGTGACGGCGCCTTCGGCCCCGATCCGGCCAGGCGCGCCACCTGGCATGCGCTGGCGCGCAACGTCTTCGACCTGATCGACAGCGACAGCTACGGCACGCGCTATACGCTGACGCTGCTGCCTTCGGGCGGCGTGCCCGATCTGCCCTATCCGCGCTTCGAGGCGGGCAACTACGTGCTGATGCGCCACGAGGCGCGCAACGATCCCTTCGAATGGGACGCGCTGCAGCTCGACAACAACACCGGGCGCCTCGTTTATCGCGGCACGCACAGCGATGCCAACGGCGCCATCGGCCAGCCCGCGCCCTGCGCGACGTGCGATCCGGCCGCGGACGGCGGGGACTATCGCGAGCGCTCCTACGTCACGCTGCAGATCAACGCGCTGCGCGGCATCCCCGACAATCCCCATCCCGAAACCCATGTGGTGGCGCCGCCGCGCTACCGCTCGCTCGACCGCGCGGAGAAGCACCAGAAGGTGCAGTGAGGGCGCCTGCGCTTGCGAGGCGATTGCTGCGCGCGCCGGCCGTTTACAAAAACTTCAGGGCCGTGGGGTTATCTGTTTGCGTTGCAGCGGGGAGCAGAGCATGTCGATCCAGTGGCGCGAGGGCATGACGATCGATCACGGCACGATCGATCACGACCACCAGACGCTGATCGCGCTGATCAACCAGTTCTGCGACACGCCGCTGGACGATGCCGGCATGCTGGAGCTGCAGCGCATCTTCGACCGGCTGGACCGCTACACCGCCATCCACTTCCAGCGCGAGGAGCAGCTGCAGCGCGCCGCCAACTATCCCTACCGCGAGGCCCATCACCGCGAGCATGGCGAACTGATCCGCGAGATGGACGGGCTGCGCCGCAAGTTCGGCGCGCTGGTGCAGACCGCGGGCGATCTGGCGATGATCAGCGCCGCGCCGCGGCCGGAACTGGCCCGGCTGCACACCACGATGGCCGAGTTCCTGCGCCACTGGCTGGTGGACCACATCGTCAAGTCGGACCTGCGCATGAAGCCCTACGCCGCCGAGATGGCGCGGCTCTCCGGCAGCTTCGCCCCGCTGGCCAAGGCGGCGGCCTGACGCTTCGCCCTTTCCGCCGCTCCGGATTCGGTCTTTGATGCGCGGTGCAGCAGCACCGGGCCGGTGAGGGGTCATGGCATTCGCGCTCAAGGCGGCGATCGCGGATACGGGGGCGAAGGTCTTCGTGTTGCGCGCGCAGAAGACGATGTATGGCGGCAAGGCCATCGCCGCGGGCGACACGGTCTATGTGTTCGCGAGCGAGAACGAGGGCGGCCCCGGACTCATTGCAAAGGGCATCGTTACCGCCGCGGATCATGCCGGCGTGAAGAAGCCGGAGGGCGTGGCGCGCTACACCCCGCGCGTCAGCATCGAGGTGACGCGCGCCGCCACCGCCACGCGCCCGCTCGGCCGCGCGCAGCTGCGGCCCTTCATCGGCAAGGGCGGCGTGCGCGGCGAACTCGCCGACCGCTTCTACAAGCAGGCCACCGACAAGATCATCGGCCTCAGCGACGAAGCGGCGGCGTGGCTGGACGGGTGGGTTTGAGGGGGGGCATCATCTCGTGCTCGGCGGCACGCTTACAGCCGAGCGTGCTTCAATTTGCACGCTATCCTCTATAGTTGAACGGGTGATTCGAACTATTGACGGTCAGCCCGCTTACTTCTATGTTCATAGTTTGTTCCAAGGGGGGCGCGATGACCCGGACGAAAAATGATCTGCTCAAATTCGTCAGGGATAATCGCTTTGGCACAGTGCTTGCCGATCCACCTTGGCGCTTCGTAAATCGCACTGGAAAGATGGCCCCTGAACACAGGCGGCTATCGCGATATGAGACGATGACTGTCGATGAGATTTGCGATCTGCCCGTCTCGCAAGTCATGTTGGACCGCGCGCACCTCTATCTCTGGGTGCCGAACGCATTGATGCCAGATGGATTGCGCGTGATGCAGGCATGGGGTTTCACTTACAAGAGCAACATCATCTGGCACAAAGTGCGCAAGGACGGAGGCTCTGATGGGCGTGGCGTTGGTTTCTATTTCAGAAACGTAACTGAAATGATCCTCTTTGGCGTACGAGGAAAGAGCGTCCGCACGCTAGCGCCCGGTCGGAGGCAGGTGAATCTGATCGCTACGAGAAAACAAGAGCACTCACGTAAGCCGGATGAGCAATACGGGATCATCGAGTCCTGCTCTGAAGGGCCGTTTCTTGAGCTATTTGCGCGGGGCCGCCGTGATGGCTGGGCGTCATGGGGTGCGCAAGCCGATGACAATTATCGACCAAGTTGGAAAACGTATTCACATAATTCTCATGCAGTGAGAATCGCTGCGGAGTGAAGGCTTCGGGCTTGATCGATGCTTGAGCAAGTTCCAGAGGATATTCGAGAGCTATATCAGATTTGCGACTGGCGTCATGCAGTTGCAATTCTAGTATCGGATTTTCCGACCGAATTTTCGTAATTGCTCACCATCTTGCGGC
>JAGWZW010000068.1 GCA_018971835.1 Alphaproteobacteria bacterium
CGCATCACGCCGAAGCGCGGGCGCACCTCGTCGCGGAATTTCCACTGCGTGTGATAAAGATTGAGCGGCAAGCTTTTATAGGACCGCACATAACCGCGAAAGATTTCCGTCACCATCTCCTCGTTGGTCGGGCCGTAGAGCAGCTCGCGATCATGGCGGTCCTTGATACGCAGCATCTCCTTGCCATAGGCCTCGTAGCGGCCGCTCTCGCGCCAGAGGTCGGCGGATTGCAGCGTCGGCATCAGGATTTCGATGGCGCCAGCCCGGTTCATCTCCTCATGGACGATCTGCTTGATCCGGCTGAGCACGCGGATGCCCAGCGGCAGCCAGGCATAGATGCCGGCGGCCTCCTGGCGGATCAGCCCGGCACGCAGCATCAGCCGGTGGGAGACGATCTGGGCCTCGGCGGGGGTTTCCTTGAGCAGCGGCAGGAAATAGCGGGAAAGACGCATGGGGTCGGTTGGCCTTGGTTCGGAGGAACGGTGAACCACCCCCTTCTAAGCAAGGCCGGGGAATTGGGCAATCTCGCCCGCTCAGTGCAGCTGGCGCCGGTCGATATAGTGGTCGGCAGCCTCGGCCACCAGCCGCCAGCAGCGGGCGCCCTCCGGGTCGTTGGCGAGCAGGCTCTCGGCCACACGGCGGCGGATGACAGCACCGGCGCAGGTTCCGTAGGCGGCCACGGCCCAGGAGGCCAGCTCGTCCACACAAACCTCTATGTCAATGCAATCGCTTTGCTTCATGGCTTCAATCTGGATCAATTCGGCCGTTAGCAAATTGATGCTGCTCAAATTGAATTCGTTCAATAATTGATCAGGCTCAATGTCTGTCCGATCTGTCATCTTCCGACCGGGTTCATGCCGGTGAAGCGGATGCGGCTGCCCATGTTATCGATCAGCGCCTTGATGTCGATATCCGGCGGCGCCTCGATGCCGCTTCCCCTCTTGTGATGCTCGAGGTCTTCAACAGAGAAATTCATCGGGATGTTGTAGGTGCGCTCTGGCTGGTTGCGCAGGCGCTGCAGCGCCGCGTACCAGTTTTCCTTGCGTTCGCCGTCCGGGCAACTTGCCGCCTCGGCGCCGGTCGCGCCCCAGCGGTGCTCGATGCACAGATAGGGGTCGAAGGACATGCGGAACAGCCGATGCACCATGCTGTCGAAGTCCATCGTGACCGGGTGCATAGCGGAGTTGAGATAGGTGATGGTGCAGGCCCTGGATTCCTGCGCATAGGTCTTTTCCAGATCCTTCTTCAGAAACAACCCGTCATAGACGATGCGCGGATCGCGCTCGATCCACATCTCGATCATCTCGGCGAGGTTCTTGTGAAACTGCACGAAGCCGGCCTTGATGCGCGCATCGCGCGAGGGGGTGGCGTAACTCTCCCATTCGGGATCGTCGGAGCCGTAGATGTTGTCTGGCAGGCGGTCGGGGTGCAGTTTGTCCTCGATGCCGGCGGCGATGGCCTGATCGACATATTGCGCGCGGTCCTTGAGGTCGTTGCAGAGCGTGCGCATGGTCATGTGCAACTCGTAGACCGGATTGTAGGTCACCTTGCCGCCTGACATGGCGGCGCGCACATATTCGTAGAAGCCTAGCCTTATGCCGTTATAGGCGAAGCGCGCGTCCTTCACCCGGCGCCCGGGATTGGCCCCGGTGCCGAGATACTGAACCAGCGAGAAATCGGCAATCTGGTCGTTCTCGGCATAGGCCATGTGGCCGCCGATCCAGTCCCCCGCGTCGTTCCGATGGGCGTGGATGAGGCGGAAGGGCCGCCAGTTCTTGAAGCCCCCGCCCAGCCGCATGGGGCTCTGGCCGAATTGCGCGCCATAGACGCTGCGGGTGACGCTGAAATCGGGATGGGCATCCATGTAGAAGATGCGCCCGTCGTCATCGACCTTGTAGACGATGCCGACATGGCCGTTGATGTCGTAGATCACGGTGCCCGGCCGGATCGACTTGGCCGTGATGGCGGGCGAATAGAAATCGGAGAGCACGCCGCGGCGCTCGCCCGCATCGGTGCGGTAGGTCGCCGAATAGACCGTATCGATCATACGGTAGAGTGCGCGTGGACCGTCGATACCGTGGCCATGATCGACGATATCCTCGCGCGACACCGCGCGGTTGGGCGTCTTGCCGTAGCGCAGATCGTCGGCCGAGCCGCTCACCGCATCGACGTAGGAAAACGGCAGGCCGTTCTTCCACGCATAGTAGGCGCGCAGGAAATAGGGCAGCTTGGCGCAGTCCAGATCGACATCGAACCATCGTGGATCGCTGTGGCGATAGGGGTTGGCCGTGCTGCGCAGGCAGCTCTCGGAGGTGTTGCAGCCGCTCTCGCCGATCCGCGTGACAAAGGCTTCGAAGCCCTTTTCGTCGGCAGCGCTCCATTCTTTTTTGGTGATGTGCCAGGCGTAATGCTGACGGGCCGCCGCCGGCACCGCCAGCGACACCAATACCAACACTGCGGCTGCCACCGCCCGCACGCAGTTCCCCCGTCAATCCCGGGATGCAGCGTCTTGGATGGACGCTGCATCCGTCAAGGACTGCGCGCAGTTGCGGGCGTTGTTGCCGCCGAATTAATACCCAGGACAGGCCGACTGCGCTTCGAGGACGGATCTCAAACCGTGAACCGTCACCTTGGCCTCGGCCTGGCTGCCCCGCCGGCCACCGACCATCGGATAGACGGTTTCGCTGTCGAGCGTCACCCTGACGGAGCCCGGCAGCTCGGCAGCCGTCACCGGATGGCCATAAGCATCCGTGCCGCCTTCATAATCGGCTCCCGCCGTGAGGTTCGCACAAAGTCCGGGCGCCGGGCCGGTCAGGATCGAATCGGTATCGCTCCGCGCAGGGCTGGCCCAGGCCACAGCCGCCATCAGCAGCGGTAGTACACCGAACAACAGGGCAACGAGCGCAGCAAATTCGCGAAAACGACTCCACCAATGACAACGCTGGCAAGATTGATGCGTCGTTTTCATGTCACACTTCCCGGAAATTTCGTGTCAAATGCCCTTAATTCGCGTCAGTACTCTCGCCATCGTTACGCCAAATTGTTAAACAGAGGTTGTGGAACGCCACAGAGCGGCCAAGTTCGGGGAGGGATACGCGCGAAAAACGCGCTTAGTGGCCGGGCAACCGGCCTTTTTTTTTGCCCTCGCCGCTCACTGTCCTCGACACTGACCGTTGCGCCCGGCCCACGCCCCCATCAGGGTTTCCCGGGGATTCGATTCGGGGATCGGCATGCTGGAAAAGCTGTTCGGCCTGAAAGCGCATGGCACCACGCTCCGTCGCGAAATGGTGGCCGGCGCCACCACATTCCTGACGATGGCCTACATCATGTTCGTAAACCCGAAGATCCTGGCGGGCGCAGGACTCGATCCGGGTGCGGTGTTCATGGCGACGTGTCTGGCCTCGGCCTTCGCCACGCTGCTGATGGGGCTCTATGCCAACCTGCCGGTGGCCCTCGCGCCTGGCATGGGCATGAACGCCTATTTCGCCTTCACTGTCGTGCCGGCGCTCGGCGGCGACTGGCGGCTGGCGCTCGGTTGCGCGTTCCTGTCCGGGCTGATGTTTGTGACGTTGTCGGCCTCGCCCGCCCGCGAGTGGCTCATCAACGCCCTGCCCCGTAGCCTCAAGCTGGCCATCGCCGCCGGCATCGGCTTTTTTCTGGCGCTGATCGGCTTTGCCAATGCCGGCGTGGTGGTGACAAGCCCGGCGACGCTGATCCAGCAGGGCGCGCTGGCGAGCGCGCCAGTGCTGATCGCCGCCGGAGCGTTCGTGCTGATGTTTGCGCTGGCGGCGCGCCGCGTCACAGGCGCGGTGCTGATCGGTATCGTGACCGCGACCGCAGCAGCGGTTGCCGCTGGACTCCAGCCGGTGCCGGCCGTTTTCGGCATCCCGCCCTCACTGGCGCCGACGTTCCTGCAGCTTCACTTCGGGGGTGCAGGCGCCGCGGCGGTGGGCACGGCGGTCTTCACCTTCCTGCTGGTGGAGATGCTGGACACTTCGGGGACGCTGACCGCGGTGGCGCATCAGGCCGGTCTGCTCGATGGCAACGGCCGGCTCGTCAATGCGCGCAAGGCGCTGTTGAGCGACGCGCTGGGCGCGACCGTGGGCGCGGCCCTCGGCACTTCGCCGGTCACCGCCTATATCGAGAGCGCGGCGGGCGTGCAGGCTGGCGGCCGCACCGGGCTGACGGCCGTGGTGGTGGCAATCCTGTTTCTGCTCAGCCTGTTTCTCGCGCCGCTGGCCGGGGCAGTGCCCGCCTACGCCACGGCGCCGGCGCTTGTCTTTGTCGCCGCGCTGATGGCCCGCGGCCTGAAGGACATCGACTGGTCCGACATGACCGAGGCCGCGCCCGCGCTTGTCACCGCGCTCGCCATTCCCTTCACCTATTCCATTGCCGCCGGGATCGGCATCGGCTTCATCTGCTATGGCGCGATCAAGCTGGCCAGCGGCCGCTGGCGCGAGGTCAACGCCGCGGTGGCGGTCATCGCGCTCGCCTTCATGGCCGAGGTCGCGCTGAACTAAAGGCCGATGCTCTCGCGCAGCACCAGTTGCGGCACCAGCACGCCGGCCTCGCGCACCAGCCTGGTGCATAGCGCCGCCCATTCGGGCTGCGGCGCCAGATACTCGTCGCGGAACCACGGCATGACGTCGGGATTGAACACGGTTTCGCGCAGATAGGCGAGCATGGCTCGCACGGCCCATTTGCCAGACGCCGCGCGCTCGACACCGACCACCACCGGCGCACGAATCCGGATGCCGATATCGAGCGGCACCATCTTGTCGTCCGGCAGCATGGCAAAGCTCGGCAACAGCGCAATGCCCACGCCGTGATAGACGGCCTCGACGAGACAGGTCGTGAGATTGGTGAACAGCGCGGTGCGCAATACAGCGCCTTCCACGGCCCAGTTCGCCCAGGACACGATATCGGTGAGGTTGCCGGCCTGATCGAGCAGACGATGGCCGCGCAGATCCGCAGCGCTGTGCGGTGTGCCGTTCTCGCGCAGGTAATCGCGGCTGGCGAAGGGCAGGAAGTGCATGGTGGCCAGCCGCGCGGCATTTGCCCCGCCCCGCGCCGCTTCGCGGTTATAGAGATGCAGATCGAAACGATTGCTGCGTTCCGCCTGACCGTCGAGCGCGCCGAAGACCTTGAGATTGACCTTCGGGTAGCTCCTGAAAAAGCCGGGCAAGAACCGCGTCAGCCAATAGGCCGCGAGCCCATCGCCCATCAGCAGCCTACAATCGCCTTCCACCGCGCTGGCGTCGTTGCTCGCCTGACTGGCCGCGCGGATCAGCGCCGATTGCGCTTCGTTGACATGCTGGAAGATGCGCTGCCCCTCCACCGTCAGGCGTGGACCACGCCGGTCCCGCTCGAACAGGCGCACGCCGATTCGCTGCTCCAGCCGCACCAGGCGGCGGCTGACCGTGGGCTGCGTCATCTTCAGCCGCGCAGCGGCACGATTGAAGCTGCCGTGCCGGACGACTTCGAGAAACACGCGGAAATCGTCCCAATCGACGCCCTTGGGTACGTTCAGTTCCACGTTGTCTGCAAACGATGCGTCGTTCATCTGCCGCCCCTGCCTGCCGGTATCAGAGACAGTTCGCGCGCACTTGGCAAGCGCCCGGATCAGTCCTGCGGCAAGAGGCGATGACGCGCCAGCCGCTCGTAATAGACCTGACCGGCATCGGCCAGCGCCTTGAAGGCCTCGCCGAGAGGCGGCGGCGGCGCGGATTGCGGCGCGGCGAAGCCGGTCGAGCGCTCGACGGCGCCATACCACACCGGCGCCCATACGCCGTCGGTGGCGCGGCGGCCGGGGGGCCAGGCAAGCATTTTCTCCGTAAACGGAATATCGAGCGCGGCGCAGAGAGCGGCCAGCGTGGCGCGCGGGTTGGCCAGCACATCGGCGGCATCGATCACCGGCGGCGCATGGCCCAGGCGCTCGGCCTCGGCCTCGAACAGTTCCCATTGCTGCACGAAGCCCAGATCCTCCAGCGCCACTTCGGGCCGCTTTTGCGTATAGGAGGCGAGCACTGCCGCCGGATCGCGGATCAGGAAGGCGTTGCGGCAATGCTTCGCCCAGTCCCGCCCGAAGCCCGGCAGCATGTGATGGGTCATGTGCTTCTGGTACCAGAGCGGCTTGCCGCCGGGCACCGGGCCCACCAGGCTCTCGGCCACCACGCGCCAGTCATTGGGCATGGCTGCCAGCGTCTCTGCGCGCATGGGATGGTCGATGCCGCTTTGCGCCAGATAGGCGGCGTAGAACGGCTCATCGCTGACGGCGCAATCACCCCGCGCCTCGAAGCTGCGCATCATCGCAGTGGAGATGTTGCGCGGGCCGGACCACATGGCAATACGAACAGGCTCGCTCATCGCGCGGCCTCTTCGTCTTTCAGCGCGGCATAGGCGGTGCGCAGCCGTGCGGTCAGCGGGCCCGGCAGCGCTTCAGGCAGCACGCGCCCATCGATCTGGCGGACCGGCGTGATCCCGCCGAAGGTGCCGGTGACGAAGGCTTCGTCCGCGTTGTAGACCTCGTTCAGGGTGAAATTGCCCTGCCGGATGGGAATACCGTGGCGGGCGCAGAGCGCGATGACATTGCCACGCGTCACGCCGTTGAAACAGTAGAGCCCGCTGGAGGTGTGGACCTCGCCCTCCTTCACGAAGAAGAAGTTGGTGGCGTTGCAACTCGATACGAACCCGTGCGGATCGAGCATCAGCGCCTCGTCCGCACCGGCAGCAATCGCCTGCAACAGCGCCTGGATGAGGTTGAGCCGGCTGTGCGAATTGAGCCGCATGTCGAACATGTCGGACGGCGTGCAGCGGATTGTCGAGGTAAAGAGGCTGAGCCCCTTCGTCACGATCTCTTCGCTGGGTTCCTTGTGCTCGGCCAGAATGACGACCGTAGGCTTGCCCAGGGCATTGCGCGGATCCTGGTTTGGCGCCCGCTTCGCTCCGCGCGTCACCATCAGGCGGATATGGACACCGGTTTCCATCCCATTGGCTTCGAGCGTCTTGCGCAGTGCGGCAATCATCTCCTCGCGGCTCAGCCCGATGTCGAGCGCGATGGCGCGCGTGCCCTGATAGAGCCGGTCGAGATGGGCACCGAGAAAAATGAGCGCGCCCTTGTGCAACCTGAGCCCTTCCCAGACCCCATCGCCCAAGACGAAGCCGGCATCCAGCACCGAAACCGTGGCCTCGGCCTTCGGCACCAGCGCGCCGTTCAGATAGACCAGCACCTGCGCATTGCGCGGATCATCCGCGAAATCCTGACTGCCCGCCATCTGTTGCCTTCGGAAAGGATTGCAACGTTGGCATAGGCCGCAGCGGGCGCATCTGTCCAGACGCTCTTGCCAAGACGGCAGGCTTCGGGCATCGCTTGTGGCAGGAAACGGGGTAGTCCATGTACGACGCGATCATCATCGGAGCCGGGCACAACGGACTTGTCTGCGCGGCCTATCTGGCGGCGGGCGGGCTCAAGGTGGCGGTGCTGGAGCGGCGCGCCGTGGTTGGCGGCGCCGCAGTCACCGAAGAGTTTCACCCCGGTTTCAGGAATTCGGTGGCGGCCTATACCGTCTCGCTGCTCAATCCCAAGATCATCCGCGACCTCGACCTGCCCGCTTATGGCCTGAAGGTGGTGGAGCGGCGGCTGGCCAATTTTCTGCCGCTGGGCGATCACGAATACTTGAAGGTCGGCGGCGACAAGACCAGGGCCGAGGTGGCAAAGTTCTCGGCGCGCGATGCCGAACGGCTCGATGCCTATCACGAAAAGCTCGAGGTGCTGGCCGACACGCTGCGCGCCCTGGTGCTGGAGACGCCGCCGAATGTGATGGCCGACCGGCCGCTGGCGGCGCTCGGCGAACTGATCCGCCTGGGCAAGCTCGGCAACCGCATCCGCAAGCTGGGCCTTGCCGGCGAGCGCGACCTGCTCGACATCTTCACCGCCTCGGCGGGTGATTATCTCGATCACTGGTTCGAGAGCGCGCCGATCAAGGCGGCCTATGGCTTCGACGGCATCGTGGGCAATTTCGCCAGCCCGTACACGCCCGGCTCGGCCTATGTGCTGCTGCACCACTGCTTCGGCGAGGTGAACGGCAAGAAAGGCGCCTGGGGCCACGCCATCGGCGGCATGGGCGCCATTACCCAGGCGATGGCCAAAGCCTGCGCCGCGCGCGGCGTCGACATCCGCCTTTCGGCCGGCGTGAGCGAGGTGATCGTCGAGAACGGCCGCGCCGTGGGCGCGGTGACGGAGACGGGCGAAGTGTTCCGTGGACGGACGGTCATCTCCAACCTCAATCCGAGGCTGCTCTACGGCTCGCTGATCGACGCGGCGGCGCTGCCCGCGGACTTCAAGACGCGCATCGAAAAATGGCGCTGCGGTTCGGGCACCTTCCGCATGAACGTGGCGCTTTCGGAATTGCCGGACTTCATCTGCCTGCCAGGCAAGGACATGGCAGAGCATCACGCCGCCGGCATCATCATGGCGCCCAGCCTGACCTATATGGAAAACGCCTATTTCGATGCCAGGCGCGAAGGCTGGTCGAAGCAGCCGATCGTGGAGATGGTGATTTCCTCGACGATGGACGAGACGCTGGCGCCCAAGGGCCAGCATGTCGCCAGCCTGTTCTGCCAGCATGTCTCGCCCACGCTGCCGGACGGCTCATCGTGGGACGATCACCGCGAAACGGTGGCGGACCTGATGATAGAAACCGTGGGCGGCTTCGCGCCCAATTTCAAGGCCTCGGTGCTGGGCCGCCAGATCATGAGCCCGCTCGACCTGGAGCGCACCTTCGGCCTTATCGGCGGCGACATCTTCCACGGCGCGCTCGATCTCGGGCAGCTCTATTCGGCGCGGCCGGTGCTAGGCCACGCGGACTATCGCGGGCCGATTCCAGGGCTTTATATGTGCGGTTCGGGCACGCATCCGGGCGGCGGGGTCACCGGGGCGCCCGGCCACAACGCGGCGCGCGAAATCCTCAAGGACTTCAAGCGCCGCGCCGGCGGCATGCCCGCGCACTGAGGCAGTCCTCGTATAGAAAAACACGTTTGTCATCGCCCGCGAATGCGGGCGACCCAGGTGACATTTTCACCGCTGATGGCGGTTTGAGCTGGATGGCCCGCAGTCGCGGGCCATGACACCGAGGAACATTAAGACTGGACGATTCCGTTCGACGCAATCACGCCCGCTCGAACAGCGCCGCGATCCCCTGCCCGCCGCCGATGCACATGGTTTCGAGGCCGAGCCTGGCGTCGCGCCGCTTCATCTCGCGCAGCAGGTTGGCGAGGATGCGTCCGCCGGTGGCGCCGATGGGATGGCCGAGCGAAATGCCCGAGCCGTTCACGTTCAGCCTGTCGCGGTCGTCCCAGCCCCAGCCCTTGAGCACGGCCAGCACCTGCGGCGCGAAGGCTTCGTTGAGTTCCACCAGATCGACATCGCGCCAGCTCTTGCCGGTGCGCGCGAACAGCCGCTCGACCGCCGGCACCGGGCCGATGCCCATGCGCGCCGGATCGCAGCCCGCCGCCGCCCAGCCCACGAACCAGCCCATCGGTTCGAGATTCAGCTTCTCCAGCATGTCCTCGGCTACCACGAGGCAGGCGGCGGCGGCATCGTTCTGCTGGCTGGCATTGCCGGCCGTGACGACGCCGCCCTTCTCGATCGGCCTCAGCTTAGAAAGGCTTTCCGGCGTCGCATCTTCGCGCACGCCCTCATCGCGCGCGAACACGATGGGCTCGCCCTTCTTTTGCGGAATGGAAACGGGCACCAGTTCATCGTCGAACTTGCCGGCCTCCCAAGCCGCCGCGGCGCGCCGATGGCTCATGGCCGCATATTCGTCGCAGGCTTCGCGGCTGATCCCGTAATCCTTCGCCAGGTTCTCCGCCGTCTCGATCATCCCGCTGATAACGCCGAAGCGTTCGATCGGCTGGGACATCACCCGGCCGCGCGCCAGGCGATCATGCAGCGTCACCGAGCCGGCGCGCGCGCCCTTGCGCATGTCGGTGGTGTAGTATTCGACATTGCTCATGCTCTCCGTACCGCCGGCGATCACCACGTCGGCGGCGCCGGTCTGCACCATCATCGCCGCGTCGATCACCGCCTGCAGGCCGCTGCCGCAGCGCCGGTCGAGCTGATAGCCGGGCACCCGCAGCGGCAAACCCGCCGCCAGCGCGGACCAGCGCGCGATGCACGGCGCCTCGCCGCTGGCGTAACCCTGCGCGAAGATCACGTCGTCGATACGCTCGGGATCGATGCCGGTACGCTGCACCAGAGTCTTCAGCACGTTGGCGCCAAGCTCGCCCGCCGTCACGGACGACAGCGCGCCCAGATATTTGCCTACCGCCGTACGGACGGGGCTGACGATAGCGGCGCGGCGAAGTTTCTCAGTCATGGCGGCAACCTGTTTCGCATGGATAGCGCCGGACGCTTAGCACGGGCGGCCCGCGCGCCGCCAGCGTCCGCAATGCCGCGCGATGCGGACGCGCATTGTCCGTGCGCAACGGCGTTGCAGGCATGGCTGTTCGCTCATTCTGAACAGCAGCGCTTGTCCCGCTTTGCCGCACGCAGATCGCAAATCCGGTTATGGCCTGTCAGCCAATTACGAGTGCCGGAAGCGCCCATATGCTGGGACGCCATTGTTGGCGCCCAGCAGCGTCGTTCCGCCCTGGCGACGGCTAAAGGGATCGCAAGCAACCGCAGCAGCGCGGCTGCTACTCGCCGCGCGCCGATACTCGCGTTCGCGGCCTTCCAGAATTCAGTCAAATGTATAACCAGGAGAAATCTGGAGTTCGCCTTTCCGCTAAATACCAGTGCAAACATCTTCATTACAAAAATTTCTATCTTTTGGCCGCCATCCCGCCAACTGTTTCAATGAATTCCAGATAAATCTTATATTTCTGATGGTTACGATCAAGTCATAGACAACCAACACTTTCGCGCCGAATTGATGAACTGCATTTGTCTTTGCAGTATTCACAGACAATCAACATTTTGCGAAACATTCTCACGGGCCGGAACGCTTTTCCCAGAGGGACGGCTGATGCTTGCCAGCTATTACGACCGGGCCTCCGCCCCGCTCTCCCAGAAAGAGCTCAATCCCATATTGTCGTCGCATGAGCGCTTCGTCGCCTATCAGGGCGGCCAGCGGGCCCAGCTGGCGCGCAGCCGGCTCGACGGGCTCAACCTCGCCAACCGCACGCTGGCGGAAGTCGATTTCAGCGGCGCCTCGCTCGTAGGCGCGACCTTCTATCGCTCCAACATGGAGCGGGCCAACCTGTTCTGCGCCGACCTGCGCTATAGCGATCTGCAGGCCGTGAATCTCACCCGCGCGGACATGCGCGGCGCCTCGTTCAAGGGTGCCAATCTTTCCTTTGCCATGCTCGACGGCGCCGACATGCGCGCCGCGCGAATGATGGTGATGGACGCGCAAGGCGTCACCGAACTGCGCCGCGACCACGGCGACGATAGGGATTCCGCATCCGGCTTGAACGACGGCGTGGACTTCTCGAACTGCTCCATGAAGAACGCCTCCTTCGGCAACGCCAAGCTCGACAATGCGAACTTCAGCGGCGCAATCCTCGAAGGCGTCAAGTTCAAGGGCGCACAACTCAGCAATGTGCAGTTCAAAGGCGCCGTCCTGACCGGCATCGATCTGAACGATTTGAAAGTCCCGCCAGAGGCGCTGGCAGGCTGCGTCCTCGATATCAGCGAGCAGGCGCAAGCCCGGGCCGGTCAGCTACAGGCTAGGCTCGCTTCGCACGAAAACTGGATCGCCTCCGAAAACGGCGCTCCGGCGGTGCTTGACCGCGAAGACCTGCGCCCCTTGCAGGGCTTCACGGCCGGACGGCGGCTGGCTGGCCTGTCGGCCCGCGGCGTCATCGCGATCGGCCAGGACTTCGCCGGATGCCGCCTGCAGGCGGCGAAATTCGAGAATGCGGATCTGCGGGCCGCGAATTTCTCCGGCTGCGATCTGCGCGGGGTGTCGTTCCGTGGCGCCAACCTGGCGCATGCCCGCTTCACCGACGCGCGCCTCGGCACAATCAGGCTTTCGGATACCCGTGCAATCCTCACTGCGCTGTCGGGTGCCAACCTGACCGCCGACCAACTCGCCGATGCGAACCTGGACTGTACGATCACAGAACTGGGGCTCGAATAATCCCGGCGGCAGAGATGCCGGTCACGACGAAACGATCCCATCACCTGGAAGATGGCGCCGCCGTCCCCCTCTTCCAAACGCCGCGTGTCAGAACCCCATCCGGCCGTACATTCTCCCTGCAATGGCGGTCAGCATCAGCGTCGCGCCCAGCAGGATGCCAAAGTCCGCCAGCAGGCCGTATTCGGTCCGGCCCGCGGCCAGCATGAGATCGCGCAGCGCATCGACTTCGTAGGTCAGCGGATTCGCGCGTGAAATCGCGCGCAGCCAGGCAGGCATCAGCGACAACGGATAGATCGCGTTGCTGGCGAAGAACACCGGCATGGTCAGCACCTGACCGATGCCCATGAACCGTTCGCGCGTTTTGACGATGCAGGCGATGATGAGCGAAAAGGTCGAGAACAACGCCGAGCCGAGGATGATGACGCCAACGACCCCGATCATGGCCAGAGGATTGAAGCGGATGCCGACATGAAGGATCACCGCGAGCAGATAGACGATGACCGCCTGCGACAGCGCCCGCACGCCCGCAGACAGCGCTTTGCCCATGACGAGCGCCGAGCGCGGGGCCGGGCTGACCAGATAGCGTTGCAGGACGCCAAGGTCACGCTCCCAGATCGCCGATATGCCGTAAAAGATCGCCACGAACAGGCAACTCTGCGCCAGGATTCCCGCCGCCAGGAAATCAAGATACCGCAGATTGCCGGGTGCCACGCCGCGGATTTGCGCCATGACCTCGCCAAACAACAGCAGCCAGAGCACCGGCTGCACGGCCCGCGTGACAAGCTCCAGCGGATCGTGTGCCAGTTTCTGGATTTCGGCGGCTGCCACGCCCCAGGTCTGCGCTGCATAGAGGGCGATGGCCCTGCGTACTGCCAGATCAGCCATGTTTCTGGGCGGCGCGGCGTTCGCGGCGAACTGCACCGTATTCCCCCTCCGTTTCATGGTCGTCGTGCGCACCGACAAGGCGGATGAACACGTCGTCCAGCGTGGCGCCAGGTCCGATTCCGGCTTTCAGCTCGGCGGGCGTCCCCGTCGCAACGATCCGGCCGCGATCGATGAGGGCGACGCGATGACAATATTCATCGATTTCGTCCATGCGGTGGGTGGTGACGATCATCGTCGTTTGAAAGCTCTCCCTGAGATCGAGAAGCCGATGCCAGACAATCTCGCGCGCGGCAGGGTCCAGCCCGACTGTCGGCTCGTCGAGAAAGAGAACCTTGGGGCGGTGCAGCAGGCTTTGCGCGATCTCAAGGCGGCGGATCATGCCCCCCGAATAGTGCGCCACCAGATGGTTCGCTGCCCCTGCCAAATCCATCCGCGCCAGCGCCCGGGCGATACGCTCGGCGCGTTCCTTCCGCGGAATGCCGTAAAGCCGTGCCGAGAGTAGAAGATTCTCGTAGCCCGTCAGCGAACCGTCGGCGGAGAGAAGCTGCGGAACATAACCAAGTTGGCGGCGCACCTCGGCCGGCTGGCGGACGACGTCATAACCGGCCACCGTCGCAGCTCCGGACGTCGGCGGCAGCAGCGTGGTCAGCATCCGGATCAGCGTGCTCTTGCCCGCGCCGTTGGGCCCCATCAAACCAAAGATCTCGCTGCGGCCGACAGTCAGGCTCACTTGATCCACGGCAACCAGGTCACCGAACCGGCGAGTCAGATCCCGAACTTCAACCACCGTTTCAGACGACAGGGCGTCAGGCATCAGCATGTCACGTTATCGCTACACCAATATTACAGCCGTACACGGCACCGCACCATGACTGCCGTGAAATATAAAACAGTCCATGCAGTCAGAATCATTACTGTCCGCTGCGCCGCAACAAACAACAAATTCTTATTCCCGCTCTAATCAACGAGGGCCTTCGGCAGCATTCCGGCGTCTGCGCGCCGACTGGTATCAACCTCCAATCCGTTCGTGGTATCTCGCGCAGATAGTTTTTTACAAATATTCGCCGTCCGCTCGGCTGCCCTTTGACACCGATTAAAAAGCCACCCGCAAAAGCGGCCCATGCTTTCGTTCGACCAGCAACATGCGTTTGTTTGCAGTTCCGCCGAGGCGGTTGGAGAAACTCGAATGCGTGCCTTTCGTCAGGCTCCTGGCGCCACCCCTGCCCAAGGACGGGTGGTTTGGCCAAGGTCTGCGCCGACGTCTCAGACACCCTTCATGGGCTGAATGCGCCGGGGCATATCGGGAGCGGATCGGCAGGGAACGACGAGGGCCATCGGAGATGCAGTGGAGAACCCCGTGTTGAGGACATCATACCAGAAAGCAAGCGCCCTCCCCGGCGGCGACTGGCCGGCCGCCGGCAACGAAGAAGCGGGGGCCGTCTGCATGGGCTGGGGCTGGCCGCCCCCAAAAGGTGCCCTTTCTGCGCTGATCGACCTGGGGATTACGGACGACCAGATCGCCTTCTATTTCCGCGTCGGTGTGGAATGCGTAAAGCGGTATTGTGACCGGTTCGCGTTTCACCCCGGAAATAGCAGAACCGCAAAACCAAACGCGCTGTCCAAGCCGCAAACCGCCGACCGGCGCACCAAGAACCGAGGAGCGTGATGCAAAGCTTCGAAACGGCCTACGGAACATCGCCGGCAAGCCTGTTCCAGGCTTTGCTGCGCCCCGACAAGAGCAAGATGTCAGCTGCCGTCCAGCGCACACCGGGCGGCAAACCGGCACCCGGCGCCGGCGCGCTGCTGCGGTTTCGCAACAACCAGATGATCTTCAACGAGGGGGACGAGGCAAACTACTTCTACATGGTCGTGAGCGGAAGGGTACGGCTGTGCAAGATGCGATATGACGGCCGGCGCCAGATCGTGGATCTGATGATTCCGGGCGACATCTTCGGTTTCGAATACGGCACCGAACATACCTTCACTGCCGAAGCCATCGGCAAAACCGTTCTGGATAGCTATTCATGCCGTCCGATCGAACGCCTGAGCGAAGAACGCTTGGACGTCCGCCGCGATCTGATGACAATGCTCCATCACAATCTTTCCTCGGTTCGCAATCATATGGTGCTGCTGGGGCGCGAAACCGCCAGGGAGCGCGTGGCCACATTCCTTGCCACGCTGGCGATACGGTTTCGCATCACCGGCCGCGGCGTGATGGATCTGGGAATGGGGCGCCGGGATATCGCCGATTACCTCGGGCTGGCGCTTGAAACGGTGTGCCGGGAACTCTCCGGTCTGCGGCACGCCGGGCTGATCGAAATCCTGGACCACAGGCGAATTGCCGTTCTGGATATGGCCGCGCTCCAATCCATTTCGGAAGGTCTGCAACAGAGGCGCCCCGGGTGAAAGCGCCGCGCCGGCAACAGCGCGCCGGTACCATCGATTGACCATGTACCGGATCGGTTCTGCCGCCGCCGGATCGCGCCGCTCCAGCTAAGACTCTACGCCGCAAGCGGCAGATCCTTAAGCCACATCTCGCGGAACCTTGTCTTTTCCGACACGTCCAGCTGGAACCTGCGAAGGGCGTCACGCGTCAGGCCGGGTGTCACGTACTGGAGGGCTTCTGCCGACCTATAATTGATCTTGATTTCTTTCGGCTTGATCTCACCAGCTGCCAGCAACTCGTCATAAATCGGCGTGCCGGGAATGGGATTGAAAAGATTGACGATCGCGCGGTCGAATTTGCTGTTCATGATGTAACGGCGCGATTGCTCCAAATCGTCCGGCATTTCGCCCGGATAACCGACGATAAAAAAGGCAACCGCATTCAAGCCGGCCCGATGGACAAGGTCCACCTTCTCGTCCACGACGTCCAGATCGAGTTCTTTTCGCATTCGAATAAGAGTCCGTTCGGAGCCACTCTCCGGGGCCAGAACTATCTCACCCCACCCCGCCCGCCTCATCAGTTTCAGAAGCTCCAGGTCCAGCGTCTTGTAGCGGACGCCATTAGAGGTAGAAAAACTCAATTCGATGTTGTGCTTGTGCTTGAAGCGAATGATGGCTTCACACAGCTTTTTTGCCCAACGCGCATCAAGCGTAAGGTTGTCATCGAGGAAGCTGACTTGCCGTACGCCGTGCTTGAAGTAGAGGGTTTCGATCGAGTCAATAACGTATTCGATGGAGTGTTTGCGCAACTTCGTGCCTTGCAATGCAGGCGCTGCGCAGAAGGTGCATTTGTACGGACAGCCGCGCGTGGCCATCACAGGCGCGGTTACGAATTTGTCCTTGAGGGTGTACATCCAGTATTTGTACCCGGCGCGATGATAATCGGCGAGACGCAGTGCGTCATAATCAATGACACCCAGTTCATCGAGATTATCGGAAAATACACGCGGCATCTCCGGCGCGCGCTCGGTGCCAACTCCAAGACCTGGAATTGCATCAACCTGTTCGACGGTCGGCGCGGCGAACTGAGCGAGCAGCGTCGCAAATTTTTCTTCGGCCTCGCCCAGAAGCGCATAATCGGCGGCCACGAGGCCTGCAGACGGTCCGCCCACCACAATTCTTGCCGACGAGCGGGCCCGGATGCGGTCAATGATATTCCGCACATTGTGGGTGTTGAAGCCCCAAACCGTGATGCCCACCACATCGTAGCCACGCGCCCGCTCGGCAATGGCCTCGTTGTCAACGTTTTCGATGGAGCAATCCAGAATATCGCAAGGAACCGCGTTGCGCAGGTAACCTAAGCCAAGCGGAAAGAGCATCCAGTCGTCACCCTTCATGCCGGTTGGCCAAATCAGAAGCACACGCATGTCGCCCCCCTAAGAAAATTGCGTTATTCAATATCGTCGGGGAACGCTTAATTTCATCCTAACCAGTCATGCCATTGATTTTGCTGGATTAAATGCCGGAACCGCAGTGCCCTGCGCAACACCAGATTTGCGATAGGGCGCCGCCGCCGAAGCGCGGTGCGCGGATCCTGCCGATGTTCGACAAGTGCGGAACAATATCGTCGCTACAGGCGTAACCCTGCTCTGCGCGGCCGCAGCCCCGGCAAGCCCTGCGCCTTCGCGCTGCGCGATCGGGAACAGGATCTTTTCAACCCAGCTTTTCCTGGGCGCGCAATATTCGCGTCATGCGTCTTTGGCATGCCGGCAAGACCGGCGTGCAGGCTGCGGCCGTTCGAGCCCAGGCAAGGCCGCTCCAGGCAAGACCGCGCGGGTAGAGGTGGACCGCGTGGCGAAAAGGCCGTGAAACATCAAGATGACGGGAATTCTATGGGCGGTCTTGGACTCGCCTCTGGCGGAGAGGGAGGGATTCGAACATAGCGTTTCAGGCGGGTTCAGGTGTTTTCATATGAGTTCATGAAAGCCTTTAAAAATAGGTATTTCTGTGATTTCTCGTGTCATCGCGTCTCTGGACAAATCGGCCTATCTCGCGCACAAAGTGGGACCGAAAGTGGGACCGAAATTGTTAGGCGGAGACTTGGCATGGCACCGCGCACGCTGAACAAATTATCCGCGAAAAAGGCCGAGAATTTGTGCACGCCGGGCCGCCACTCCGATGGCGGCGGGCTGTTTCTGGCGATCGACAAGTGGGGCCGGCGGCGGTGGGTTTTTATGTATGTGCGGCGGGGCCGGCGCGTCGAGCTGGGCCTGGGCGGTGGTCGCGACATGCCGCTCGCCGCGGCGCGCACAGAGGCGGCCACGCTGCGCGCAGCCCTGGTGAGCGGACAGGACCCCAAACAAATTCGCGCCCGCGACGATCAGATCCCAACTTTCGGTGAATGTGCCGATTCCTATATCGAGGCGATGCAGTCGGGCTGGCGCAACCCCAAGCATGCCGCCCAATGGCGCATGACGCTCAAGACCTATTGCGAGCCGATCCGGAAACTCCCGGTCGACGAGATCACGACCGAGGATGTGCTCGACATCCTGCAGCCGCTCTGGATGCGGGTGCCGGAAACGGCCAAGCGGCTGCGGGGCCGGATCGAGAATGTGCTCGATGCCGCCAAGGCCAAAGGCAAGCGCAGCGGCGAGAACCCGGCCCGCTGGCGCGGCCACTTGGATCAGCTTCTGCCCAAGCGCCAGAGGTTAACCCGGGGCCATCACGCAGCCCTGCCATACGAGGAGGTATCGGCATTCATGACCAAACTGGCGGTGCGCGAGGGCGTCGCCGCACGGGCGCTGGAGCTCACGATCCTGACCGCTTGCAGGACCAGCGAAGTGCTGGGCGCAAGCTGGGACGAGGTCGATTTCGACAAACGCATTTGGGTGATCCCGGAGGCACGGATGAAAGCGGCCAAGGAGCACCGCGTGCCGCTCTCAGAGCGTGCCGTGGAAATCCTCGAGGCGCAGCACAAGGAGGCTCTTGAACGCGCTGGCGAGCGGGAAAAGCCTCTTGAGTGCTTTGTCTTCCCGGGCCCCAAGCCAAATGCGCCACTCTCGACCATGGCGATGGCCATGCTGCTGCGCCGGATGCGGCCCGGCATGACCGTGCATGGTTTCCGCTCTTCGTTCCGGGACTGGGCGTCTGAGACCACGGGCTTTCCCCACGAGGTCTGCGAGATGGCGTTGGCCCATGTCATCGCCAACAAGGCGGAAGCAGCCTATCGGCGCGGCGACCTGTTCGAGAAGCGCCGCAAACTGATGGAAGCCTGGGCACGTTACTGCACGATACCCAAGGCCGAGAAAGTCGTACCGCTACGCAAGCAGGCGCTGGCCTAGACGGGTCTGGATGTCGGCGAACGCGTGTTCTTCTACGTACGACACGGGATCGGCGATCCAGCGATTGATCGCTGACTCCCGCCAGCCGCAGCAATGCTCGCTGATGCGCACCTTGTTGGGGAATGTGCCATGCTTCATTTTGCGATAGATGGTGGAGCGGCTAAGGCCGGTGCGCTGCAGGACCGTCCGCATCCTCAGGATCTTGTCGGGTTCGGGCATCTCGCGCCTCCGCTGTGTCGCAAGGAATATCTTTGTGCGCGAGCAACCGAAGTCAAACGTGGGCGCAACGGAACTCGGTCGTTGTATGGCGTGCCTGCGGATGTTTGCGGAGATATGCGGATAGATGCGGACGCATGTTGAGGCATGAGTAGCCCAAGATTAAATTTCTGAAATGCACTATTTTTCTGCTTTCGCCCACGCTTTTTGGCTCGCAGGAACTTCCAAAATTCGCGCGGTCACCAGATTGCCTATCGGATTGAGTATCCTCTGTGAGACAGATTTGGCCATCGATCCGATCCTGGCTGATCCTCCGCGTGACACCGGCTGTCAAGGCCGGCGTAGCCGCCCGCTGCGCGGGTCAGAAGCCTTGACAGCCGGTGTCACGCGGAACAAGGGCTTGGGATCGGATCGATGGCCAGCCTTGGCACCATTCGATTGCCCGGATTTCTGAAGAGCTAGGCAGCATCACTCAGGATGTCGATGAACGCGCGATAGCAGAACACGCGCCCGCGCTTGCGGCCCGTGATCTCGGTCACAATCGAAAGCCGCTGCAGCTCGGCAAAGGCGCTGTTCACGGTCGGCATGGTGAGGCCGCTCTTCTCGACCGCCACGTTGGCCGTCAAGTATGGGTTCTTCTGCAGCAACTCGTGCAGACGCAGGGCCGAGCCGGAGCGATCGCTTTCCGCGGCGATGCGCTCACGATCAGCCTTGAACAGATTGCTGATCCGGATCGCGCTCTCAAACGCCTGGTCCGCGGTTTGCGCCACACCATCGAGGAAGAATTCAAGCCACGCTTCCCACGCGCCGCGCTCGCGCACCTCCTGGAGCAGGCGGTAGTAGTCGGCGCGGTGCTGCCTGAGAAAAAGGCTGAGATAAAGCAGCGGCTGGCGCAGCGCGCCTTGGCCGCACAAGAAGAGCGTGATCAGCAAACGGCCCAAGCGGCCATTGCCATCCAGGAAGGGATGGATGGTCTCGAACTGGACATGGATCAGGCCCGCCTTGACGAGCACGGGCAGGTCTGGGGTGTCGGCATGGATAAATTTCTCCAGCGCATCGAGGCAGGGCATCAGCTCTTGCACGGGCGGCGGAACATAGACGG
>JAGWZW010000007.1 GCA_018971835.1 Alphaproteobacteria bacterium
GGCATAGAAGAATGAATGCAGCTCGATGAAGATCACCGAGTTGCGGAAGGCTTCGAACATCTCAGGGCCGCAGATATCGAACTCGCCGCCCTCGATGTCGATGAACAGCACGCTGTCCTTCAGATGCACGTCCGGAATCGCCCGGTAGAAATCCGCGCCGGCGGCGCCGTGTATGGTCAGGCGGTCCGCAACCCTGTTGAGCCTTGCATTGTCCGCAATCACGCGCCGGCCCTCGGCCGACATCTCGAAGCAATAGGCGTTCCGGAACCGCCCGCTGACGAGCGCCCCGACGGCGTAATAACCGTCCCCCGCACCCAGGTCGATGAAGGTCGAATAACCAATGGGTACCGCCATCAGCGAATGCAGTATCTCTTGCTCGTAGAGCCCCAGGATCATGCAGGCCCGTTCCTTGACGCCCCACCAATTGCCGGGCGTCAGGCGCTGGCCCTTGAACGGCCCGTAGCCGATCGTCGAATCGAAGGCCGCATCCACTTGGCGCGAAAGCTGAGTGCGGCGGCGCTGCACGGGCTTCCACACCAGCAGCCAATAGAAAAATCGCTGCAACGGCGAGCGGGAAACCGATTCGAGAGCGCGCACGGCAGGCTTCCTCCTGAGATCATCGCAGTGGCTCTTGCCACGAGACAGCCGGCAGCTACCCGTTCTCCGCCAGCACCTGGCCGGCGAGATAGAGCGAACCGCAGATCAGGATGCGCGGCGGGCCGTCTTGAGGACGGGCGCGCGACCAGGCGCAAACCTGCAGCATCGCATCTTCCAGATCGTCGGCCGGGCTGGCGTCCAGGCCGGCGGCGCGCGCGGCATCGTAAAGCTCCCCGGCGCCGAGGCTGGCCTCCTCGCCTTCGATGGCCACGGTGGTGACGTGCCGCGCCAGGCCGCGGAACGGCGCGAAGTAACCCGCCGCATCCTTGGTGCGCAGCATGCCGGAAACGAGATAAAGCGGCTTGTCGGCGCGGTCCTCGAAATCGGCCATCGCGCGGGCGATGGCGGCGGCGCCGTGCGGATTGTGCCCGCCGTCGAGCCAGATCTCCGCGCCCTTTGGCGCCAACTCCACCAACGGTCCTCTTGTCAGCCGCTGCAACCGCGCGGGCCATTCGACGCTGCGCAGGCCCGCCTCGATCGCGTCTTCCTTGCCCCAGCCGCAACCGGCACGACGCAAGGCCGCGATGGCGGTCGCCGCATTCTCCAACTGGTGCGCGCCTTCCAGCCGCGGCAGCGGCAGGTCGAGCAGGCCATCCGTATCCTGATAGACCATGCGGCCATGCTCGGGATGGACGAAGAAATCCTGCCCGAAAACGTAAGCGGGTGCCGAAAGCGCGTCGGCCCGGCGGGTGACGACATCGCGCGGCACGTCGTCCTGCTTGCCGATGATCACCGGCACGCCCGGCTTGATGATGCCCGCCTTCTCCGCCGCGATGCCGGCCAGCTCGGTGCCGAGAAACTCGGCATGATCCAGGCCGATGGGCGTGATGACCGCGACCTGCGGGCGGGCGATGACGTTGGTGGCGTCATACTTGCCGCCCAGACCCACCTCCAGCACCAGCGCTTCGGCCGGATGGCGCGAGAACGCCAGGAACGCCGCCGCCGTGGTGATCTCAAAGAAGGTGATGGGCGTCCCGTCGTTCACGCGCTCGCATTCGGCCAGCGTGGCGGCCAGTTCGCCCTCGGAAATGATTTCGCCGGCCAGGCGGATGCGCTCGTGAAACTGCACCAGATGCGGCGAGGTGTAGACATGCACGCGCAGGCCCTGCGCTTCGAGCATGGCGCGGGCGAAGGCGCAGGTGGAGCCCTTGCCGTTGGTGCCGGCGACATGGATCACCGGCGGCAGCTTGTCCTGCGGGTTGCCCAGCGCGGCCAGCAGCCGCTGGATGCGGTCCAGCACCAGGTCGATGCGCTTGGGATGGAGCGAAAGCAGCCGTTCGAGGATGGCGCCGCTTCTGCTGGCGGCAACGCTCATCGGGCACCGGCGCCGTTTGCGCCCGCACCATTGGTCTTGGCGGGGGTGCCGCGCGCGGCCTCCGCGGTGATGGTCTGCGGGATCGAGCGCACTTTCGGCTTGGGCCTCTTCATCAGCATGTGCAGCGTGCGCGACAGCGTGGCGCGCAATTCGTGACGATGCACCACCATGTCCACCATACCGTGATCGAGCAGATATTCGGCGCGCTGGAAGCCTTCGGGCAAACGCTCACGGATGGTCTGTTCGATCACGCGCTGGCCGGCAAAGCCGATCAGCGCGCCCGGCTCGGCGATGTGCACGTCGCCCAGCATGGCATAGGAGGCGCTGACGCCGCCGGTGGTGGGATCGGTCAAGACCACGACGTAAGGCAGACCCGCTTCCTTCAACAGGTCCACACCGATGGTGACGCGCGGCATCTGCATCAGCGAGAGCAGGCCTTCCTGCATGCGCGCGCCGCCGGACGACACGAAGAGCACGAAGGGCCGTTTCTCCTGCACTGCCGCCAGCATTGCCGTGACCAGCGCCTCGCCCACCGCCATGCCGAGCGAGCCGCCCATGAAATCGAACGCCTGCACCGCCGCCATCACCGGCAGGCCGTCGATGGTGCCGCGCGCGGCGACCAGCGCATCCTGCCGCCCGGTCTTGGTCCGGGCTTCCTTGATGCGGTCGCTGTAACGTTTCTGGTCGCGGAAGCGTAAGGGGTCGGATACCACCTGCGGCGCCGGCAATTCCTCATAGATTCCGCCGTCGAAGAACGACGCCAGCCGCTCCGCCGCCCCCAGGCGCAGGTGATGGCCGCATTGCGGGCAGACCTGCTGGGCGGAATCGAGATCGCGATGGAAAATCATCTCGCCGCAGGCCGGGCATTTGCGCCACAGATTCTCCGGCGTCTCGGAACTGCGCGCCGCCCCGATCAGGTTCTTGATCCGCGGGCGGACGAAATTGGCGATCCAGTTCATGCCCGCACCTTAGCACGGGCTGCGCCGTGAACCGAGTCGGCCAGCGTCGCGCAGAACTTGAGAACGTCCTTGACGAGACTGTCACGCGCGGCGCCCGCGGCGGCGAGTTCCGCCATTTTCGTCACGATCGCCGAACCGACCACTGCCGCGTCCGCAAATCCTGCGATCGCAGCGGCCTGTTCGGGCGTCCTGATGCCAAAGCCCACCGCCACCGGCAGCCCGGCTGCCTTCATACGCGCAACCGCAGCGCGCACATCCTCTTCGGCGTAGCTCTTGGTACCGGTCACACCCGCGACGGACACATAATACAGAAACCCGCCCGCACCGTTCGCAATCACCTTGAGCCGGGCATCGTCGGTGGTCGGCGTGGCCAGCCGCACGACGTCGAGTCCCTGCGCCGCGGCAGGCACGCGCAGCACGTCGTCTTCTTCCGGCGGCAGATCGACGGTGATGAGTCCATCGACACCGGCCGCTGCCGCCTCCTTGGCGAAGCGCGCCGTACCGAAGGCATGGATGGGATTGTAATAGCCCATCAGCACCAGCGGCGTTTTGCCGTCCGATTTGCGGAAGCGACGCACCAGTTCAAGCACCTTGGTCAGGGTCATGCCGGCCTTGAGCGCACGCTGCGATGAAGCCTGGATCGCCGGACCGTCGGCCATCGGATCGGAGAACGGCACGCCCAGCTCGATGAGATCGGCGCCGGCGGCGGGCAGCTCGTGCAGCAGCGCCAGCGTCGTGTCGCCGTCGGGATCGCCCGCTGTGATGAACGGCACGAAGGCGGCGCGGTTCTGCTGTTTCAGCTCTTCGAAGCGGGCGGCGATGCGGCTCATATCTTCACCCCCAGCGCAACGGCCACGGAGAACACATCCTTGTCGCCGCGGCCCGAGAGCGTGGCGACGATGATCTCATCCTTGCCCAGCTTCGGCGCCTCGCGCATCACATGGGCGAGCGCGTGCGCGCTTTCCAGCGCCGGGATGATGCCCTCGACCTTCGACAACACCTGGAAGGCCTCGAGCGCCTCCTTGTCGGTGGCCGAGAAATATTTTACGCGGGCCGTATCGCGCAGCCAGGAATGCTCCGGCCCGACGCCGGGATAATCGAGCCCGGCCGAGATCGAATGAGCTTCGAGGATTTGCCCGTCCTTGTCCTGCAACAGATAGGAGCGTGCGCCATGCAGCACGCCGGGCGTGCCCTTGGTCATGGTGGCGGCATGACGCGGCGTGTCCACACCCTCGCCCGCCGCCTCCACGCCGTGGATGACAACCGACGGATCGTCGAGGAAGGGATGGAAGGTGCCGATGGCATTCGAACCGCCGCCGACGCAGGCAATCACCAGATCGGGCAGCCGGCCTTCCAGCTCCTGCAGCTGAGTGCGGATTTCATTGCCGATCACGCACTGGAAATCGCGCACCATCGCCGGATAGGGATGCGGCCCCGCCGCCGAACCGATGATGTAGAAGGTATCGTGCACATTGGCGACCCAGTCGCGCAGGGCCTCGTTCATCGCATCCTTGAGCGTGCGCGAACCGGAGGTGACGGGGCGCACCTCGGTGCCGAGCAGGTTCATGCGGAACACGTTGGGCTTCTGCCGCTCGATATCGACTTCGCCCATATAGACGACGCAAGGATAGCCGAAGCGCGCCGCCACCGTGGCCGTGGCCACGCCGTGCTGGCCTGCGCCCGTCTCGGCGATCAGACGGGTCTTGCCCATGCGCTTGGCGAGCAGGATCTGGCCGAGGCAGTTGTTGATCTTGTGCGCGCCGGTGTGATTGAGGTCTTCGCGCTTCAGATAAATCTTGGCGCCGCCCAGATGCGCCGTCAGCCGCTCGGCGTAATAAAGCGGATTGGGCCGGCCGACATAATGTTTGAGCAGGCCGTTCAACTCGGCGTGGAAGGCAGGATCGGTCTTTGCCGCTTCGTAAGCGCGTTCCAGATCGAGCACCAGCGGCATCAGCGTTTCGGCGACGAAGCGCCCGCCATAGGCGCCGAAATGGCCGGAGGCGTCCGGGCCGGTGCGGAAGGAATTGGGCGGGACTGTCACGCGGCGCTCCCCGTTGTGCTCTCGGTGCTCTGGCCGGCAGACTGCGCACCACGCGCGGCCGCCACAAATTCGCGGATCAGCTCCGCGCTCTTTTTGCCCGGCGCAGCTTCGACGCCCGACGAGGTATCCACCCCGGGCGCACCGGATGCCGCAATGGCGCGGGCGACATTGCCGGCATTGAGGCCGCCAGCCAGCAGCCAGGGCCGCGCGAATTTGCAGCCCTTCAGCAACTGCCAGTCGAACGCGGCGCCATGACCGCCGGGCCGGTCTGCGCTGCCGGGCGCCTTGGCGTCGAACAGCAGCATGTCTGCCGCCTGCTCATACATAGGCACGGGCACCAGATCGGCAAGCTCGGCCACCGCCAGCGCCTTGATGACGGGCAGGCCGAATTTGGCGCGTACGGCGCCCACGCGCTCGGGCGTTTCCTGTCCGTGGAGCTGGAGAAAATCGGGCCGGGCGGCGGCAATGGCGGAGGCAATGGCCTCGTCCCCGGCATCCACCAGCAGCGCGACCAGGCGGGCGCGGCCCCGCGCCCGGGCGGCCAGGGACGCCGCCTGCGCCGGCATGAGATGGCGCGGCGAGCGCGGAAAGAACACCAGGCCCAGGTAATCGGCCCGCGCGGACAGGGCCGCATCCACCGCCTCAGCCGCGTTCACGCCGCAGATTTTGACCTCGGTGCTCATGGGGCGCCGCTTATCGCCCTCATGCGAGGCGAAATCAAGCGACGCCCGAACCTTGCTCTAACATATTGATTTCAAAATGATTTTATCCGGCGCGGCGTTCAAACGACAATATCGACCTTATCGTGGGGTGCGTCTTGCGGGGTTTCGGCCTCCGGCTCCGCGGGCGCGGCGCCCGGAGGCGCGAACGAGCGGCGGCGCTGTTCCTGGTCCTTGGGGCGGCGGGTGATATCGGCCTTCTGAGGCGGCGCAAACACGGCCGTCGGCCAGGCTCCGATCTGCTCGATGCGCATGAGTGCCCTCCTGGATGCACCAGCGGCCCATGCAGCATCGGCGGGTTTGGTTAAGAAAGCGTGTGCGCCCTGGTCGCGCGGGCTTACATGGCGCGCACGCGGGAGATAAAGCCGTTCACCTCGCGCTTGAGGATTTCGGCCTGCTGCGACAGATCGCTGGCGGCGTCGCGCGCCTCGCTGGCCATGCGCCCGGTTTCGGACGACGCCGAGGTGATGCGCACGATATGGGCGGTGACATCCTGCGCACCGCGGGCCGCGCCTTGCACGCTCTGGGCGATGTCCTGCGTCGAGTTGCGCTGGCGCGCAGTGTCCGCCTCGATGCCGGTCATGATCTGGCTGATATCGGTGATGGAACTGGAAATCTGGTCGATGGCTTCGCGCGCCTCGGCGGTAATGCCCTGAATGCCGGAAATCTGCGCGGCGATATCTTCGGTGGCCTTGCTGGTCTGGGTGGCGAGGTTCTTGACCTCGGAAGCCACCACGCCGAAGCCCTTGCCCGCCTCGCCGGCGCGTGCCGCCTCGATGGTGGCGTTGAGCGCGAGGAACTTGGTCTGCGAAGCGATGGTCTGCACCAGTTGTACGACCATGCCGATCTTATTGGCCACTTCGGAGAGCGTATGGAAAGTGGCGCTGGTCTTGCGCGCCTGTTCGGCGGCCCCTTCGGCGCGCTGCGTGGCATTGGTGACACGCTGGCTGATGGCGCCGATGGAGGTCGTCATCTCGTCGGTGGAGGCGGCCACGGTCTGGACGTTGGAACTGGCATGGCCGGCGGCGCTGGCCACGGCGTTGGCCTTGCTGCTGGTGTCGTTGGCCACGCGCGACAGCGTTTCGGCATTGCCTTTGAGCCGCCCGGCCGAAGTGGCGACGCTGTTGACGACGTTGGCTACCAGCACGTTGAAGTTCTGGATTTCCTCGTCCAGTTCGTCGGCACGGCGGGCCTGGCGCTCGGCCTCCGCGGCCTGCGCCTCGCCTAGCCGCTTGCGCTCGATGCCGTTGGTGCGGAAAACCTCCAGCGCCGCAGCGAGCTGCCCGATCTCGTTGCACCGGCCAAGGCCCGGAATGGGCGTGTCGAATTTCTGGTCCGCAATCTCGCCCATCGCATGCACGATCTCCTTCAGCGGCACGAGAATGCCGTTCTGGATGGCGTGATAGGTGACGATGCAGACCGTCAGCGCGATGACCGTGATGATACCGCAGGCGATCAGGAAGTACCCGAACGCCATGTGCGCCTCTTGATAGGTCTGAAGCGCGTGAAGATGCGCGGCGCCCTGAAGCGTTGCGAAGTCGCCGGAGAGCTGCGTCATCCGGGTGTTGAGATAGAGGACGGCGATGAAACCGGTGCCGCCGCCGATCGCCAGCAGGCCCAGCAGGGCCGTCACCACACCGCCGACAAAAAATCGAATGGTCCTGTTGCTTTCGGTGAACATGGCCCGAAGCGAAAGCCCCCGTGATGACTGCGCACGACGTTATTTCACCACGGCCGTCAAGAACCCGTTAAAGAACACAAAAAATCCAGGGTTTGAGGGATAACAGCTCGCAACAGCCCGACGCCTTCGCCGTCACACCGCTTCCGCCGCCAGCGCAGGCTCGCTGTCCGCCGCCAGCAGCGCGAGAAAGGCCTGCGATACCTTGGAGCGATAGCGTTCGCGGTGGCGCACCGCGTTGAACGGACGAACCGGCAGGCTGACATTGGCGGCCGACAGCGTACCGGCGCGCAGCCCCGATTCCACCACCAGTTCGGAAATGGCGGTGATGCCGGCCCCCGTTTCCACTGCCGAGCGCACCGCCTCGCTCGACGGCAGTTCGAGCACCACCTTGAGCTGGTCGGCCTTGAGCCCGCGCTCTGCGAGCCAGGCCTCGAATTCCGAGCGCGTGCCCGAGCCCGTCTCGCGTAGCACCCAGTCGGCCCCGGCCAGATCCTCGGCGGTGAGCCGCTTGCGATCGGCCAAGGCATGGCCAGGCGGGGTCACGACCACCAGCCGGTCGCGGTCCACCTCCGTCAGTTCCAGCGCCGGATCGGCGATACGCCCCTCCACGAAGCCGATCTCGGCCACGCCTTCGGCCACCGCCCTGGCGACCTGTGCGGTGTTGCCGATGGAGAGGTGAATCGCGATCTGCGGATGGCGGTGGCGGAACGCCACCAGCCGCTGCGGCAGCCAGTAGCTGGCGATGGTCTGGCTGGCCTGCACGTTCAGCGTGCCGCGCTTGAGCCCGCTCAGCTCGGCGAGCGCCAGTTCGGCCGCCGCAGCGCGCGCCAGCACCGCCCGCGCCTCGCCGAGAAAGAGCCTGCCTTCTTCGTTCAGCTCGATGCGGCGGCCGACACGGTGGAACAGCGCCACGCCATAATGGCTTTCAAGCGCAGCGATGGCGGCGCTCACCGCCGACTGGGTGAGATGCAGGGCCTCGGCCGCGCGCGTCACATGCTCGCGCTCGGCCACCGCCACAAAGATGCGGAGCTGTTCAAGCGTCATGCCTCAAGCATAGAGGGAGAGCTTGACCAGTACGAGCGCGAAAACCGAGATGAAGACCCATGCCGCCGCCGCCAGCAGCAGCGGTTTCACCCCCTCGGCCCTGAGCTTGCGGAAGTCGGTCTCCAGCCCCATCGCGGCCAGCGCCATCGAGAGCAGGAAGGTCGTGGCCATCACGATCAGGTGCTTGGGCGCGGCCGGGATCGCCACCACGCTGTTGAGCATCACCAGGGCGACGAAGCCCAGCACGAACCAGGGCATCGGCGGGGCCTTGCGCGCGGCCTTGTCGGCGGCATGGGCGGCCCTGCGGGCGGCCAGCAGTCCCAGCGTGATCACCACCGGCGCCAGCATCATGATGCGGGTGAGCTTGGCCACCGTGGCCAGTTCGCCGGCGCGCGCGCCGTCTTGAAAGGCGGCGGCCACGACCTGCGCAATCTCGTGGATCGAGGCGCCGCTCCACAGGCCGTAGGACTCGGCGCTGAGATGCAGCATCCCCTGCAGCAGCGGATAAAGGAACATCGAGAGCGAGCCGAACACCGTCACGCAGGCCACGGCGTAGGCCACGTCCTCGTCGCTGCCCTCCGTCACGGTGTTGGTGGCGATCACCGCCGAAGCGCCGCAGATCGAAGTGCCCGCGGCGATCAGCTCGGCCAGCTTCGCATCGACGCCGAGGACGCGCCCGAACCATTTGGTGAAGGCGAAAGTGCCGACCAGCACGGCCAGGATCACGCCGACGCCGACGAATCCGACCTCGGCCACTTGCGAGGCCATCAGTTGCAAGCCGAGCAGGATGATACCCAGGCGAAGGATGCGCCGCAGGCTAAACATCACGCCGGGCTTGGCCCAGGTCGGCGTGCCCAGCACGTTGTGGAAGATCATGCCCAGGAGGGTAGCCAGGATCATCGGGCTCAGGATGCCCACGCCGGGAATACTGCGTACCGCAAAGGCCAGCCCCGCCACGGACGCCGTCAGCGCCAGCCCCGGCACCGCCGAGAAACTTCCGCCCTCACCGAACAGCAGGCGTTTGGGCAATCGGGTTTCGGCAACGGCGATGTCGGTCACGGCGGTCACTCCAGGTTTGGGCGGCCTGCGTGCCACGCGGCTTATAACAATTCAAATTCATTATTATTGTATAATCATTCTGTGAAATTGATTATTTGAAGGGCCGCGAATTAAGCCGGCGCAAACCCATAGCCTTTATTCTTCGAGGGCTTAACAGGCAGCTTGACCTGCATCAGCGCGGTCGGGAACAGTCCGGCCGTAATATTCAAACCGAATTCTTCGGTGGAGACCCGTCATGAGCGAACCACGCGATCCCGACGTCCAGGCCTTGGCCGGGGAGATCAAGACCCTGCGCGAGGACTTCCTGCGCATCGGCAAGACCCTCGAGGAACTCGTGCGCCACAAGGGCGCCTCGGCAGCGGCCGGAGCAACGCAGAGCGCCGAACGGGCCTGGGACGAAGTTGGCCGCACGGCGAAGAGCGCCACCAAGACGATGGAAGAGAACCCCTTGGCCACACTGGCCAGCGCCTTTGGCCTGGGCCTTATGCTCGGCATGCTGTTCGGCGGTCGCCGCTGAAGGATCCGCGATGCACCGCATCGGCCTCAATATCGCCGTGGTGATGGCCGCGCTGCTGCTGGCGGCGATGGCCATCCTTGCCGCCGTCGGCTTCGCGGCGCTGGCGCTTTACCTCTATCTCGCGCCGCTCACCGGCGCGGCGATGGCGGCACTGGCGACGGCGCTGGCGTCACTGGTTTTCGTCCTGCTGGTAGCGGGGCTCGCCGCACTGCTGGTGCGCCGGCCGCGAAAAGCTGCGGGCGATTTTTCGGGCCTTGCCGACGCGCTGGGCATCGGCGAATCGCTGGGCGCAGAAGGCCGGGCCTTTCTCTCCACCCATCTCTCCAAGGCCTCCCTGGTACTGTTCGGCCTGGGTTTGGTCATGGGGGTGAGCCCACGGCTGCGCAAGCTGATTACCGACCTGCTGTTGCGCTGAACGTATTGCGCAAAACGGGGATGGCGGCCGATACTGGCTCCTGCGAGCGGCAAATGGCATGAAGATCGACGATCGGAGGCTGGCGAACTGGCTGGTCAGCGGCGCGGTGCTGCTGGCGCTGCTGGTTTATGGCCGGCCGCTGCTGGTACCGCTGGTGTTCGCACTGCTGCTCTGGGCGGTGCTGAACGCCCTGGCCGAGATGCTGGAACGCTTCCGCTTTCCGGCAATCCTCGCCTGGGTCACCGCCTTTGCGCTGATCGGGGCGGCGCTCTATTTCGTGGCGCTGGTGCTGGCCAACGAAGCCGCCGCACTTTCGGCCCAGGCGCCGGTCTATGCCAACAAGCTCTCGATGCTGTGGCGGCGCATTCCGTTCGAGCGGTTGCTGCCGACCTTCGAATTCGAATCGCTGCTGAAGCAATCCGACGTCGCCGGCCTGCTGGGCAGCACGGCCGCCTCCATCGGCAACATGCTGGTGGAATTGATCCTGGTGGTCATCTATGTCGGCTTCCTGCTGGCCGAGCAGCGCAGCCTGCCCGCCAAGCTCGCCCGCCTGCAGCCGGACGCCAATGCCGAGGCTGAAAGCGCAAAAGTCATCCACGCCATCGGTCAGCAGCTGCAGTCCTATCTGGGGGTCTGTACCTTTCTCAGCGTGGCAATGGGCGCGGCGACCTACGGTCTGCTGGTGCTGATGGGCGTCGACTTCGCCGGCTTCTGGGCGCTGGTGATGTTCCTGCTCACCTATATCCCCACGGTCGGCGCCGTCGGCGTGGTGCTGCCGGCGCTGATGGCGCTGGCGCAATTCCAGGCGCTGGGGCCGGCGCTGTCGATCATTCTCATCCTTGGGGCGGCACATTTCTTCCTGACCAACATCGTGGCCACCATCATGCTGGGCCGCTCGCTCAACCTCAGCCCCTTCGCCATCATCCTGTCGCTGACGTTCTGGGGCATGATCTGGGGTGTGGGCGGGCTGTTCCTGGCCGTGCCGCTGATGGGCGCGCTGGCGATCGCCTGCCGCCACCTCGACGGGCTCAACTGGATATCCGAGTTGATCGCCGGCCCGCCGCCCCGGCCGAGGCATCACAAAATCCGGAACGCCGGGCCGTGAGACTGCTGCTGCGGTAAGATTGTCGTGCTGGCAGTTGCACCGCCATGCCTTTGCCTATAGGAATGGAAATGACAGTTCGAATTTGGTAATCACAGAGTTTTACACTATGAACTCGGAAAATATTGCAGCGACGGGCAGCCTCACCCATCTGCAGCGGCTGGAGGCGGAGTCGATCCACATCCTCCGCGAGGTGGCGGCGGCGTGCGAGCATCCGGTGATGCTCTATTCCATCGGCAAGGATTCGGCGGTGATGCTGCACCTGGCGATGAAGGCGTTCTATCCGGCCAAGCCGCCCTTCCCGCTGCTGCATGTCGATACCACCTGGAAGTTCAGGGCCATGTACGAGATGCGCGACCGCATGGCCGAAGAACTTGGCTTCGAACTTCTGGTGCATGTCAACGAAGATGGCCTACGCCAAGGCATCGGCCCCTTCAGCCACGGCTCGGCCGTCCACACCGACGTGATGAAGACGCAAGGCCTCAAGCAGGCGCTCGACAAATACGGCTTCGATGCGGCCTTCGGCGGCGCGCGGCGCGACGAGGAGAAGTCCCGCGCCAAGGAGCGTATCTTTTCCTTCCGCAGCGCCGGCCACCGCTGGGATCCCAAGAACCAGCGCCCGGAACTCTGGAAACTCTACAACGCCAGGAAGAACAAGGGCGAGAGCATCCGCGTCTTCCCGCTCTCCAACTGGACCGAACTCGACATCTGGCAATACATCCACCTTCAGCACATCCCCATCGTGCCGCTCTATTTCGCGGCCGAACGGCCGGTGGTGGAACGCGACGGCGCGCTCATCATGGTGGACGACGAGCGCCTGCCCTTGCGTGACGGCGAAGTCCCGCAGCGGCGCATGGTGCGCTTCCGCACCCTGGGCTGCTATCCCTTGACCGGCGCGGTGGAGAGCACGGCCACCACGCTGCCAGAGATCATTCAGGAGATGTTGCTGACCACGACCTCCGAACGCCAGGGCCGCGTGATCGATCACGATCAGACGGCCTCCATGGAGAAGAAGAAGCAGGAGGGCTATTTCTGATGGCGCACATCGGCACGTTGATCGAGAGCGATATCGAAGCCTATCTCGACCAGCATCAGCACAAATCTCTTTTGCGCTTCATCACCTGCGGCTCGGTGGACGACGGCAAGTCCACCCTGATCGGCCGGCTGCTCTACGATTCGAAGATGATCTTCGAGGATCAGCTTGCCGCGCTCGAAGCCGATTCCAAAAAGATCGGCACCCAGGGCGGCGAGATCGATTTCGCGCTGCTGGTGGACGGCCTGGCCGCCGAGCGCGAACAGGGCATCACCATCGACGTCGCCTATCGCTTCTTCTCCACCGACAAGCGCAAGTTCATCGTCGCCGACACGCCGGGCCACGAACAGTACACCCGCAACATGGTGACGGGCGCCTCCACCGCCGATCTCGCCGTGATCCTGATCGACGCACGCAAGGGCGTGCTGACGCAAACGCGGCGGCATTCCTATCTGGTTCATTTGATGGGCATCCGCCATGTGGTGCTCGCCGTCAACAAGATGGACCTGATCGATTATTCGCGCGAACGCTTCGAGGAAATCGTCGCCGATTATCGCGCCTTCGCCGAGAGCATCGGGATCGCCAACGTCTTGGCGATCCCGATTTCCGGCCTCAAGGGCGACAACATCACAGCCAAGAGCGGCGCCACGCCCTGGTACGAGGGCCCGGCGCTGATGGACCATCTCGAAACCGTGGAGATCGACGCGGCGCGGCTGGCGCGCGGGCCCTTCCGGCTGCCGGTACAGAGCGTCGCCCGGCCCAATTCCGAGTTCCGCGGCTTTGCCGGAATGATCGCCAGCGGCACGGTGCGCCCGGGCGATGCGGTGCGCGTGGCGCCCTCGGGCCGGACCAGCAAGATCGCCCGCATCGTCACCGCCGACGGCGATCTGGCTGAAGCCGTGGCCGGCCAGTCTGTCACCCTTACGCTCGCCGACGAGGTCGATTGCTCGCGTGGCGATGTGCTGGCCGCCGCCGACAGCCCGCCCGAAGTGGCCGACCAGTTCGAGACTACCATCGTCTGGATGGCCGACGAGCATCTGGTGCCCGGCCGGCCCTACTGGCTGCGTGTCGGCACCAGGTTCGTCACCGCGCAGGTCACGGACATCAAGTACCGCATCGCCATCAATACGCTGGAGCACCTGGCCGCCAAACATCTGGCACTGAACGAGATCGCAGTCTGCAACATCAGCCTGGACCAGACCATCGCCTTCGATCCCTATGAGGTGACGCCCGACCTCGGCGGCTTCATCCTGGTCGACCGGCTCTCCAACGCCACGGTGGGCGCGGGCCTGATCCATTTCGCCCTGCGCCGCGCGCACAACATCCACTGGCAGGCGCTCGACGTCTCCAAGAAGAGCCGCGCGGCTCAGATGGGCCAGAAGCCTGCGGTGCTCTGGTTCACCGGACTGTCCGGCTCGGGCAAATCCACCATCGCCAACCTGATCGAGAAGAAGCTGCTGGCCGAGGGCCGCTACACCTATCTGCTCGACGGCGACAATGTCCGCCACGGCCTCAACCGCGACCTTGGCTTCACCGAGGAGGACCGGGTGGAAAACATCCGCCGCGTCGCCGAGGTGGCCAAGCTGATGGCCGATGCCGGGCTCATCGTGCTGACCAGCTTCATCTCGCCCTTCCGCGCCGAGCGCGACATGGCGCGCGGCCTGTTCGAGGACGGCGAGTTCTACGAGGTCTTCGTCGATACGCCGCTCGCGGTGGCGGAAAGCCGCGACGTCAAGGGCCTCTACAAGAAGGCGCGCGCCGGCCAACTCAAGAACTTCACCGGCATCGACAGCCCCTACGAGCCGCCGGAAAAACCCGAAATCACCATCGACACCACCGCCCTCAGCCCCGAACAGGCTGCGGACCAGATCCTCCTGAAGCTCAAGGAAGCTTCCCGCTTCACGGCCTGAGCGATCGTGTATGATGGGCGGCCGCAGACCGGCGCGGCCGCACGTCAGACAGGAACCATGACAGCAATTTCGAACAACCCGGCGCCAGGCGAATCGGTGCGCGACACGCCGCTGGCCCTGCGCATCGCCATGACCTGCGCGATGATGGGTTCGTTCATGCAGGTGCTGGATTCGACCATCGCCAACGTCGCGCTACCCTATATGCAGGGCTCCCTGCAGGCCTCGCGCGACCAGATCACCTGGGTGCTGACGTCCTACGTCGTGGCCGCCGCAATCATGACCGCCCCGGTGGGCTGGATCGCCTCGCGCTTCGGGCGCAAGAATTCCTTCGTCGTCTGTATGGCCGGATTCACCGTGACCTCCATGATGTGCGGAGCCGCGCAGACGCTGGACCAGATGATCCTGTTTCGCGTGCTGCAGGGCGTATTCGGCGCGGCGCTGTCGCCGCTGTCACAGGCCATCATCCTGGATCGCTATCCGCCGGAGAAACGCGGCGCCATCATGTCGATCTGGGGCATGGTGGTGATGGTGGGGCCGATCCTGGGGCCGACCTTGGGCGGCTATCTGACCGACAATTACACCTGGCGCTGGGTGTTCTACGTCAACGCGCCGGTGGGCATTCTCGCCACCGCCGGCCTCGTCATCTTCCTGGCCAACGACAAATACGGCGAAGCGCAGTCGTTCGACTGGACCGGCTTCGGGTTCTTCACCGTGGCGATCGGTGCGCTGCAGTTCCTGCTCGACCGCGGCACCACCAAGGACTGGTTCTCATCCAACGAGATCATCACCGAAGCGGTGCTGGCGGGCACAGGCTGCTATCTGTTCATCGTGCATTTCCTCACGGCCAGGCGCACCTTCATCCCGCACGGCCTGCTGACCGACCGCAACTACATGTCCGCGCTGGCGCTCACCTTCTTCATCTCGCTGCTGATGCTGGCGACGACCGCGCTGCTGCCGCCCTTCCTGCAGGATCTCGGCGGCTATTCGGTGCTCGAAACCGGGCTGATGCTGGCGCCGCGCGGGCTGGGCACCATGATCACCATGTTCGTCATCGGGCGGCTCGTGATGCGCATCGACGTGCGCCTGCCGATGGCGGTCGGTTCCGCCATCCTGACCTGGTCGATGTGGGAGATGTCGCGCTGGACCCCCGACATCGCGCCGATGTCGCTGGCGGTGACCACCTTCTTCCAGGGCATCGGCATGGGCCTGGTCTTCATTCCCAGCAACATCATGGCCTTCGCTACCTTGCCCGGACACTTCCGAACCGACGGCGCGGCAATGCTCAATCTGGTGCGCAATCTCGGCTCGGCCATTGGCGTTTCGGTCACCACCACGGCGCTGGCCAACAGCCTGCAGACCGCCCACGCCAGCCTCGCCGTCCACGTCTCTCCGTTCAACCGCGCGCTCAGCTATGGCGCGCCGGGGCTGATGTGGAACCCGCATCTGCCCTTCGGAGTGGCCATGATCAATGGCGTGATCGAGCAGAACGCCCTGGTCATCGCCTATTCCGATGTCTTCTACTTCATGCTGCTGCTCAGCCTGCCGGCCTTCCTCGTGCTGGCGCTGATCCCCAAGCCGGAGCCGACCCTGTCCAGCAAGACCGCCCCGGAACTGGAATTCATCGAATAGTGCACCTCGCCGCCATGCCGCTGCGGTCCTGCGCCGTTTTGGAACAGAACAACCGGCAGAAGGCGCAAAAGCGCCCGGCCCGGCCGGCGAAAAGTGATCGCGGGGCCCCGGCACCTGTTGCAGTGGGGGCAATGTTCTAGGCATGATGCACATTGTCGCGCCTTGCCCGCCGCCGGACGGGCGCGCGCGGTCACGGATTGGCGCCCGGCATGTTATCGGCAGCATCATGGCTAATTTCGAGAATAGCGGCTCCCGCTCCCTGGCCCAGGCTTCGGTCAAGGGGACGGTCAAATGGTTCAATGCGACAAAGGGATATGGCTTCATCACGCTGGACAACGGCGGTGACGCCTTCTGTCACGCCTCGGCGCTGGCGGCCCTGGGGGCCCCCAACGTTCCGCAAGGCGCAACCGTAGTCTGCGACCTGCAGGATTCGCCCCGGGGGCTGCAGGTGGTGGCCGTTCACAGCATCGACACCAGCACGGCCGATCCGGCCCCTGCCCGGCGGCCGCGGCCATCCGGCGGGTTTGGCGGCGGATTTGGCGGCGGATTTGGCGGCGAGCGCGGCGGCTATGGTGGAGAACGCGGCGGCGGTTACGGTGGCGGCTTCGGCGGCGGCCACCGTGATTCCGGCCCCAGCGGCCCGATGGTCGACGGAAAAGTGAAATTTTTCAACGATCAGAAGGGCTTCGGCTTCGTGATGCCGGAAAACGGCGGCGGCGACGTCTATATCCATGCCAGTGCGCTGCGGCGCTCCGGCATTGCCGCGCTGAACCCGGAGCAGCGCATCCGCTACTCCACCCGGCAGGGCATGAAGGGCGTCGAAGTCGATCGGATCGAAGTGATCTGACAGCCCTTGCCGTTGCTAGTTTGTACCCACCCTCGGCAGGCAGAACGGGCCTGCCGCCGGCGCGCGTCCGGTATTCTTGAAACCATCGCCGTCAAGCCTATATAGCGTCGATCTATATCGAACCAATATAGACGGGCTGGCGGCGATGGACGTTCGTACGATCTGCCTGGGGCTTCTGACCCGGGGCGATGCGACGGGTTACGAGATCAGGAAGCTGTTCGAAGACGGCGGCTACCAGCATTTCGCCGCGGCGAGCTTCGGCTCCATCTACCCGGCGCTAAACCGGCTGACCCTTGAGGGCCTGGTTTCGGTGCGCGCGGAGGCGCAGGAGAAGCGGCCGGGCCGCAAGGTCTATTCCCTTACTCCCGCCGGTCGCGAAACCGTGACCGCCGCCCTGATGGAACCTATGGCAGAAGACAGGCATCGTTCGCCGTTCCTGTTCTCCATGCTTTTTTCGCACCTGTTGCCGCAAAAGCACGTCCTGGGGCTGATCGATACCTATATCCGGCAAAGCGAAGAGAAACTCGCCCAACTCGCCGAAGCCGATGCCGGCAAGCCGGGCGAAGCTTTCGTGATCGGTTTTGGGCGGGCGACCTACACCGCAATGCTGAGCTATCTGCGTGCCCATCGCGCAGAATTCGAACAACCCGCGGCTGCGGCCGCCGAATGACCGGGACCAACGCATGTTCCGTAACCTGATCCGTGCGACCATCCGCTGGTATGAACAGCACCAGCCCGAATTCTGGCGCCGGATGAAACCCTCTTACCGCGCGGCGCTGGCCATCCTGGCGCTGGCCGTGCTGTGGATCGGCTCGGGACTCCTGACCGGGGCCGACTCGCGCCCCACGCCAAGCGACGCCGCCGCCAACACCTCCGATCAGATCCCGCGCGTCGGCGTAACGACACTTACCGCCGCGACGCGCAGCGCCACAGTGACCTTGCGCGGGCGCACCCAGGCACTGCATTCCGTACAGGTGCGCGCCGAGGTCGAAGGCGTGATCAAGGCCATCCATTTTGAAAAGGGCGAGATGGTCAAAGCTGGCCAGGTGCTGTGCGAGATCGACCGCAACGATCGCGGCGCCAAGCTCGATCAGGCGCGCGCACTGGTGGCGCAGATGCGCAAGCAGCACGACGTCGATCTGGAGCTGAAGAAAGAAGGCTTCCGCTCCGTTACCCAGGTGGCGGCCTCCGAGGCGCAACTTGAAGCGGCGCTGGCAGCCGAGCGCACGCAGGAAATCCAGCTCGCCAACACCGATATCCGCGCCCCCTTCGCCGGTTATATCGACGACCGCTATGTCGACGTGGGCGATTACATGAGCGTCGGCGACAAGTGCGCCCTGTTGATCGCGCCCGAGCCCTTCCTCGCCGTGGGTCAAGTCTCCGAGGAGAACGTGGGCGAAATCCACCCCGGCGATCCGGCCAGCGCCGTACTCGTCTCCGGTGAAACGGTTGAAGGCAAGGTGCGCTTTGTCGCCAACAAGGCCGACGACGCCACCCGCACCTTCCGCGTCGAAGTGCAGCTCCCCAATCCCGACAACAAACTGCGCGATGGCGTCAGCGCCGACATCCACATTCCGGTGAAGCAGCTGCAGGCGCAGAAACTCTCGCCTGGCATCCTGGTGCTGGACGATCATGGCGTGGTCGGCGTGCGCGCGGTGAAGAACGGCATCGTGCATTTCCTGCCGGTGCACATCGTCACCGACGGCCCGTCGGGCATGTGGGTCTCCGGCCTGCCCGACAGGGTCACGGTCATCACGGTCGGCCAGGAATTCGTCACCGACGGCGAGCACGTCGAGGCGGTGCCGGAAAAGGCGGCCGGGAAAGCTGGGCGGCCATCATGACCCGCATCATCGACTGGGCGGTTCGCAACACCCGCGTCGTCCTGGCGATGCTGGTGGTGGTGGTGGTGGCCGGCACCATCGCCTTCATCCGCATCCCCAAGGAAGCCGACCCGGACATTCCCATTCCGGTGATCTCGGTGCAGATCGCCTATCCCGGCATCAGCCCCGAGGACAGCGCGCGTCTGCTGGTCAAGCCGATGGAGCGCTATCTACGCTCGATCGAGGGCCTGAAGACCATCACCGCGCGCGCCTATCAGGGCATGGCCGTCATCATCCTGGAGTTCGACGTCAACTTCGACAAGGAGAAGGCGCTGGAGGACGTGCGCGCCCAGGTTGAAACTGCGCGCGCCGAACTGCCCCAGGATGCCAAGCAGCCCCTGGTGCAGGAATTCAATACCAGCCTGTTCCCGGTGATCACGGTGGCGCTTTCGGGACAGGTGCCCGAGCGCACGCTCCTGAGCCTCGCCCGCAACCTGCGCGACGACCTCAAGACCATCCCCAGCGTGCTCGATGCCGATCTCAGCGGCGACCGTCAGGAGATGCTGGAAATCGTCGTCGATCCGACCAAGCTGGACAGCTTCGGCATCACCCAGCAGGAACTGTACAACGCCATCACCAACAACAACCGGCTGATCGCGGCCGGCTCCATCGACACCGGCCACGGCAGCTTCGCCGTCAAGGTGCCCGGCGTGATCGAAACCGCCGCGGACGTGCTCAACCTGCCAATCCGCTCGACCGCGGACGCGACAGTAACGCTGGGCGACGTGGCGCAGGTGCACCGCACATTCTACGACGCGACCACCTACGCGCGCATGAACGGCCAGCCAACCATCGCGCTCGACGTCACCAAGCGCATCGGCGCCAACATTATCCAGAACAATGCCGACGTGCGCGACATGGTGGCGAAAGTCTCCAAAAACTGGCCGCCGGGCGTGCACGTCAGTTACATGTTCGACGAATCGACGAGCATTCGCGACCAGCTTGGTTCGCTCTCCGATTCCATCATCCTGGCGATCGTGCTGGTGATGATCATCGTCGTTGCGGCCCTCGGCCTGCGCTCGGGTCTGCTGGTCGGCGTGGCGATCCCGACCTCGTTCCTGATGTCCTTCATGATCATGAACGGCACCGGCATGACGGTGAACTTCATGATCATGTTCGCCATGCTGCTGGCAGTCGGCATCCTGGTGGACGGCGCGATCATCGTGGTCGAGTATGCGGACCGCAAGATGACCGAAGGCCTGCCGCCGAGGGAAGCTTTCGCCGACGCGGCGCGGCGCATGTTCTGGCCGGTGGTGAGCGCCACCGCCACCATGATCGGCGCCTTCCTGCCGATGCTGCTGTGGCCGGGCGTGCCGGGCAAGTTCATGAGCTTCTTCCCCATCACGCTCATCATCGTGCTGGGCTCGTCGATGGTGGTGGCGCTAATCTTCCTGCCGGTGCTGGGCGGCTTCTTCGGCAAGGCGCCGCCGCGCGACGAACAGCATGAGCGCGCCATCGAAGCCTCCGAAACCGGCGACTGGCGCGACATTCCGGGCATCACCGGCTGGTATGCGCATCTGGCCGCCCGGCTGGTGCGCCATCCCGGCAAGGTGATCGCCGGCGCCTTCGGCGTGGTCGTCGTGGTGGTGAGCCTGTTCGTCATCTTCAATCACGGCGTGGAGTTCTTCGTCACCACCGATCCCGAAGAGGCCACCATCCTGGTTTCCGCCCGCGGCAACCTCTCTGCCGACGAGAAGCGCGATATCGTCATGGGCGTAGAGCACATCGTGGCGCGCAGCAAAGGCATCAAGTCGATCTACGCCGTTTCGGGCGGCAGCAATTTCAGCCTCAACAGCCAGGGCGGCGTGCCGGTGGACAATATCGGCCGCATCATCATCGAACTGAAGAACTATCGCGAGCGGCGGCCCGGCGAAGAGATCATGAACGAAATCCGCCGCAACACCGCGCATATTCCCGGCGTCCACGTCGAGGTGCGCGAACCGCAAAGCGGCCCCTCCGGCGGCAAGGACGTGATGATCGATGTCGCCTCAGACAACCCGGCCGACCTGGCCAGTGCCACCGCGCTGATCCGCAACCATCTTGACGGCATGAAGACGCTGCGCGACATCGAGGACACGCGCCCGCTGCCCGGCATCGAATGGGATCTCAAGATCAACCGCGACCTCGCCAGCCGCTTTGGCGTCAGCGCGCAATCGATCGGCACCGCGGTCCAGCTCGTCACCGACGGCATTCTGGTCGGGCAGTACCGGCCGGACGATGCTGACAACGAAGTGGACATCCGCGTGCGCTACCCGAGCCATGCCCGCGGCATCCATGCGCTTGACGATCTGCGCGTGGCGACCACAAGCGGCATGGTGCCGCTGAGCAATTTCGTGCGGCGCGTGCCGGCGCAGCAGGTCACGTCCATCGAACGGATCGACGGTCATCAGGTCTATCACGTCCGCGCCAACGTCAAGGCCGGCCTGAACGCCGATGCCGAAGTGGCCAAGATCAAGACCTGGCTGGCCGCGCAGACCTTGGCGCGCGACGTGCACGTCAAATTCACCGGGGCGGACCAGGACCAGAACGAATCCGGCGCCTTCCTGGTGGAAGCAGGGTTCATGGCCCTGTTCCTGATCGGCATCGTGCTGCTGACGCTGTTCAACAGCTTCTATCACACCAGCCTGATTTTGATCGCGGTGGTGCTGGCGATGATCGGCGCCCTGCTGGGCATGGTGGTGATGGGCCAGTCCTTCTCCATCATCATGACGGGCACGGGCATGCTGGCGCTGGCGGGCATCGTGGTGAACCACAACATCGTGCTGATCGATACCTTCCACCGCCTGCTCGCATCCGGCATGGAGCCGATCGAAGCGGTGATCCGCTCGAGCGCGCAGCGGCTGCGCCCGGTCTTCCTCACCACGGTGACGGCGATCGGCGGTCTGCTGCCGATGATGTTCGCCATCGAGATCAACTTCGCCACGCGCGAAGTCACCATCGGTGGGCCCAACGGCATGATGTGGGTGCAACTCTCCACCGCCATCGTCTTCGGCCTGGCGTTCTCCAAGATGATCACGCTGGGGCTGGTACCGGCGATGCTGGCATTGCCGCACGTCAAGCGGCAGACCGGACAGGGCTTCCTCTGGTTCCTCGGCCTGGTCTTCGGCGCACCGCTACGCTGGACGAAGCGGCGAATCGGCCGCCTCACCGGCCGCGAGCCGGAAACCCAGGCGGCGGAGTGATCACTCCGCCGCGCTGGCCGGCTCGGCGCGCGCCACGTCGGGGCCGACGTCGGGATCAGTCTCCGCGGCCTTGAGCTTCTCGCGTGCCTCGGCGGCCTCTTTCTGCTTGTTCCACATCGCCGCGTAATGGCCGCCTTGCGCGATCAGCTCGCTATGGCGCCCGCGCTCGATGATCTCGCCGTGATCGAGCACCAGAATCTCGTCGGCATCGACCACGGTGGACAGCCGGTGCGCGATGACGAGGGTGGTGCGATTCTTCGAAACCGCCCCGAGCGCGCCCTGGATTTCGCGCTCGGTTCCGGTGTCGAGCGCGGAGGTGGCTTCGTCCAGCAGCAGGATCGGCGGGTTCTTGAGGATGGTGCGGGCGATGGCGACGCGCTGCTTCTCGCCGCCGGAGAGCTTGAGGCCACGCTCGCCGACCATCGCGTCATAGCCCATCGGCAGCTCGCGGATGAAGCGGTCGATCTGGGCCATGCGCGCGGCGTCCTTGATCTCCGCTTCGTTGGCGCCGATGCGGCCATAGGCGATGTTGTAGCGCACGGTGTCGTTGAACAGCACGGTATCCTGCGGCACGATGCCGATGGCGGCGCGCAAGGATTCCTGCGTCACGCTACGGATATCCTGCCCGTCGATGGTCACCGCGCCGCTCTTGATATCGTAGAAGCGGTAGAGAATGCGCGAGAGCGTGGACTTGCCCGCGCCGGACGGGCCCACCACGGCCACCGTCTTGCCGGCGGGCACGGTGAAGCTGACGCCCTTGAGCACGACGCGCTGCGGCTCATAGGAAAACACGACGTTGTCGAAGCGAATCTCGCCGCCCGTGACCTGAAGCGGCCTGGCGTCGGGCGCGTCCTCGACCTCCTGCGGCTGGTAGAGCAGCCGGAACATGGCATCCATGTCCACCAGCGCCTGGGTGATCTCGCGATAGACCATGCCCAGCAGGTTGAGCGGCATGTAGAGCTGCATCAGGATGGCGTTGGCCATGACGAAATCGCCGACGTTGAAGCGCCCTTCCTTGATGCCCAGCGCCGTCATCGCCATCACGGCGCCCATGCCGGCGGCCACGATCACGGCCTGGCCGGTGTTGAGGATCGAAAGCGAAATCTGCGACTGGATCGAGGCCCGCGAATACTTCTCCATCGACTTGTCGAAACGGCGGGTTTCGTGCGCCTCGTTGTTGAAGTATTTCACCGTTTCGTAATTGAGCAGGCTGTCCACCGCCTTGGTGTTGGCATCCTGGTCCGACTGGTTCATGTCGCGGCGGAACTGGATGCGCCAGCGTGTGATGGCGAATGTGAACCAGACATAGGCCGCCACCATCAGGCCCGTGGCCAGCGCGATCCAGACGTCCAGCTTCACGATCATGATCGCGCCGAACAGGATGAGCTGGAACAGCGTGGGAAAGACGTTGAAGATGGCCAGCGACAGCATGGTATCGATGCCCTTGGTGCCGCGCTCGATCACCCGCGAGAGGCCGCCGGTCTTGCGCTCCAGATGAAAGCGCAGCGACAGCGTGTGGACATGGGCGAAGGTGGCCACCCCCACCTCGCGCATGGCGTGGTACTGCACCCTGGCGAACACGCCGTCGCGCAACTGGGCGAAGGCCTGCATCAAGATGCGCGCTAGCACATAGGCGCCGATCAATCCCAGCGCACTGGCCAGCGCGACCTCGGCCGGGGACTTGGCCAGCGCGTTCGTCACCCAGCCCATCACCACCGGGAAGGTGGCGGTGGCCAGGATCGCCAGCACCATCGAGGTCAGCGACAGCACGACGCGCAGCCGCAGGCCCGCCTGCCCCTTCGGCCACAGATAGGGTAATAGCATCATCAGCGGCCGGATCGACGGCGCGCCGCTGCCTTCTTCGAGGAGCACCCGGGCCATGCGTTTCAATTTCCCATGTTGCCGCCGCCGAACACCAGGAATCCTGCTGCCAGGGCGACGGCAGCGACAATGGCGAGGATGACGAGGGCGCGCGGCAAGATTAATCTCCGGTACGGATAAACAGTCTACCCGTTTACGGAGCCCCCGGCCGCGCGGCAATCCCTATCGCGTGCAAGGGCCCCATGCCGGGGACCACAGGCTGCCACGAATAGCAGCCGGAAGGATCGAAAGGGAGCGATGTCTACGCCCGTTACACCAGCCGCGCCGCCGGATCGCGTGCTCACGGTCGCCGTTTTCTGCGGCTCCTCTCCCGGCAGCCACCTGGCCTATGCCGAGGCGGCGGCGCGCCTGGGCCGGCAGATCGGCGAGGCCGGGATGGATCTGGTGTTCGGAGGCGGCGATATCGGCCTGATGGGCGAAACGGCCCGGGCCGTGCGCGCCACTGGCCGGCAGGTGACGGGCATCCTGCCGGAATTCCTGCGCTATCTGGAGCCGCCGCTGGCCAAGGGCGAGATCCTCGAGATCGCCACCGACCTGCAGGAGCGCAAGCGGCGGATGCTGGCCCTGGCGGATGCCTTCGTCATTCTGCCGGGCGGGCTGGGCACGCTCGACGAATTCTTCGAGGTCATCACCTCGGCGCAGCTCAAGGTGCTGCCCAAGCCGATCATGGTGGTGGATACCGACGGTTTCTATGCCCCCCTGCGCGCGCTGTTGGAGCATGTGGTGCATCAGGGCTTCGCGCGGGAGGAGGTGCTGGCGCTTTGCCGCTTCGTGCCCACCGCGGAGGAGGCGGTGGCCGCCCTGCGCGTGGCGCTGAGCTGACCGGCTATTCGCCCGCCAGCCGGCGGGCGCGCAGACGGCCGACCTGCCCCTCTGCCGCCACCAGCAGCAGCGCCGACCAGACGCAGCCGAAGGTGAGCGCATTGACCAGAGTGAACGCCTCGCCGAAGAGCAGGATGGCGATCACCAGCGAGATCGAGGGCGACAGGTATTGCAGGAAACCGAGCGTCGAAAGCCGGATGCGCCGTGCCGCCGCCGCGAACAGCGTGAGGGGAACGGCCGTCACCAGACCGGCGCCCGTCAGCATCAGATCGCGCTGGGGCGCGGCAAGGGTGAAGGCGAGCCGGCCCGCTAGGCCCCAATAGATCATCACGCCAAGCACCACCGGCAGCAGCACCAGCGTCTCGACCAGCAGCCCATCCAGCGGATCGACCTCGGTCAGCTTGCGGAAATAGCCGTAGAAGCCGAACGACAGCGCCAGCGCCAGCGCGATCCACGGCAGCCGCCCCAGCGCGACGGTCTGCACCGTCACCGCCCCCGCCGCCAGCAGGATCGCCGCCAACCGGAACCGCGACAGCCGCTCGCCGAACAGCAGCACGCCGAGCGCGATCGACAGCAGCGGCAGGATATAATATCCGAGGCTGGCCTCCACCAGCTGCCCGCTGGAGATGGCATAGACATAGATCGTCCAGTTGGCCGCGATCAGCATCGCCGTCAGCACCAGCCGGCGAAACAGGCTCGGCGTCGTCAGGATGAAAGCCAGCCGCGAAAACCGCCCCCGCGCGGCGGCGACGAGGGCCAGGAACACCGCGCAGAACAGGATACGGAAGGCCGTGATCTGCACCGGCGGCACGTCGGCGATCACATGCCAGTAGAGCGGCAGCACGCCCCAGATGCCGTAGGCCAGGATGCCGAAGCCGATGCCGATGCGCTCGTCGGGCACAGCGGAGGAGGGTGGGTTCATTGGGCTCAGCGCGGCTGGACCGCCATGTCGTTGAAGAACTCCGTCAGCGCCAGCTTAGTCAGTTCCGGCGGCAGGATGTTGAGCACCTGGTTCAGATCAGCCATGCGTCCGGCGACTTGCCCGCCAGCCACGCCCAGCGCGTCCATCATGGCACGAAGCTGCGCCGGATCGATCGCCTCGCCGGGCTTCATCTTGGCCAGCTCGCCCTTCACCAGTTCGACCAGCGGGCTCGGCGGGATGGCCTTCGCCCGTTCCACGGCCGTCTTCAGATCGGCCACGAAGCCTTCCGCCTTCTCCAGCGCCTTCTGGCCGACGGAGATATGGATGTTCTCCTTCGAACCCTTGAAGCCGAATTGCGGCTGCACATACCAGCCCAGCGCCTTCATCTCGTCGATCACATTGAAGATCGGGAAGCTGTCGGAGGTGACGGCCAGCAAATTGGCATCGGGCGTGCCCAAGATGCGCAGATCGGCAATTTCCGCGATGCCCCGCTTGATGATCTGCGTCGCCGCCAGCGTGCGCCGCGCATAGGCGAGATAGCCCTCGTCGCCCACATAGTTCAGCACCGCCCAGGCCGCCGCCACCGGCCCGCCCGACTTGGCGGACTGGATGGTGGGATTGACCAGCGTGTAGCCGGTCCAGTCCGCGGTGGTGAAAATCTGATAGCGGCGCAGCGCCTTGTTGCGATAAAGCGAGATCGCCGCGCCCTTCGGACAATAGGCGTATTTGTGCAGATCGATGGAGATCGAGGTGACGCCCGGCACCGCGAAATCGAAATCCGGAATCGGTTCGCCCAGGCGGCGGAAATACTGCAGGATGAAACCGCCGATGCAGTTGTCGACGTGCAGCAGCACGTTGTGCTTCTGCGCAATCGGCCCGATCTCCGCGATCGGATCGACCACGCCATGCGCATAGGACACCGCCGAGGTCACGATCAGCGCCGTATTCGGCGTGATAGCCTTTTCGATCTCCGCCGGAATGGCGCGGAAGGTCTGCGGATCGACCGGCACCATCACCTTTTTGAGTCCGAAATAATCCGCGCCCTTGTGATAGGCGGCATGGGCCGTGACCGGCAGCACGATCTCCGGCATGGCGATCCTCTTCTCGGCCCGCGCCCAGTCCCGCGCCGTCTTGACCGCGAGCAGACAGGATTCCGTGCCGCCCGAGGTGAAGTTCCCCACCACGTCCTGATCGCCGCTCAGCAGCGAGGCCGCCATCGCCACCAGCTCGCGCTCCATGCGGCCAAGGCTGGGATAGACCGTGGGGTCCAGCGCGTTCTCGGTCAGGTACTGCATGTAGGCGCGCTTGGCCACGCGCTCGACATCCGGCCCGCCGTCATAGATGTAGGCCAGCGTCTTGCCCTCGCGCCACGGAACGTCGTGGTCGGCGAACGCCGTCAGCTTCTCGAACACGGCCTCTTCGGACAGGCCCTTGGCCGGCAGCTTCATCATGGTCACATCCCCGCCTGATCGCGATAGAGCTTGTAGCAGATCGAATCCGAAAGTGCCTCGAACGAGGCGTCGACGATATTGGCCGAAACCCCGACAGTGGACCAGCGGTTGCCCTGCCCGTCCGCGCTTTCGACCAGCACGCGCGTCACCGCCTCGGTGCCGCTCGTCAGGATACGGACCTTGAAATCCACCAACTTGAGATCCTGCAGCAGCGCCGAATATTTTCCGAGATCTTTGCGCAGCGCCAGGTTGAGCGCATCGATCGGGCCGTTCTTGCTTTCGCTGACATTGTGCAGCACCTCGCCGGCCACTTTCAGCTTCACCACCGCCTCGGACACCGTGACCTGCTCGCCCAGCGCATTGTGCCGCCGCTCGACGATGACCCGGAAGCTTTCGACCTCGAAATAGTCCGGCACCTGGCCCAGCACGCGCCGCGCCAAGAGTTCGAAGCTGGCCTCGGCGCCGTCATAGGCATAGCCCAGATATTCGCGCTGCTTGACGTCCTCCAGCAGGCGGGCGACGCGCGGGTCTTTCGCATCGACATCGATGCCCAGTTCGGCCAGCCGCGCCAGCACATTCGAGCGGCCAGCCTGATCGGACACCAGAATTTTCCGCCGGTTGCCGACGCTTTCGGGCGGCACATGCTCATAGGTGCGCGGATCCTTGGCCACCGCGGAGGAATGAAGCCCGCCCTTGTGCGCGAAGGCCGACGGCCCGACATAGGCGGCATGGCGCGCCGGCGCGCGGTTCAGAATTTCATCGAGCAGGCGCGAGGTCTGGGTGATGCGCTTGAGGGCCTCGGGCGCGATGCCGGTCTCATAGCGGCTGACATAGGGCTCCTTCAGCATCAGCGTGGGGATGAGCGAGCAGAGATTGGCATTGCCGCAGCGTTCGCCCAGGCCGTTGAGCGTGCCTTGCGCCATGCGCGCGCCCGCCTCGATGGCCGCCAGCGTCACCGCCACGGCTTGCTCGGTATCGTTATGGGCATGGATGCCGAGGCGCGCAGCAGGCAGCTTGGTCCTTACCTCGCCAACGATGCGCGCGACCTCTTCCGGCATCGAGCCGCCATTGGTATCGCACAGCACCAGCCAGTCCGCCCCGCCTTCCAGCGCTGCAACGAGGCAGGACAGCGCATAATCGGGATTGGCCTTGTAGCCGTCGAAGAAGTGCTCGGCATCGAACAGCGCCTCGCGGCCCTTGGCCTTCACCGCGGCGAGCGATTGGTTGATGCCGTCAAGGTTTTCGGCGAGCGGAATCTCCAGCGCCACGTTGACCTGATAATCCCAGCTCTTGCCGACGAGGCAGGCCGCGCCGGCCTGCGCATCGAGCACCGCCGAAAGCCCCGGATCGTTGGCGGCGCTGCGCCCGGCGCGCTTGGTCATGCCGAAGGCGACCAGCCGCGCGGATTTCAGCACCGGCGGACCGGCGAAGAACTCGCTGTCCGTCGGGTTGGCGCCGGGAAAGCCGCCTTCGACGTAATCGAGGCCGAGCGCATCCAGCGCCAGCGCGATCTGCCGCTTGTCCTCGGCGGAGAAATCCACGCCCTGCGTCTGCGCCCCGTCGCGCAGCGTGGTATCGAACAGATAGAGCCGCTCCTTGCTCATTGCAGTGGCCCTTTGTTGACGGGCTGAAGCGTCTTTTCCATGGAGGTGTTGCCCAGCCATTCGCCGTTGACTTCCACCGTGTTGCGGCGTTGGGCCGTATAGCCGCGGTGGCCGAAGAAATCGCGCGCCGTGTCGCTGGCATCGACGGTGAGCCGCGTGATGCCGCGCGCCGCCGCCAGCGTCTCCAGCGCGCCGACCAGCGCCTTGGCCACGCCGCGACGCGCCGCGCGCGGATGCACGTACAGCATTTCGATATGGTCGCTGTCTTTCAGCGAGGCGAAGCCCACCGGCACGCGATCGAGCGTGGCGATCAGGGTGAGTTCCTTTTCGCGCCGCGCGGCGAAGGCGGCCTCGTCATCGGCCGCGCTCATCCAGGCCTCCTGCTGGGCGGGGTTGTAATCCTCGCCCGCCAGTCCCTCGATCGAGGCGCGGAAGATTTCGGCCACCGTGTGCGCGTCGGACGGCAGCATGGGGCGCAGGGCGGGCGCGCTCATCGCTTCACCTCCCAGGTGGTGGTGCCGTCCTTGTTGTCCTTCAGCACGATGCCCTTGGCGTCGAGTTCGTTTCTGATGCGATCCGCCTCGGCAAAATTCTTCGCCTTCTTCGCGGCAGCGCGGGCGGCGATCTGCACTGTAACCCATGCTTCCTCGATATCCGACCGCAGGCTCTTATCCATTGGGCGATTACCAGAGAATCCTAGCAACGTCAGGCCAGCAGAAAGCTCCTCCGCTGGAGCCTGATGAAGATAGCGCATCGCAAGTGGTGTGTTCAGGTCGTCGTATAGCGCGTTCAAAAAATTCTTCTCAAGAACAGGCTCTATCACGCCTTCAGCGTTCTTTGCCCATCGGTCGAGAACAGTCTCGGACTCCTTGAGTCCCGCCATGGTCCAATCCAGCGGTTGACGATAATGTGTACGCAGCATATTGAATCGCAGCACTTCGCCCGGCCAATCCTTCAGCAACTCCCTGATCGTCACGAAGTTGCCCAGCGACTTGGACATCTTCGCGCCTTCGACCTGCAGATGCCCGTTGTGCAGCCAGTATCGGGCCAGCGGATGATCGTGGTGCGCGCCTTCGGATTGCGCGATCTCGTTCTCGTGATGCGGGAACACCAGATCGATGCCGCCGCCGTGAATGTCGAACGTCTCGCCCAGATATTTGCCGCTCATGGCCGAGCATTCCAGGTGCCAGCCCGGCCGGCCGCGGCCCCAGGGCGACTCCCAGCCCGGCGTGGCCGCGTCCGACGGCTTCCACAGCACGAAATCCATCGGGTTCTTCTTGTAGGGCGCCGGATCGACGCGGGCGCCGGCGATCATCTCGTCCAGCGAGCGGCGGGCCAGCTTGCCGTAATCAGGCTTCGACGACACGTCGTAAAGCACATGGCCCTCGGCCGCATAAGCGTGCCCGGCGGCGATCAACTGCTCGATCATCGCGATCATCTCGGCGATGTGTTCGGTGGCGCGCGGCTCCACCGTCGGCGGCAGCACGCCCAGCGCCGCGATATCCTCGTGGAACTGCCAGGCCGTGCGTTCGGTCAGATCGCGGATGGAGACACCCTCCTCCGCCGCCCGCGCGTTGATCTTGTCGTCCACGTCGGTGATGTTGCGGACATAGGTGACGTGCTCCGGCCCGTAGAGGTGGCGCAGCAGCCGGAACAGCACATCGAACACGATCACCGGCCGCGCATTGCCGATATGGGCGAAGTCGTAGACCGTCGGCCCGCACACATACATGCGCACGTTGGCGGGATCGAGGGGCACGAAATCTTCTTTCGTGCGGCTGAGCGTGTTGTGCAGGCGGAGCGTCATGGCGTCGGTCTTCTGATGGTGTTCGTACAACTCGTTCTTATCGCCCTCACCCTCCGCTGTCATGGCCTGCGAATGCGGGCCACCTAGTTGATGCCGCACAAGCGGCGCGGGTGTCATCTGGATCCCCCGCATTCGCGGGGGATGACAGTTTTGAAGATGTGGTTCGGGCAAAGGGGAGGGTCGCGGCGTCAGCCGCAAATCGAAATCCGGCAAATGTGGCGGGAAAATTTCACGCCGTGTCCCCTTTGAGGCGCGCGAGGGCTTTCCCGCGCCCGATGAGGGGTAGCAGCTTTTTCAGCTCCGGTCCATTGTCGCGGCCGGTGAGTGCCAGCCGCAAGGGATGATAGAGGTTCCGGCCCTTGGCGCCGGTCCGGCCGGAGACGGCCTTGGTCCAGGCGCCCCAGGTGGTTTCGTCCCACGGTTCGGGGGGCAGCAGGTCCGCCGCCGCACCGGCCAGCGCCGCGTTTTCGATCACCGGCGTCACCGGCCCGGCCACCAGCGGCCAGAGGTCCGCGACGTCGGACAGACGGGCGAGGTTGGGCTTCACCGCCTCCCAGAAGGCTTCGCCGCCGCCCACGCCGAGGCCGAGCAGCCGGCCCTCGACCGCCGCATACGGCAGGCCGTGGAGCAGTTTCGCATTCAGCTTCAGCAGCTCGGCGGGGTCGAAATGGGCCGGGGCCCGGCCGATCCTGGCGAAGTCGAAGCCGGCGGCCAAATCCTCCGGCGCGGCCAGGGCGATGGCGTCGGAGGTGCCGGTCCTGGCGAGATAGCAGGCCAGCGTCAGCGGCTCGATGCCGTCCTCGCGCAGGCTGCGCAGCGAGAGCGAACCGAGGCGCTTGGAGAGCGCCTGCCCGCCCGAGCCGATGAGCAGCGGATGATGCGCAAATACTGGCGCTTTCGCGCCGAGGGCCTCGAAGATCTCGATCTGCACCGCGGTGTTGGTGACGTGATCCTCGCCGCGGATGATATGCGTGATCGCGAACTCGATATCGTCCACCACCGAAGGCAGGGTGTAGAGGAAGCGGCCGTCCTCGCGGATCAGCACCGGATCGGAAAGGTGCGCGGTGTCGATCTCCACGTCCCCGCGGATTTCGTCGTGCCATTTCACCTTGGTCTGCGAGAGTTTGAAGCGCCAGTGGGGGGCGCGGCCTTCGGCTTCCAGCCTGGCGCGATCGGCATCGCCGAGCTTCAGCGCGGCGCGGTCATAGACCGGCGGCTGGCCTTGCGCGATCTGGCGCTTGCGCCGGCGCTCCAGTTCGGCGGCGGTTTCGTAACAGGGATAGAGCCGGCCGGCGGCCTTCAGCTTTTCGGCCGCCGCGGCATGTTCCTTGGTGCGCTCGGACTGGCGGGCGAAGAAGTCGTGGGTGATACCGAGCCAGTCGAGGTCTTCGATGATGGCGTCCTCAAATTCCTGGCGCGAGCGTTCGGTATCGGTGTCGTCGATGCGCAGCAGGAAGCGGCCGTCATGCTTGCGCGCGAACAGGAAGTTCAGCATGGCGGTGCGCGCATTGCCGACATGGATGAGGCCGGTGGGCGACGGCGCGAAACGGACGGTGGGGATCATTTCGCGTTCCGGTAGGCGTTGGTGATCGGATAGCGGCGGTCGCGGCCGAAATTGCGGATGGAGAGCTTGACGCCGGGCGGGGCCTGGCGGCGCTTGTATTCGGCGATGTAGAGCAAATTCTCCACCCGCTTGACGATGGCCGGGTCATAGCCCTCCGCCACGATCTCGGCGAAGGACAGCTCGCGCTCCACCAGCCGCTCAAGGATGGCATCGAGGATGGCGTAGGGCGGCAGCGAATCCTCGTCCTTCTGCTCGGCGCGCAGTTCGGCGCTGGGCGGGCGGGTGATGACGTTCTCGGGCATGACGCGACCCGTGGGCCCCAGCGCGCCCACCGGCCTGCTCTGGTTGCGCCAGCGCGAGAGCGCGAAGACGTCCATCTTGTAGAGGTCCTTCAGCACGTTGTAGCCGCCGTTCATGTCGCCATAGAGCGTGGCGTAGCCGACGCTCATCTCGGATTTGTTGCCGGTCGCCAGCACCATCGGGCCGAACTTGTTGGAGATCGCCATCAGGATGAGCCCGCGGATGCGCGACTGGATGTTCTCTTCGGTGGTATCCGGCGCGCGGCCGTCGAACAGCGGCGCCAGAAGTGCGTCGAAGCTCTTCACCGCATCCTCGATAGCCACAATATCGTAGTGCACACCGAGAAGTTTCGCGATCTCCGCGGCATCCCCGAGGCTCTCGCCGGAGGTGTAGCGCGAGGGCATCATCACGCAGCGCACGCGCGCCGGCCCCAGCGCATCGACAGCGACCGCCGCGGTGAGTGCGGAATCGATGCCGCCGGACAGCCCGATCACCACGCCGGGAAAACGGTTCTTGTTCACATAATCGCGCAGCGCCAGCATCATCGCGGCATAGAGCGCGGCATGGCCTTCTTCCAGAACGGCTTTGGGACCGGGCTCGCAATGCCAGCCGTCGGCGCGGCGATGCCAGTCGGTGAGCAGAATATCCTCGACGAAGCCTGGCATCTGCACGGCCATACTGCGATCGGCATTGAGCACGAAGGAGGCGCCGTCGAACACCAGCTCGTCCTGCCCGCAGACCTGGTTGAGATAGACGAGCGGCAGCCCGCTTTCGACCACGCGGCTGACGGCATGATGCAGGCGCACGTCGCGCTTGCCGCGGTCGAACGGCGAGCCGTTCGGCACCAGGAGGATTTCCGCGCCGGTTTCGGACAGGCACTCCACCACGTCACCCGTCCAGATATCTTCGCAGATCGGCACGCCGATGCGCACGCCGCGGACATTGAACGGGCCGGGCATCGGCCCCACCGCGAAGACTCGCTTCTCGTCGAACACGCCGTAGTTCGGCAGGTCCACCTTGCGCGTGATCGCCTGCACCTTGCCGCCATCGAGCAGCGCCACGGCGTTATAGAGCTTGTCGCCCTCGCGCCAGGGCGTACCGATCAGCACCGCGGGGCCGCCATCGGCAGTTTCGGGCGCGAAGGCTTCCACCGCCTCGCGCGCGGCGCGCTGCAAGGCGGGTTTGAGAACCAGGTCTTCCGGCGGATAGCCGGTGACGAAGAGTTCCGGGTAAAGGATGATATCCGCCCCGCCTGCGGCCGCAGTGGCGCGCGCGGCCTTCGCCTTGGCGAGGTTGCCGGCGATGTCGCCCATCACGGGATTGAGCTGGGCCAGCGCAATGCGAAGATGATCGCTCATGGCAGGTGTTTAGCGCGGTCCGTGAAGGCCCGCAAAACCAATCGCGGGGCCAGAGCACTCAGGCTTGCAGCGCGACCTCTTTGCCCGCGCGAATCTGGGTGCGCGGGGTGGCGGCCTCGTCGATCAGCAGGGCGGTTTCAAGGGCGCGGCGGGCCTCTTCCGGGCGCACCAGCGTCATGGCGCCGCTGCGGGCGGCCGCCACGAAGGCTGCCACCGAAGCGCCCAGCGGATCGGCCAGATCGGGCGCGCACAGCGGGCGGCGGGTGGTGTTCTTCACCTGGCGGGTGACGAAATCGATTTCGATCACGCCATCGGGATAGACCGCGCGCAGGCCGCGGCGGCGTTCGTCCGAAATGCGGCTGGAGAGCAGGCGCGCCTGGGTGCCGTTCTCGAACTGCACCACGGCAGAAACCTCGTCGGCCAGCCGCCCGTGGGTGGCCCGGCCCTCGGCCTGCACGTCCGTGACAGCGCCGGGGATCAGCCGGTGCACCAGATCCAGATCGTGAATCATCAGATCGAGCACGCTGGAGACATCGGCGCCGCGACCGGTCCAGGGGCCGGCACGCCAGCACTCGATCGCCAGCGGCGCGTCGACAAAATCCAAGAGGCCCGAATGGGCGAAGACGAAACGCTCCTGATGACCGACGGTGAGGACAAGGTCTTTCTCCTCGGCCAAGGCGATCAGGGCATCAGCTTCGCTCAGCGTGGTGGCGATGGGCTTTTCCACCAGCACATGCACGCCCGCTTCCAGAAAGCCGCGCACGATGGCGGCATGGGTGACAGCCGGGGAGCAGACGGAAACCACATCCACCTTGCCCAAAAGATCGCGCCAGTCTGCTACCGTCGGCACACCGAACTTGGCCATAGCGGCCGCCCGCGCCTCCACGGAGGGATCGGCGATGGCCACCAGGCGCACCCCGTCCATATCCGCGTATTTTGTCGCGTGATGACGGCCAAAGGCCCCCGCGCCGACAACGGCGGCGCGCAGCCCGGATGTGGAGAGGGAAGTAGGGTTGGAACGCAACAGAAGAATCCCCGGGAGATACCGGGACTTATGAGCCACACCGGCGGCCGGAGCGCGACTCATAAAATGTTTCGTGTTGTTACACCTCTGTCCCCTGCTAGGCTCCCGGCCTTCCGATATCCCTATTTTGATCGTTAAGGAGACTGCTATGACCGAGCAAAAAAACCGGGAAATCCGCCTTGTCCGGCGGCCTGAGGGCCTGCCCCGGCCGGCCGATTTCGAACTGGTTGAAACCCCAGTCCCGGCCCCAGGCCCCGGCCAGATCCTGGTCCGCAACATTTATATGTCGGTGGACCCGTACATGCGCGGCCGCATGATGGACCGCAAAAGCTACGTCCCGCCCTTCCAGATCGGCGAGACGCTCTCCGGCGGCGCAGTGGGCCAGGTGGTCGAGGCCAATGGCCATCCGGCCTTCCGGAAAGGTGATTACGTCAGCAACATGGAGGGCTGGAGGGAATGGTTCGTCTCCAAGGGCGCCATGATGCAGAAGATCGACCCGGAAGCGGCCCCCATCCAGGCCTATCTCGGCACCTTCGGCATGCCCGGGCTGACGGCCTATGCGGGCCTCTTGCGCGTGGCCAAACTCAAAGAGGGCGATCGCGTGTTCGTCTCGGCCGCTTCCGGCGCCGTGGGTTCGATCGTCTGCCAGATCGCCAAGAACAAGGGCTGCACCGTGGTCGGCTCGGCTGGCTCGGACGACAAGTGCGACTGGCTGAGGACGCAGGCGCGCGTGGACGAAGCCATCAACTACAAGACCTGCGGCGATCTTACCGCCGCCGTACGCAAGACCATGCCCGAAGGCATCGACGTCTATTTCGAGAATGTCGGCGGCGCCCATCTGGAGGCCGCTCTGGCAAACATGCGCCCCTTCGGCCGTATCGCTGTCTGCGGCTTGATCGAACAGTACAATGCGACCGCCCTGCCGGCAGGCCCGCGCAATTTTGTCTCCATCATCGGGCTTCGCCTGACGGTGACAGGCTTCATTGTCTCCGACCACTTCGACATGCAGCAGGACTTCCTGCGCGACATGGCGGCGTGGAAGAAGGACGGCAAGCTCACCTGGCACGAGACCGTCGTGGACGGCATCGAGCACGCGCCCGAAGCCTTCATCGGCCTCTTCAAGGGCGCCAATTTCGGCAAGATGCTGGTGAAGATCGGGCCGGATAGCGCGGTTTAGTGGAATGCGAAGAACGCGGCGCCGCACGTAGCGTTCGGCGCCGCGATTCCGGCGCGATTTGCCGTTCAGGCCTCCGGTCCCAGCGCCAGAAGATTGGTCAGCGCCGCGACAATGAGATAGGCGAGCATCAAGGGGACGATGCCGATCAGCACGTCCCCTGTGATGCCGCGCAGGACCGAGCACGGCAGCAGCGCGAAGAGCGAGCCGACATAGAGGAACTGGACACCAATCACTGCGACGAAGCCCAGCAGCGCGGCCAGGCCGGTGGGCCCCAGGGCCTCGGGGCGCTGCTTGCGTTCGAGCCGGACAAGGCCCGCCGCCAGCCGCACGCGCGACAGCGCGGAGCCCAGATAAATAAAGGCGAGCAGCCAAGCGAAAGCGGCGGCGAACATGCGCCCGCCGTCGAGCCCGCAGACCCCCAGCGCAAATTCAAGCGAAACCTGCCCCGGCACAGCGAATTCGATGCCGGCCTGCAGCACCTGCAACAGCCCGCCCGAGAGATGATCGGGCAGATAGAGCACCTGTACGGAAAGCGCCGCCAGCACAAAAACGATGAAAATTACTTCGTTGAAGCCGGGCAGGATGTGATGCGGCTTGATCCGCTTGAGAAACGGTCCGCTGCCCCCGGCGGTGGCGACGGCATAACCGCCAATGAACAGGAGCCCCATAGCGCCGAACAGCAGCACGACGAGCACGACCCCGGCAACTGCCGCACCGGGCGCAATGTCGGCAGCAAGATCGCCTGCCAGCGCATAGACGCCCGAACACAGGCAGAACACCACCCATCCCTTGGCAAGAAGGCGCGCAACGCCCATCCGTGTGCCCCCTCCCCGTCTGCTTAACGCCAGGCCCCGGTCCGATTCATGCGGAAACGGCGAACTTGGTGTCCTTGATCCGCTCAGCCCTGAGACTTTCAGCCATCAGGAAAGCCAGCTCCAGGGCCTGGCTGGCGTTGAGCCGGGGATCGCAATGCGTATGATACCGGCTGGACAGATCCTCGTCCGAGATTGCCTGCGCGCCCCCCAGGCATTCGGTGACGTTCTGACCTGTCATCTCGAAATGCACACCGCCGGCATGGGTACCCTCGGCGCGATGGACCTCGAAGAAGGTCTTGATCTCCTTCAGGATGCGATCAAACGGCCGCGTCTTGAAGCCGGATTGCGACTTGATGGTGTTGCCGTGCATGGGATCGGACGACCACACCACGCTCGCACCTTCGCGCTTCACCGCCCGGACCAGCCGCGGCAGACGCTCGCTCACCTTGTCGGCGCCGAAGCGGCAGATCAGCGTGAGCCGCCCGGGCTTGTTCTCGGGATTGAGCACCGCGATCAGCCGCAGCAACGCATCTTCCTCCATCGTCGGACCGCATTTGACCCCGACGGGATTACGGACGCCGCGGCAGAACTCGACATGCGCACCATCGAGCTGGCGCGTGCGCTCGCCGATCCACAGCATGTGGGCGGAGGTGTCGTACCAGTCGCCGGTGGTGGAATCGATGCGCGTCAGCGCCTGCTCGTAGCCGAGCAGCAACGCTTCGTGGCTGGTGTAGAAATCGGTGGTGCGCAGCTGCGGCACCGAGGCCGGCGTGACGCCGCAGGCCTCCATGAACTCCAGCGCCTCGCTGATGCGCCCGGCCAGCGCCTTGTAGCGCTCGCCGGCGGCATTGCCGGCGATGAAGCCCAGCGTCCAGCGCAGCACGTTGTGCAGATCGGCATAACCGCCCTGGGCGAAGGCCCGCAGCAGGTTGAGCGTCGCGGCGGACTGGGCATAGGCCTGCAGAAGGCGGCCCGGATCTGGCGTGCGGCTCTGCAGCTCGAAAGCCGGGCCGTTGACGATGTCACCGCGATAGGAGGGCAGTTCCACGTCCCCCTGCCGCTCGGTCGTCTCCGAACGCGGTTTGGCGAACTGGCCGGCAATACGGCCCACCTTCACCACCGGCAGGGCTGCGGCATAGGTCAGCACCACCGCCATCTGTAGCAGGACGCGGAAGGTGTCGCGGATATTGTCCGGGTGGAATTCGGCGAAGCTTTCCGCGCAATCGCCGCCCTGGAGCAGGAAAGCCTTACCCTCCGCCACCTTGGCCAGCGCCGCGGTCAGGTTGCGGGCCTCGCCGGCAAAGACCAGCGGGGGGTGGGACTTGAGCGTAGTCTCGACCGCGGCCAGAGCCGCCGGATCCGGGTACTCCGGCACCTGGCGGATCGGCTTCTGCCGCCAACTCGAAGGACTCCAGGACTGGGACACCAAACGCACTCCTAACCGTCTGGCTGTGGATATACGGGACGGGCGGCCCCATTGCCAGCCTCCCATCGCCGCGGGTACCGCCCTATTGCGGCAGTTCGGGGATCACCGGGCCCCGGCCGCCCAGGATTTCCTGCGCCCGCTGCTGGCGGTAGACGCTGCGCATGGTGCCGTAGGGATCGACCGACTGCCCGCCCAGCTGGTCACGGAACACGATATTGCGGGCGTGCTTCTCGAAGGGCGCCAAGCTGTGCACGCCGACCGCCGTGACCGCATGCGCCCAGAGCGACCAGTCGGTCGGCAGGTAGAAGAGCGGATCGGCCAGCAGATCGACGCCCGCCCCCAGCGTGTCGCGCGCGGTGGTGGGGCCGATCATGGGCAGTACCAGGAACGGCCCGGAACCGACCCCATAGATCGCCAGGGTCTGGCCGAAATCCGAGACGTGGCGCGGGAAGCCCTGTTCGGCGGCAAAGTCCCAGGTTCCGGCAAGGCCGATGGTGGAGTTCAGCGTGAAGCGCAGCAGCGTCTCGCCCGCGCGGCCGATGTGACCCTGAAGCACGTCATTGGTGAAGGTCACCGGGGATTCGAGATTGGCCAGCGCGTTGTTGATGCCGTGCCGCAGAGGCCCGGGGAAATGATAAACATAGATCCAGGCGACAGGCAGCGTGACGTATTTGTTGAACGTGTTGTTGAACGCAAAGATCGTCCGGTTGCTACGTTCGAAGGGGTCGTCGATCGCGCCATTGACCACATCCGGCGGCGCGCTGGCGCAGCCGGCGAGCCAGAGCGCTGCCAGAAGGACGCCTGCGCGTTCGAGCCGCCGCCCCCAAAGACGCACGACACCTCATCCTACTCTGCCCCTCCGCAGAGGATGGCATATCGGGCGGCTTGCGTCATGTGCGGCAGATCAATGCGCCGGCGCCTTGGAATAGCTTTTCGACCGCATGGTTACCAGTTCCTCGGCAGCGGAAGGATGCAGCGCGACGGTAGCGTCGAAATCGGCCTTGGTGGCGCCCATCTTCATGGCCACCGCCACCACCTGGATCATCTCGGCAGCGTCGGCACCGAAGATATGGCACCCCAGAACCTGGCCGGTCACGGCATCGACGATCATCTTGAAGAACGAGCGCTCCTGGCGGCCCGAAAGCGTATGCTTCAGCGGGCGGAAGCGCGACGTATAGACGTCGATGCTGTGGCCCGCAGCCAGCGCCGCGGCTTCGGTCAGGCCCACAGTGCCGATCTCTGGTTGGCTGAACACCGCGCTCGGCACCAGACGGTGATCGACCGGCGTGGGCTTGCCCTCGAACACCGTCTTCACGAACGCCATCGCTTCATGGATGGCGACGGGCGTGAGCTGGATGCGGTCGGTGACGTCGCCGATGGCGTAGATATGATCGACATTGCTCTTGGAGAAGTCGTCCACCTTCACTTCGCCGCGTTCGCCGATCTCCACGCCCGCCTTGTCGAGCCCAAGGCCGTCGGTGTTGGGCACCCGGCCGATCGCCAGCATGACGGCATCGGCTTCGAGCATCTCGCCGTGATCGGTGAGGGCAAACAGTTCGTCGCCGCGCTTGTCCAGGCGCTTAAACACGCGATTGGTGACGATGCGGATGCCCTTCTTCGTCATCGCCTCGGTCAGGCAGTCGCGCATGTCCTCGTCGAAGCCGCGCAGAATCTTGTCGCGACGGTAGACCAGCGTGACCTCCGCGCCGAGGCCGTGGAAGATGTTGGCGAACTCCACCGCGATATAGCCGCCGCCCGCCACCATCACGCGGCGCGGCAACTTGTCGAGATAGAAGGCCTCGTTCGAGGTGATGGCATGTTCGGCACCGCTGCAATCCCCGGTGTTCCGCGAGGGCCGCCCGCCGGTAGCGATCAGGATGTGTTTGGCCGTCACCGTGCGGCCGGATTTCTTGAGCAGGATGGTGTGCGGATCCGCGAACTCGGCGCGCTCCATGACGATTTCGACACCGGCCTTGGAGACGTTCTCGCGGTAGAGCCCTTCGAGACGGCCGATCTCCTTGTTCTTGTTGGCGACGAGCACGTTCCAGTCGAACTTCGGGCGCGGCACGGTCCAGCCGAAGCCGCCGGCGTCCTCGAAATCCTCCATGTAGTGGCTGGCGTAGACAAAGAGCTTCTTGGGAATGCAGCCGCGGATCACACAGGTGCCGCCGAAAGCGTGTTCCTCGGCGATGGCAACGCGCGCGCCGGCGGCCGCCGCCATGCGGCTGGCACGCACGCCACCAGACCCGCCGCCGATCACAAAGAGGTCGTAGTCGTAGGCGTTCACGCCTTCCTCTCGATCACTTCCACACCCTCGGGCCGGGCGATGACCAGCGCCGAGGCAATACCGATGAAGAGGCCGTGATCGACCACGCCGGTGAGCCCGCCGAGCGCGCGCGCCAGCGCTGCAGCATCCTTGATGGCGCCGAAGGCGCAATCGACGATGAAATTGCCGCCGTCGGTGCGGAACGGCTCCTGATTGCCGCCGCGGATCGTCATCGGCACGTCGCTATAGTCGAGCCCCGCGATAGCGGCCTCGATACGGCGGATCGTGGTCTTGATGCCAAAGGAGACGATCTCCACCGGCAAGGGAAAAATGCCAAGCCGGTCCACCAGCTTGGAGCCGTCTGCAATCACCACCATGCGCTTGGAAGACGCCGCCACGATCTTCTCGCGCAACAGCGCCCCGCCGCCGCCCTTGATGAGGTTGAGGTCGCGATCGGCTTCATCGGCGCCGTCCACAGTCAGTTCGAGGGGGGCGGCTGCATCCAGTTCCACCAGCGGGATGCCCAGAGCCTTGGCCTTCTGGGCAGTGCGCTGGGAGGTAGGCACGCCCACCACATCCAGCCCGGCCTGCACCTTGGGGCCAAGCAGTTCGAGAAAGGCCTCGGCGGTGGAGCCGGTGCCGAGGCCCAGCGTCATACCCGAGGTGACGAAATCGAGCGCGCGGGCCGCAGCCTCGCGCTTCAGGGAAGACGGATCGGATCGACTCATGGTTCCAACTCTATCAGAGATGACCGCTTTGTCATGCACACCCACCTGCGGCCGGCTGCCGGCGGCCGTGCCGGGAGCGCATAACGCTTCGATCATCTAGGAAATATTTTCGGGCACCGCAGGACACCATGACGTCGCATGGCCGGCGCAGCCCCCGAAGTTGCAGCCAGGAGCCCTACTCTACCGTTACGGACTTGGCGAGGTTGCGCGGCTGGTCCACGTCCGTGCCCTTGGCCAGCGCCATGTGGTATGCGAGCAGTTGCACCGGCACGGCATAGACCAAAGGCGCGATCAACGGATGGCACTCCGGCACCTGGATCGTGGCCCAGGCCCCGTCACCTGCCGCATCGATGCCGCGGGCATCGGAAATCAGCACCACCTTGCCGCCGCGCGCCATCACCTCCTGCATGTTGGAGACGGTCTTTTCGAACACCGCATCGTGCGGCGCCAGCACGATCACCGGCACATTCTCGTCGATCAGGGCGATGGGGCCGTGCTTCATCTCGCCGGCGGCATAGCCTTCGGCGTGGATATAGGAGATTTCCTTGAGCTTGAGCGCGCCTTCCATCGCCAGCGGGAAGTTCACGCCACGGCCGAGATAGAGCACGTCGCGCGCCTTGGCCATTTCGGCGCCCAGCGCCTCGATCTTCGGTTCCTGGCGCAGGAAGTCCACGATCTGGCGCGGCGCTTCGAGCAGTGCGGTCAGCAGGCCCTGCTCTTGCGCCGCATCGAGATGCCCGCGCGCCTTGCCCGCGGCGATAGCGAGCGCGGCCAGCACCGTAAGCTGGCAAGTGAAGGCCTTGGTCGAGGCCACGCCGATCTCCGGCCCAGCGAAGGTGGGCAGCACGACGTCGGCTTCGCGCGCAATCGAGCTTTCCGGCACGTTGACCACGGCGAGCGTGGTCTGGCCCTGGGCCTTGGCATCGCGCAGCGCGGCCAGCGTGTCCGCCGTCTCACCGGACTGCGAGATGAACAGTGCCGCACCTTTTTCGGGATAGACCGGATCGCGATAGCGCAACTCGGACGCCACATCGGCCTCCACCGCCAGACGCGCGAACCGCTCGAACCAGTATTTGCCGATCAGCCCGGCATAGAAGGCTGTGCCGCAGGCCGAGATGGTAAGCCGCGTGGCAGAGGCCAGCGCGCGCACCGCATCGCTCTCCGGCAGCTTGATGGCGAGCTTGGCCGGATCGATGTAATGCGCCAGCGTATGGCCAATCACTTCGGGCTGCTCGTGGATTTCCTTGAGCATGAAATGCCGGTAACCGCCCTTGTCAACCAGCCCGGCAGAGGCGCTGGTGATCCTGACTTCGCGATTGGCCGGGCGGCCTTCACTGTCGTAGATCGCGATGTCCGGGCCGTCGACCACCACCACATCGCCATCTTCCAGATAGCTCACGCGGTTGGTGAAAGGCGCCAGCGCGAAAGCGTCCGAGCCCAGATAACCTTCGTTGTCGCCAAAGCCGACCGCGAGCGGCGCACCTTTGCGCGCACCGACCAGCAGATGCTCGTGGCCCGCGAACAGCATGGCGAGCGAGAAGGCGCCGGTCAGCTGCCGCGTTGCCTCCAGTGCCGCGTCCTTGGGCGACAGGCCCCGGTTGAGATAATCCGTGACAAGATGGGCACAAACCTCGCTATCGGTCTCGGACTCGAATTTGTGGCCCTTGCCGATCAACTCGGCACGCAGCTCGCGAAAATTCTCGATGATGCCGTTATGCACGATGGCCACGCGCGCAGAGGCGTGCGGATGGGCGTTCGTCTCGGTCGGCGCGCCATGCGTGGCCCAGCGCGTGTGACCAATGCCCGTGTGGCCGGGCAGCGGGCGCTCGTGTAGCACCTTGTCGAGTTGCGAAAGCTTGCCGGGGCTGCGGCGGCGCTCGATGCGCCCGTCTACCAGCGTGGCGACGCCTGCCGAATCATAGCCGCGATATTCCAGCCGCCTGAGCGCATCCACGATCAGCGGCGCCGTATCGCGCGTTCCCGAAATGCCGACGATCCCGCACATTCACTTGCCCTCTTTTTTCTTGGCCTTCGCGGCAGCTTTGATGGCGCGGAATTTCGCCGCCCAGCCCGCCACATCCTTGCGATCACCGCGCACCACCGCGAGCGCATCCTTCTCGACATTATCTTTCGCAATAACGGAACCCGCGCCGATATAGGCACCGTCTGCGATCGTCACTGGCGCCACCAGTGCCGAATTGGAGCCGATAAAGGCGCCGGCGCCGATATCGGTATGGTATTTGAAAAAGCCGTCGTAATTGCAGGTGATGGTGCCCGCACCGATATTGGCGCCGGCGCCGACCCGCGCATCCCCCAGATAGGTGAGGTGATTGGCCTTCGCGCCTTTTTCGACGCGCGCATTCTTGACCTCGACAAAGTTGCCGATATGCGCATCCGCTTCGATATGCGCGCCCGGCCGCAGCCGGGCATATGGTCCGATCAGTGCGTCCCGTTCCACCACGGCGCCTTCGAGATGGCAAAAGGCTTTGACCTCCGCGCCCGCCTTCACCGTGACGCCCGGACCGAAGACCACGTAGGGGCCGATCTGGGCATCGGCTTCCAGCACCGTGTCGTGGCAGAGATAGACCGTCTCCGGCGCCGTCATGCCCACGCCCGACGCCAGCGCGGCTTCCCGCAGGCGCTTCTGCATCTGCGCCTCGGCGCCAGCCAGCTCGGCGCGGGAGTTCACGCCCATCATCTCGGTTTCGTCGGCCTCGACCACGGCGCAGGACACCCCGTCCTTGCGCGCCAGGGCGGGCACGTCGGTGAGGTAAAACTCTTTCTGCGCATTCCTGTTATCGAGCTTCGCCGCCCAGCCGAAAAAGCGCCCGGCCTCGGCCGCCATAATCCCGGCGTTGCAGCGTTTGACCGCGCGCTCGACAGCGTCGGCGTCCTTGTATTCGACGATACGCGAGAGCATGCCATCGGCACCGACGATGACGCGGCCATAGGCCGGATTCTCCGAGTGGAAAGCCACTACCGCCATGCCGGACTTTTCCTGGGCCGCGAAAGACGCGGCAAAGGTCGCCCCCGTCACCAGCGGCATATCGCCGTAAGCAACGATCACCGTCCCGTCGAACCCGCCCAAAAGGGGCGCAGCGGCAGCGGCGGCATGGCCGGTGCCGAGCTGCTCGTGCTGGATCACTGATTCGGCGCCCTCGGCAGCCGCAAAGGCGCGCACCATCTCGGCCGACGGCGCCGTTACCACCACGATGCGCTCCACGCCGGCCTCGCGCACCGCGGCGATGACATGGCCCAGGATCGGCCGGCCCGCCACCTTGTGCATCACCTTGGGCAATTGGGATTTCATCCTTGTGCCCATGCCCGCCGCCAGAACGATTGCCGCCCGCTTCATGCGCCCTGCTGCCCCTCATAGCTGATTTGCATACGCGGCCCTTGCTCTCATGTTGCACTCCGCCCGATAAACGGGCTCGGCCGCTGCGTAAAGTGACGTTTTGCGACTTTATGTTGCCAGCCGCCCCTACCGAAATCCATAAAGACCGTCATGCCCCATAGACCCGCTTATATCTTCGATCTCGATGGCACGCTGGTGGATACCGCGCCCGATCTGCTGGCCGCGACCAACGCCGTGCTCCGCGGCGCCCACCGCGCCACAGTCGATCCCGAGACGTTGCGCCATATGGTCGGCTTCGGGGCGCGTTCACTCATTTCCCAGGCTTTTGCCGCCACCGGTGAACCGGCCGTCGAAGCCGAGCTGCCCGTGCTGGTGGACAATTTCATTGCCCATTACCGCCAGAACATTGCGGCCGAAAGCCGGCCCTTTCCAGGCGTGGAGCGGACATTGGCGGGGCTGGCCCGCAGCGCGCGACTGGGCGTGCTCACCAACAAGCCGCAGAGCCTGACCGACCTGCTGCTGCCCGCGCTGAAGCTCGACCGTTACTTCGCGGCCATTCACGGCGCCGGCCGGCTCGAGGTGGCCAAGCCGGACGCACGCGTCTTCCACCATGTGATCGAGGAACTGGGCGGCATGGGCGCCGGCGCCGTGATGATCGGCGACAGCGCCACCGACGTGGCCACCGCGCGGGCGGCCGGCGTGCCGGTGATCGTCGTCTCCTATGGCTATACTCCGGTGCCAGCGGCCGAACTGGGCGGAGATGCGGTGACCGCTGACTTCACGGAAATTCCGGCCCTGGCAAAAAAGCTGCTGGGCGGCTGACCGGCCGCGCGCCAATCCGGGCGTGCCGCGACGACGTCGCAGGGCAGAGCTGCACGTGTGAAACTGATCTGCAATTTCAATAGAAACTGCACGTTCCGGTTGTGCAGAAGGCGCAACTCTTGGTAACATTGCGGTCGATATAGAAAAAGACGGCCAGTGTTATGTCTTCAGCATCGGCACACGCTACATCTCGCAAAAATTACGCTACGGCGGACGCGAAAACAGTCGCGCTCGCCGAAATAATCGACAATATTCGACAGGATAAAATACATAAGGTTCTTGTCGTGGGATGTGGCTCCGGCCGAGAGGCCGGAGTTCTTGCGAGACGATGGAGCGCCTATACTGTTGGAATTGATACGGGAGCCCAATTCGCGTTTCAGACTGCGGCGGCCGCACCCGCGCAGCTGCGCATTATGGACGCGGAGGCTTTGGAATTTGAAAGTGACGAGTTTGACTTGGTGTATTCATTCCATGCCTTGGAGCACATAAAAGATTCGGATCAGGCGCTTGCAGAAATGAGCCGTGTCTTGCGGCCAGGGGGCGCATTCTGTATCGGCACGCCGAACAGCCACCGCCTGATCGGTTATCTGGGCTCGCCAGTGTCCATTGCGGACAAAGTGCGATGGAACCTCGCCGATTGGCACGCGCGCCTGGCAGGCCGGTGGAGCAATCAAGCTGGCGCACACGCCGGATTCTCCGAGGATGAACTGCTAGCCGCGTGCCGTCGCGCCTTTGGCGCCGGCGAAAGTGTGAGCGCGGCCTATTACGCGCAGCTCCGCCCGCACGCGCTATCGACCCGCCTCGTGAACACCATGCCTCTCGGAAAATGGCTGCGCCCTTGCTGTTATATCGCAGGGGTTGCGGCTGAGGCCGATGGCATGCGCTGTCTCGACCGGCGATTTCTTCCCGATTCCGGCGCTGGCGAAAAAACTGCTCGGCGCTTGACGGGTTGCGTCCCGGCGCCTTATAGGCCTTCCTCCCCGGCTGCGAGTTGAAACGCGGGCTGAAACGGGGGCGCGTAGCTCAGCGGGAGAGCACTCCCTTCACACGGGAGGGGTCACAGGTTCAATCCCTGTCGCGCCCACCATGAAATCAAAGACTTAGCTTGCACTGTAAGGCGGATGCGATACCGGGCCCTGCGTCAAGACAGTCTCCGGGCTAGATACCCTCGGCAGTATGTTCTTGTATCGTTCTGACGCTCCAAGGCAACTCTCTTTCAAGGCTGAGCAGTGGACGGCGGACAGCCAACATGTCGAGCGTGTCTAGCTGTGACCGCCAACCTGCTCGTTGCCCGCGCTACCTATGTCGAAGCCACGCGCTGCTATCCCGCAGTCGTCATCACGCTTCGCCGCGGCATCTGGATCATCGAGGAACATGAGCTCGGATAGACTTATGGTCACCGAATCACTCAGGCGCACCTTCAGCCATGCGGCATTATTCAGTCATTTCACTTTTCTCCGGCGCGATGGGCCTCGACATCGGGCTTGAGCAAACTGGACGATTCCGGGTGCGTGCTGTCGTGGAAAAGGAGCGATCATTTTGCGAAACGATCCGAGCGAATAAAGCAGCCGGGCGTCTGGCCGGAGACCTCGTAATTTTCGAGGGCGATATCCGTTCCATCAATCCAGCAGATGTCCTAGCTGCAGCTGGGCTCAAGCCCGGCGAGCTCGACGTCCTCGTCGGAGGGCCGCCGTGCCAGTCGTTCAGTACGGCCGGTCGACGCGGAACAACACAGGATGCCCGAGGGACGCTGCTTTGGGAGTATCTGCGGTTTGTTGGCTATATGCGGCCCCGTTTTTTCCTGATGGAGAACGTCAGAGGGCTACTATCGGCGGGCTTGAAGCATCGCCCTATCGCAGAGCGACCAGAAAATGGCGGTCCGCCACTTACGGCAGACGAGCAGCCCGGTTCGGTGGTTCGCCAGTTCGCCGATGACCTTCAAAGCATCGATGGCGGTTACCATATGGATTGTTTCGAGGTGAACGCCGTTAACTACGGTGCTCCACAACTCAGAGAACGCGCGCTCTTCATCGGGAATCGATTTAACGCTCAAGTCGATTTTCCGAACCCCACCCACGGCAAACCCCGCCAAGGCGATGAGCAACTCGTCGATTTATTTGATCGTGCGCCCGAATTGCTCCCATGGAGCACGCTGGGAGATGCAATCGCGAAGATCAATGATCCTGGCGATGTGGTCATGGACTTCTCACCACGTAAGAAAATGTTTCTTTCGATGGTTCCGCCCGGCTCGAATTGGCGAAGCCTTCCTATTGCCAAACAAAAAGAATCGATGGGCAGTGCCTGGTTCGCAAAGGGAGGCAGGTCGGGTTGGTGGCGACGGCTCTCGTTTGACCTCCCCTGTCCCACCCTCGTAACGATGCCGAACCACGCGAGCACGTCTCTGTGCCACCCGACGGCCGTTCGAGCTCTAAGTCTGAAGGAATACGCGGCAATTCAGGAATTTCCCGCAGATTGGGAATTTCGCGGTACCACCGCGCAGCAATACGCTCAAGTTGGCAACGCCGTTCCGGTTAGACTGGGGCGGATCGCGGGTGAGGTCATAAGCCAATCATTGGACGCAATCGCCAAACGATCCTCGCGACTCTACGCGTCGCCGCCGTCGCAGTATCGAGTGATCTACGTTCAATCGCACATACGCACGCGCCAATGGTTTAAAGGCGGCGAGACCTTTGTGTGGGAGGATGGCGCCGACGACAACGACGCTGCAAAATATGCCGCGCCAGTCACTAGCCGTCGCGCCAAGAAAATGGCGGCACGATAATGGCTCGAGGGCACGCCGATCTCCCGACAAATGTCCCCTCGGTCAACATTTCCAAGACGGATATCTATGCCGCGCTCACTCGAATCGACAATAACGCTGCCTCGCGTGCGCGTGTGCTCAAAATGGAAAACGACTTCAAAAGAAAAATTGCAATGCACCTGCGCGGGCTTCCTGCCGCCGACGCCAGATTCCAGAAATTCAACACCAGCCCTTTTGTGCTGATGTTTCATTCACGCCGCCAGGGTTACCACTACGTTTCCGACGTTGAGAAAGACATCATTCCGGCCAAGGTTTTCTCTTCGATGGAAACATCAGCGGGGCGGATGGTCGAAGAGGTGGTTCTTCCCGTCTACGGCTGGAAAGTCGTTCCGAGCCAGATGCACAGCGACGAATCGGTTTTGGACGGTCAACGGACCGTGGTCGACGACTTCATGTGCGCGACGCTGAAGAGCGGGCCTCGCTGTCTCAACGACGAAATGGCGAAAGACATCGGGGCCGATGTTGTGAAACACGCCGGTGCTTGGGCCGCTAAGCACCATGCTGCCAAGATCGACTTTACTTATGGAGTGCTTTACGGAACGAAGCGTCAGTCCAACAAGAAGGACTGGCACATTCTCCGCAACATAGCAGAGTTGGTGCCACAAGACGCACAGACGTTGTCGTCCCACAAACAGGCGTGGAGCGTTTCCTACCGCCATCGAGGCCTTGAGGTGACAGCGACCGTTCGAGTTGGCGTCGAATGGTGGAACTTCTTAGGGGGGAGCGACACTTGGCTGGAAGTCTGCGTTGCGCTGATACGCGCGTGCATCGATCCGGCAGGTCCGAGAGGGCAGCAACCGGGCTACACAATTTCAGACTTGGCCAACATACTGGACACCTCGGGATTGCCCGCCGGGTTCAACGTGGCGATTCTCCAAGAGAGCCAGATTGAGTGGCTGCTATTTCTAGCACGCCATTTCTGTGACGAATTGCGGCCCTAGGCTCATCGCCTTTGCTCGCCTGCGCTTGCTCATCTGCATCTCCAACTGGTTCCGCAGATGCCACCATCCTAGCCTGAAATTGCTGCTGCTTCACACCTTCGGCACCCTCTCTCGCTTCTGCCGATATGGGACTGTTGCCGGGCGTCCGCGATGCCGCTACGTACGGCATAGTGGTGACTGTCCACGTAGCCGGCTTCATCGAACCGCGCATCGACCTAAAAGCCGCGCTTCGACCAGTAGCACCTGATCTGGTATCTTTGCGCCATTGCCGATAAATCGATGAGGGGTTTGCCGCACTTGCTGCCGCTGCAATGGCAGCGGCGTTTCCTATTTGCCGAGTTCGCCGCAACCGCTGGCCGCCGGCTTGCCGGAGAAGCGGTCCCGCAGCCAACGTATCTGCTCCGGTATCGACTTGGTCATGACTGCATCGTGATCGAGCCCGGGATAAGTGCGATAGGCGATGGCGCCACCCATCTTGCAGGCCCGGCCTACCGTCCGGCGGATCATGGCTAGCGGAATGGAATGGTCGCCCTCGCCCGCGATCACCAGCACCGGGCCGCCAACCGGCCGATCGCCTTCGCTGTTCTCTGCCACGAAGCGCCGCACCCACCTGTTTTTCACCCAGTCCGGTTTGACCACAGTGCCCAGTTCGCCGCTGGACGAAAGCGCGTTGCCGTAATACCAGCATCCATCCTGCGTGATCTTCTCGTAGTATTTGCGCCCGGCCTCCGTTAGCAGCGCTGCGACGTCGAACTGTGGGAAACGCGCCTTGATGCCATACAGCGCAAAGACCAGATAAAAGTTCTTCGAGGTGTTCGGCGTCGTATCGCTGAGCAGCATGTTCAGATCCAGCGTACCGGCCACCGAGATCGCGCCCAGATAGCCGGGATCTCTGAGCTTTTCCTCATGCTCGGCTACGGCCCACGCCGCCCCGCCGCCCTGCGAATGGCCGATGACGACCCATTTGCGCGCGAGATCCTTCATCTCGGCGCGGGCCGCCGATACCGAATCGATCACTGCGTTGGCTTCCGCGTTCTTGGAAAGATACTGATGCGGCCCTGCCGTACCGAGGCCGGCATAATCTGTCGCCACAACGGCGAAGCCGGCGTTGAGAAAGGCCGTCAGGTCGCTGCCGTAATAGACATCCTTCATCATCGAGGGCGCGCAAATCTGCGCCACGCCACTGGTGCCATGCGCCCAGGCCATGACCGGCCAGCCGCCTTGCGGCGCCTTGCCGCCCGGAACCAGCACCACGCCCGACGCCGCGACCGGCGTGCCATCGGCGGCACGCGTGCGATACAGCAGCCGGACCGCGCGGACGCCTTTTCCCACGCTGTAATCATCCGCAGGCTGAGCCCGGATCAGGGTGCCCGGTTGGCCCTGCAATTGCGCAGGGCTAACCGCGTAGAAACCCGGCGAACCGGTACGATCCGCCTGCTCCGCAGCCAGAGCCTTCGCCGGCGTTGCCGGCAACTCCTGCGCCCGCGCGCCATCCAAGTGCGAAAGCAGCCCCGCCGCCAGAACACAAGCAACAGCGGCTGCGCGGCAGCCAGTGCCAAGAATCGCGGCCCGCAGCGCCAATCCCGAATTACGATTTGTCACGTTCGGCATCCTCTCTTTTGCGGGCAAACCCGCGTCTGCAACAGTCACTGCGAAAGCGGATCAGGCCGGCACGGTTCTCTCAGCAGCGTTCCGCACGGCGCTTCCGCACCCTTGATCGCAGTTTCAGGCAACGTTCCAATCACCAGTTTCGACGGATGGGCGGGATCGTGCCAGACCTTGTCGGTTTCCTGAAGCGAGAAATAGGAAAAGCCGTTCCCGCCATATTGGCTGGGCGTATCGATCCAGATGCGCAGGCGGGAGCCCTTGCGGAACACATAGGCGAATTTGTTCAGTTCCACGCGCGCCAGAACCGGCACGTCCGGATCGAGCGGTTCGATCGATTGCGGCATGTCGACCAGGACCGGATGGGTCGGCGTCGACATCTTCGGATCGACGGCGCGATCGGATACGCGCAACACGCTGCGCTGGATGAACCGTTCCTGACCGTCCGGCCGCACCTCAGTAAGCGTCACCTGCAAATCCGTATCGGCCTGCGACGAGGAGATCCACAGATCGGCACTGGCCGGGCCATATGCAAAGATATTGTTCCCGAGTGGCGCGCTGGTATAGGCAACGCTGCCCTTCTTCCAGTTCGCGGGCAGCGGCCCCCAATTGTTTTCCTTGTCGAAGGCGCCGACCACTGGCCCGGGCGCCGGATACTGATAGGCATCCGGCTCGCCGCCCGGCGTTCCGTCGATATCCATCTTGCCCTTGGCCGCCAACACGAAGGAAAGCGGTTTGACCTGCGGATCGATGGCCGGCTCCGTGAGAACCCAGCCCGGGCGCGCATTCTCCACCTCGTCGTGGCTTTCGATGTTCCCCATCGCCGACGACGTCGTGTTCATCCAGACCTGGAGATGAGGCCGCTTCTCGAAGCCGTTGTTCTCGCCTTTCAGGAAATGATCGAAAAATGCCACCAGAACGGGGCGGAACGACAGCGATTCATAAAGGTCGTGCCCGCCATTCGACTGGATCATCCATACCTGGTTCGGGTTCAGCGTTTCCTGGTAATAGCCTTCGCGCGAGGTGACGGCTTCGTCCTGGAAAGTTTCCATAGAGAGAACAGGAACATCGATCAGATGCGTACGGTTGCGCAGGTCGCGCTGCTCGATCCAGGCATCGCGCAGCGGATGCTCGAAAACCATGTGCGTGATTGAATGCGCTTCCTCATAGGCAAGATTGCGGTCCAGTTGCGCCAGACAGGCCTGATCGTGACTGGACAGCGCATCGTAGCGGAAGGAGGCCCAGGTATCGTGAAGAAAGCCGCGCCAGCCGGCGATGAACGCGGGCGCCGGAACGCCGCCCGGATACCAGCTGTCCAGCCGCGGATCGCCCAGCACCATGCCCGGCGCGATGGCCTTCAGATGCGGCGGCCGGTCGGAGGCCGTGGCGATCTGCGACATGCCGGCCCAAGACCAGTTGGCCATGCCCACCGCACCATTCGACCAAGCCTGGCTCGCGGCGAATTCCACTGCGTCATAACCGTCCTCGCCGTATTTGGGCCCGAGAAAATCAAACTCGCCTTGCGAGCAGCCCGTTCCGCGCGCGTTCACGCCCATGACGGCATAACCGTGCTCGATCAGCGTGCGGTCGAGGTTGGCAGACATCGCGGTGGTGCCGTGGCGATAGGCAAGGCCGCCGATTTCGCCCGGATTGTAACCGCTGTAGTTGATGATAACTGGAAAACGCCCTTCGCCCTTGGGCAGCAGAACGCTGTAGCGCAGCTTCACGCCATCCCGCGTCGTCAGATAGCCGGTGATGCGGCGGGCCCAGAACGGCTGCAAAGCTTGCTGCGTCCAGCCGATCTGATCGAGTTGTGCCCGCACCGCTGGCGGCGGCTGGAACGCCCCCTCCCGGCCGTTGCCTGCAAATGCCGGCTGCAGCGCCAGCATTAGCAAGCTCAGGGCAAAAACGCCGACAGTCTTGCAGCATAGTCCAACTGCCGCGGTCGCACGATTGCGGCCCGGACCGTGCGGCTTCGTGTGCACGCTTGCGTGCGGCTCCACTTGCATCCCGGCATACTCCCTCTCTCTGCGTCGCAAGGCATCCATCGCAGTTGCGGCGTGACGGCCGGCCGGCTTGCGGCGTTCATCGAACGCGCCGGACCGGCCGTCATCCAATTAATGGAACCGGCGGGTGATCGTGAAGAAGAATGTCCGGGGCATTCCCGGCGTGCCGGAGACCTGCAACAGCGAGCCGTCGGCGTTGAGCGTTGCCCCCTTGCTCGCGTAGTAAAGCTTGTCCATCAGGTTATCGACCTGCAGGGCGGCGGACCATTTGTCGTCGGCATCGTTCCAGGCCAGCCGAAGATTGACCAGGCCGTAACCATCTTGCGCACCCGCTTCGGTGTTGGCCAGATCGTAATAGACCTTGCTGCGATAGGACCAGTCCAGCCGCAGCATGGCATCGCCGTAGTTGCCGAAATCGCGGTCGTATTGCAGGCCGAGGGAGGTGGTCCAGGTCGGCGTGTAGGGCGGGCGGGTGTTCAGCGTGGGCCCGCCAACCTGGCCGGCGGCCGCGCCGAGGCTGATATTCTTGTACGATAGATAGCCCGCCGTTCCATCCAGCGAGAATCCCGGTGCAAGGATGGCCTGGAAGTTCGCTTCCACGCCCTCGATCCGGGCATGACCGGCATTGATGACGATCGTGCCACCATCGCCCAGCGGCGGCGGCAGGAACTCGCTGAGCTGAAGATCGCGATAATCGCTGTAATACGCATCGGCGTCGAGCAGAAGCCGGTGGTTGAACCACTCCGACTTCACGCCGACTTCATAGGCAGTGAGCTTTTCTTCGCGGAACGGCGTGATATCCGTATCCAGCACCGGCTTGGGATTGATGCCGCCGGCCTTGTAGCCCGTCGCGAACGAGGCGTAGGTCATCAGATCGGGCGTCCACTGGTACTGGACTGCGACCTTCGGATCGAAGCGGTTGTCGCGCGTAGTGCCGCCCGCATTCGGCGCATAGGCCGGCGAACCAGCCGGCAGCAGGATATTGTCGGGATTGGCCTGCGTGTAAGTGTGGTCGTAGGATTGGCTCTTGCTGTCCACGCTGTAGCGCACACCGGCTTCAAGGCTCAGCTTGTCGGTGAAATGATAGACGCCGTGCAGGAAGCCGGACCAACTCGTGGTGTCCGTCACGTCGTTGAGATTGAAATCCAGGCCATAAACGCCGTCAGGCGCAAACGGCAGAATGCCGGGCTCCACAATGACAGTGGATGGCAGCTCGATATGGCCCTGATAGGAGCCCTGCGAGTCGAAATAATAAGCGCCGGCGATCCATTCCAGCCTGTTATCCAGGGCCGTGCCGCTCAGATCGAATTCCTCGCTGACCTGATGATAGGGAAGAACATTGTATTCGAGGAAGGTCGGGATCGGCGTGCCGTCAGTATTGGAGAACTCGGCCGTATATTTCTGGTAGGCCACGATATTCTTGACGTGGAAGCCCCAGGGCGTATCCCAGTCGATGGTATCGGACAGGTTCCAGAAGGTTTCGTGGTTGACCGGCGGTGCCGAATAGCCTGTGCCCGGATTGGCATAGGTCGAATAGGTGGTGAACGGCTTGCCCGTCACGAAGGCCGGGTTGTCGATCGTCAGCCCGTACAGGGACTGGGCGACATAGGTGTTGTAATTGGCATCGTCGGAGCCCGCCGGCGCCGTGTTCTGCGTGAGGATGGTCATCGCCCCCGGCCCGCTCTGGTCGAGGTGATAGCCGGCGCGCAGGATCATCGTAAAGTTGCTATCCGGCGTCCATTTCAGCGCGGCGCTGATGCTGCGCTCATCATCGCCGCCTTCGGTTCCGACCTTGCAGCCGGCAGCCGTCGTCGCCGGCTTGAGATTGCCGGCCAGTGAGGGATTGGCGCAGGCGAAATCGACGCGGTTGACATAGCCGTCCATCGTGTTGGAGGCGCCGGAAACGCGCAAAGCCAGCTTGTCCGCCACTAGCGGTATGTCGAAACTTCCCTTGAAGAACATGCGGTCGTAGCTGCCGTATCCCGCCGTAATCTCCCCGCTGCCGTCCCCCTTGGGCTCCGGCGTGGACAGTAGGATGGCGCCGCCCTCATTGTTCTTGCCGAACAGGGTTCCCTGCGGCCCGCGCAGCACCTGGATGCTGGAGATATCGCCGAGCTCGAAGATCGAGCCGTACACGGTGCCGTAATAGACGCCGTCTACGTAATATCCGACACCCGGCTGGAACGCGAAGGTGAACTGGTCCTGGCCGATGCCGCGGATATAGGTCATCGCCGATTTGCCCGAGTAATTGCCCCCCGGCATGATGGTCAGGCTCGGCGTCGATTGCTGCAACCCCAGGACATCGTCGAGGCCGCGTTTGGAAATATCTTCGGCGGTAAGCGCGGTCACGGAAACGGGCGATGCCTGAAGATTCTCCGCCTTCCTGCGCGCAGTGACGGTGACCGTCTCGATCATCGTGGTTTGCTCGGCGGCCGGTTGCGCAGCAGCCCCGCCCCCCGTGACGCCTTGTGCGTTCGCCGCCTGCGCCAAGCTTACCAGTGCCAACGCCGCAGTCATCAGCAGGGTCGAACGTCGTGATGTATGATTGCCCATTGCTTCCCCTCCTACATCCCGCATGTGTACGGGACTATCACTGTGTTATACGTTATAACTGATATCACACATTATGGCAAGACCATCCAGTGCTGATGCGAGGCATGCTGACGAGCCGTCCGCGTCGGGGCCAAGGCTTCCACTATATTTCTCTGTCTTTTCAGTGGATTATAAACGAAGTACTTCGCGCAGGCGGCCCCTCGCCAGCGAACCATCGCTTGCCGTAGCCACCTACCGCCCGATGCCGGCCCCCCGGAAACGCTTTAGATATCACAGATATTTCGCGAAAAATCCGGCCCCAGACAGCATCGAGGCAAGCTATCGTCCGCTCCAGCCATCGCGGCGCCGGCCGCCGCGAACCTCAAATCTGGTTATGAAGCTTCCGAAGAGAACTAACGAGATCCTTCAACTCTGTGGTTCGCAAGCGCGTCCTAAACCGCCGCTCATGTTCGGCGATTGCCTTTCCTGCTTGTGCGAGAATCTGCATTCCCCGCTTGCTCAGCCGAAGTTCAATCCTCCTACGATCCTCTAGCGAAGCGCGGCGTTCCAACAGCCGGCGCGCCGCCAGCCGCTTGATTGTGGTCATCATGGTCGCCTGATCGATGCCCAGAAATACCACCAGATCCGCCTGTGACAGGCCCTGGTTCGCGTCGACCAACTGAAGAATCGCGCACTGCATTTGCGTCAGTCCGAGAGTACCGAGTGCCTTCTTGAAATCGCGGTACATGGCGACGCTCGCCAGACGCAAATGGAACCCAAGCAGACCATCAAGGCCACCCAGATAATGAACCCGTGTCGCGCCGATTCCGGCATGGCCGGAAGGCGACGGCTCGCGCGTGCTTCCCGCTGCCTTTATCTTCGGATTCTGACTTGCCATCGCTTCGAAGCCCCAAGATTCGAGGTGTTGAACGCGTCAATGCTTGTGCGACAACAAACGGCGCCTTATGCGCATGAACTAAACACCGCAACGCAAGCAAACATAGCAGGTGCAGGCGAGCAACCTTCGGCAGATTGACATTCGCCCATCCTCCACGGAATGAAATCAGACCGGCGGCGGCTTGAATCCTCCCAGCGCGTCCTCGATCAGCTGAGCCAGACGCAGCGGCGTGCGGTCCTCCAGAAACGGCCCGATAAACTGTACGCCGACCGGCAGGCCGCCGACAAAGCGGCCGGTCGGAATCGCTGTGGCCGGAAGATTGGCCACCGTCGCGAGCCCCGGCCACATCAGATTGTCCAAATAGGGGCGCGCCACGCCGTCGACCATGATGCGCCGGTCCAGCTGCGCCTCGGGTCCGTCGCCGCTCATGTCATGCGGAAAGGCGACGGTCGGCAGGTTGGGACAGAGCACGACATCGTAATCGCGGAAGAACTCCCGCCAGGCGCGGAACAGGTGTTCACGCATTTCACAAAGCTCGTTCCAGCGCGCGAGGCTCTGGTGGGCAGCGCGCGCCATGACCGCAGCATAGCTGGCCGAATCGCCCTGCGGCGGCGCCACCGTTGCGGCCGCGTGCTCGTCGTCAGGCTTGCGGGCGCTGACGATGCTCATCAGCACTTCGAAATAAAGCCGGTAGCTGTCGGCAAACGGAATGGGCGGCTTCGCCTTGCGGTCGACCGTGGCGCCGAGCCGCGCGATATCATCGGCAAAGGCCTCGATGGCGGCCTGTGAAGCGGATTCCAGCGGATAAACCGATGAATCCGCCCACAGCGCCACGCGGTAATCCGAAATCCTGCCGTGGCGCGCCGCCCGCAGTTTCAAAGACCACGCTGTATCGGCCAGGGGTTCCGGCCCGGCCAAAACATCCAGCGCCAATTCGAGGTCGTGCGCGCTACGCGCTAGCGGGCCCGCGACCGAAAGCTGCGCAGAAGACAGCTCGCCCGGCATCGGCGGGATGTGCCCGCGCTTGGGAACGATGCCGAAGCTCGACTTGTGGCCATACACACCGCAGCAATGCGAGGGCACGCGGATCGAGCCGCCGATATCGCTGCCCAGCTCGAGCGGCGTCAGGCCCGCCGCCAGCGCGGCCGCCGCGCCGCCCGAGGAACCGCCCGCTGTACGCTCAAGATTCCACGGATTGCGCGTCAGGCCATATACCGGATTGTAGCTCTGATGATCGCTGGCCATCACCGGCACGTTGGTCTTGCCGAACGGAATGGCCCCCACGCGCCGGAGCGCAGCAACGGGATCGGCGTCGGTATCCGGCCGATGCTGCGCCAGTGCGGGAAGACCACACGTTGCCGTCATGCCGGCGACTTCATAGGTATCCTTGATGGTCATCGGCAGACCGTGCAGCGGTGAGGCGGCGATCACTTCCGCCGAAGCATTATCCGCTTTGCGGGCCGCGGCCCGGGCGCCGTTCTCGTCCAGCGCCACAACGGCGTTGATCGCCGGATTGCGGGCAGCAACAGCCTTGAAGTGCTCATCAAGCAGTTCCACTGCGCCGATTTCGCGCGCGCGCAGCCTAGCCACCAGCTTGTAGGCCGGTTCGAAAAGCATGTCGTTGCATTGCCGGTCGCTGGTCATGATCGCTCCCTTGTCCTTTTATCTGAAACCGTATGCTTCCCGGGCGGCGAAGTTGCACCTTCTACCCGGGAGCCGTCCAGCTATTTTGAGATATCGCGATCGGAACCGATAACCGGCCGCAGTGCCCGCCGTCAGAGGCCGGTCCACTTCTGATTGTGCCAGCGCAGCCATGAACGGTAGTGATCTGCCAGCGTCTCCGCCGCGGAGCGGTACGCAATCCCCAGTTCCTCAACGCTGCGCCGATTATCGACAGTGAAGCGGATGCCGAGATGGCCACGGATATAATCCTGCGTCAGGCCGAACAGCGGCCCTAGAATGCGAATGGGCCAGTGCGGCAGCCGGTAGCGCGGCAAGAGCCACGGCCGTCGGTGATGCGGGCGCAGCATTCGCGCCATGTCGAGAAACGAGATCATGCCCTTTTCTGCCAGGATGTAGCGGCCGGAAGCAGCCTCGCGTTCCGCCGCGCGCAGATGGGCCAGCGCGACATCGCGCACGTCCACATAGGTGAAGGCAAAATTCGGTGCGCCGTAGAAGAAATAGCCCTTCAAGAGTTCGTCGAGCAGGAACAGGCTGCCGGAGTCCGATACCGGGGTCAGCGCCGGGCCGAGGATCAGCCCCGGATTGATCGCCACCATCGACCAGCGCGACTGCCGCCCGCAGATCGCCCAGGCTTCGTGCTCCGCCATCACTTTCGAATAGTGATAGGGATTGTTTTCGAGCGTACTGGTGGTGTTGAAGAACCTTTCCTGCAGCACGCCTCCCTGCAGGTTCAGCACATCGATATAGTCGCCGAAGATCGCGCCGACCGTCGAAGTCAGCACCACCCGCTGTACGCTCTGACAGGCATCGACGGCACCCAGCACGTTGCGCGTGCCTTCCAGCGCGGGTTCCAGCAATTCGCGCCTGCCGTCCTTGATCTGCTCAGGGAAAAGAAACGGCGAGGCGACGTGGAACACCACATCGCAACCCTTAGTCGCAGCGTCGAACGATCCGGGCTTCATCAGGTCAGCCTCGAACAGCTTCAGCCGGCCGGGACGGCGCGCCTTGAGCGCGTTCAGGCTCGTCAGCTTGCCCGGCTTCGACAGGCTGCGGACAGTGGCGTGGACCTGATATCCCTCTGCCAGCAGCAGATCGACCAGATGCCCCGCGACATAGCCGCTGCCGCCCGTAACCAGCGCCGTTTTCATGTTACATCTCCTTGCATTACTTCGTCCGGCGCAAGTTGGGCCCGCAGCCAATATTTGCGGCCGCCCCAGACAAGTGCCAGCGATGCCAGCGTGCAGCAAGAACCGACCAGCGCAGCGGCACGCACGTTGTCGTTGCCGACCGCGAGCGAGGCCATGAACGGCCCGAAAGCCAGCCCCAGCAGTTGCGCGGCCGGCACCAGCACCGCCACCCGCCCCTCACCATCGGCGCGAAACGTCAGGCCGAATTGAAATGGGTTGAGAAAGAGCCACACGAAGGCAAGCGCCGCGCACAACACCACAAATCTGCCGGCTGCATTGTGCGGAAGAAAATAAAGTCCGGCCGTCACCGCCGTCAACACCAGCGCACCGGCGCAGACGGTTGTAACGACATCGAGCCTGCGCACCAGCATGATCGCCGCCAGGCCGCCGGTCACCTGCACCAGCAGCACGCCGGAAACCAGCGCCTGCGCCTCCTCAGCCGAAAGCCCGGCGGACCGGCCGAGCGGTTCGAGATAGGCCCAGATTGCACCCAGTCCGGCCATCTGCAGGAAGGCGATGGCGAGCGGCAGCACGCGGCCGATGGTCCAGATAACTTTGCCGTCCGCCTCTTTGGCCAACGGTGCAAGATCGGGTGCAAGTTCCGCAGCCAGCAGCGCGCAAAGCACAAGAAGTGCGGCCAGCGCTACGAAAGCGCCGCGCCAGCCGGCATGGGGAACGACGACACCGGCGAACAACGCGGCAGCCACAGCCTGGATCACGGTCTGCACGACCACAAACACGGCGGCGGCGCGGTCCGGCTCGCGCGCGCGCACGATGGTGCAGGTCGCCACCCAGACCAGCACACCTTCCGCAAATCCAGCCACGCAGCGCAGCAACGCAAGCGCGGCATCGCCCCCGAAATACGGCGTCGCCAAATCGATACCGGCGACCAGCACAGCCGCAATCACGGCGATCAGGCGATAGCGAAGGACGGGCAGAGCCGCATCGCTTGACGCCACGCCGATGCCAACCGTCATGATCTCGCCCATCGCGATGAGGCCGATACCCGACATCGTGATGCGATGCGCATCGATCAGGGCACCCAGCAGGATCGGCTGCAGCCCCAGAACGACCAGCGCCAGCGAGCCAATCAGCAAGGCAACGGATATCTGGGCGGGGCCCACTTGCGGGAATGATGTCTGCTCCGCCATCTCACCCCGCCCTTTCTAATATTTGTTGCTGTCAACCGGCAGACACCCGGCGGCGAAGGCTTCGGCGGCACGCTTTTCATCCGTGCCGAGCCGACCGGCGGCGATGCGCTGCACCCAGCGCGGAACCCTGGTGAGATCGCCGCCCGACGCGGCGGCTAGCACATAGGCGGTGGAGCATTTCTCGAACAACTCCGCATTAAGTGCGAGCCGGCGCGCGGTCATGCCCAGGCAAAGCGGCTTCCCGCGGAGCATCAGCGCGTTGGCGCCACCCTTCAGCGCCGTGGCAAGAGCGGCTTCGCTGTCCACTGGCGGCGGCATGAGGCCGATATGGCGAATCTGCTCGTCGAACAGTTCGGGCAGCGCACCGCCGAAACGGCCAAGCATGGTGCCAAACATCCCGCCGCCCCAGGCGATAGCGCCGGCATCGCCCCGCAGATCGTAGATAACAGCGTGGATGCGCGCCTCATCGGCCACAGTCGAAGCGTCGCTGGTAACACGACGCGGGTTTGCCGCCGGAGAATCCGCAAACCACATTTGCGGTGTGTCCGGGCAGCGCAGCGACAGGCTTGCCGCCGGTCCGAGCAGATTCTTGGCGGCCAGCCGGCCGGCGGTCGCGCGCCACAATTCTTCCAGCGTTTCGGATGTCGCCATCGCCTCACACCAATTTGAAGACATCTTCGAAGCGGCCGAGCGCTTCGTCGATAACTTCGTCCGTATCGGCGAGGCTGGTGTAGATGCGGCTGCCCGCCAGCGTGATAAGGCCGTGGGCAGCATAGGCCGCGCCCATTTCCTCCATCATGTGCTTGCGGCCCTTGGCCTCATCCTTGGCGCGCCACAGCTTGTAGAGATTGCTGGTATCGAGCAGCAGCACGCCCGAAGTCTGCAGGTGGACGATCGAGCCCATGTTGTACACCACATAGGGCAGACCCTGGCGCGCGATGATCTCTTCAAGCCCCTTGCGCAAGCGATCGCCGGCGCGCCCGGCCTTGGCGGCGGCATCGAGGCGCTCGGCCTCCAGCAGCGCATGATAGCCCGCGACACAGGACAGCGGATTGGCCGATAGCGTGCCGCCGACGAAGGCGCGGCGACTGCTGGTGCCGATGCCGCCGACCAGCAGCATCATGATATCGCGCCGTCCGCCAACGGCACCGGCCATCGGATAACCGCCGGTGAGACATTTGCCGAGCACTGTGAGATCGGGCGTCACGTTGAAATAGCCTTGTGCGCCACCCGGCCCGAGCCGAAAACCGCTCACCACCTCATCGAAGATCAGCAGCGCGCCGAACTCGTCGCACAGCTTGCGCACCTGGGCGTTGTAATCGCGATGCACGGGCCGTGTGCCACTTTCAGGGCCGAGTGGCTCCAGCAACACCGCCGCGGTGCCGCCGCGCATCCGGTTCCATTGCAGCTTGCGGCGCAGCGCCCCCAGATCGTTGGGATGGCATTCCTGGGTGCAGGCCGTGGCGCCGCGCGGAATACCGACCGCTTCCATGCGCCCGGTGCCCGGCAGACGCATGCCGTAGACCATCTGATCGCTCCAGCCGTGATAGGCGCCTCCGATCTTGATGATCCATTTGCGTTCGGTATAGGCGCGCGCCAGGCGGATCGCGCCCATCACCGCTTCGGTGCCCGAACCGAGCAGGCGCAGCATCTCGATACTCGGCACCATGCGGCAAACCAGTTCCGCCAGCTTGACTTCATATTCGTGCAGCAGGCCGGTGGTCGGTCCGCAGGAATCCAGAATCTCGTTCACTTTGGCGCGCACGGCAGGCGGATTGGAGCCGAGCAGGGTCGGCCCGCCCGCCTGCAGAAAGTCGATGTAACTGTTGCCGTCCACGTCGGTGAGATACGCCCCCTTCGCGCCGGCGATTGCCAGCGGGAACGGATAATTGAAGGCCAGGTTGTGCTGCACGCCGCCGGGGATAACGGCCTGCGCCTCTTCGGAAAGGCGTTTGGAACCGGCACAGCGTTCCTCGAAGTGACGCATCACCTTTTCCATGCCGTCCGCACCGATACGGCGCATCGGCTGGCCGACAAGGTCGGCAAAGCGCCGATAAAGCGCATCGGTATCCGGCCAGCTCGAAATCGCCGGCGTGGTTTGTGGAGCTGTCGAGTTGCTATCCATGATCGTCACCTGTCGCGCAATGAGATGGCTTACACGTTACGCCCCGCCGAGCGTCGCCAGGACGGCGGCAAGGGCTGCAGTGTGTTCGGGCTCACGGCGCATCCGCGCCTCTATCTGCTGCTGCAGGCACGCGCGGACCAACCGCTCCAAATCGTCCACCGTTTGCAGCGCCGTCTCGATGCTGGTGCCGCAACACAGCACGCCGTGATTGTGCAGGAGATAAGCATTGGCGTCATCGCGCAATGCGCGGCCGAGCAGGAAAGCCAGGAGGCCCGTGCCGGAGGGCATGTAGCCGACCAGTGGCACCTTGGGCCCCAGCGTGCAGCGAAGCAGCGGCGCTTCGACGGTAATGGGCTTTCCAAGCAGGGCCGCAGCGCTAGCCACAGGTTGATGGGTATGGATACTGCACCAGACATCAGGGCGACGACGCAGCACGCGCGCGTGCAGCCCAGTTTCGACGGAAGGTGTTCCGGCCCCGTCCATTTTTTTGAGATCGGCAAGGCGCATGACGCAGACCTCGTCCGCCGTCATCGCGAAATAGTCCGTGGCGGAAGGCGTGACCGCAAATTGCGACGCATCGATTCGTACGGCGAGATTGCCGCCGGTGCCGGCGAAATAGCCTTTGCGCGACAACGCCACGCAAAGATCGACGATGCGCTGGCGTGTTTCAAGCGCAAGCATGGTGGGCCTCCTTCCCGGATGGATTGAGCTGCCGGTAAACCGGCGCCAGCTTCCGCTGCAACATCTTGAAAGCGCCGAAGCGGTCGTCGTAGAGTGCCCGCAACGCCTGATCCGGTTCGTATATCCGGCGTGTACGGCGCAGAGCCGCGAGGTCGGAGAAGCATAATGCGTTCATGCCGACCGCGGCGATGAACGCTGCGCCAACAGCATTGGCCTGGATCGGATTTTCGAGTTGGCGGACCGGGCGGCCGCTCACATCCGCGATGATCTGGCACCACAGATCGGATTGCGCGCCGCCACCCACGGCCGCGACCGGTCCCGCGGCGCATCCGACCATCTGCGTGAACGGTTCCATCATCCAGCGTGTGTTGAGCGCTACGCCCTCCATGAAGGCGCGAATGACGTCTTCGCGCGTGTGCGAGAGCGAGAGATTGACGAGGCCGGCGCGCAGGCTGGGATCGTCCACCGGCGTGCGTTCGCCGAACAACCAGGGCATATAGATCAGGCCGTTGGCGCCGGCGGGTACGCGCGCGGCGATCCGGTTCAGCACTTCGTAGACGTCCGGCCGTTCTTCTTCGGTCAGGAATTCGTCGGGATGAAAAAGGATGCGGTCGCGCAGGAACGACAGGTTGGCCCCTGCCGTCGACTGGATCGCCATCGCTAGATAGCGCCCGTCCACCGCGCAGGGCACCGCGGCCATTTTGCGCATCACATCCGTCTTCATGGACGGGACATGGGCGCCGAGCCACGAGGAGGTGCCTAGATAGAGGTGGGCAGCGTAATCTTCCACCGCGGCGCCGACTGCGACCGCGGAATTGTCTACCGCGCCGGCAACCACGATCGTCTGGGGCAAAAGCCCCAGTTGCTCCGCCACTTCCGGCAGAAGCGGACCGAGCACATCCGTCGATTTCACCAGATCGGGCAGCTTGGCGCGCTCGATACCAAGCATTCCGATCAGCCGATCGTCGTAGCGAACGCGGGAAAGATCACGATTGTCTGTGACCCAGGTGGTCAGGATCGAATCGATGGTGGCGCAGAACCGCCCGGTCAGCCGCAGGTTGAAATAATCGAGGGCGCTGAGGAATTTGTGTGTGCGCGCATAACGTTCCGGCTCGCAGTCGCGGATATAGGCGATGTGTCCGGCGCAGTCCTTGCCGGATTCGGCCGGCGCGCCGCCGGTCAGCCGCACCCAGCGCCAGAGCTTGAGCGGACCGAACCCCTGAACGTTGAGCAGCAAACCCCGCAGCCGGCGCGCGATCGCCGCCTGCCCGCGCATGTCGAGCCACGAGATTGCGCGGCCGATGGGCCGGCCGTCCCGGTCCACCGGGACCGTGCACTCGTTCTGGGTCGAACAGCAGACGGCAACGATCCGCTTGCGCCGTTCCTCATCGCGGCAGAGTGCGCCGGACGCATGAAGGAAGGCCCGCCACCAATCTCCGGGATCCTGTTCGACCGTCACGCCATCGACCAGCAGCGCCACGCCTTCGAACGCCCATGCAATCACATTACCTTCGAGGGTGACCAGCGCGCATTTGCAGCCGGATGTGCCCAGATCGACCGCCAGCACCAGCGGCCCTCCGCCGGACGCCGCAGACCGGTACACCTCCGCGTTCATGACGCGCCACACTCCCCATAAATGATAGTTATAACTATATTATAGCGATCGCTACTGTCAAGCTGGCAAACCGGCCCTTCCTTTCCCCGCTGCGATCTGGCAGTTCTTCACCCGTCATGACCCAACCGACACCGCGCAAGCGCGCCACACACCCCAGCCTCGCCGCCAAGAAGCGCCCCTCGCAGCAGCGCGCGGCCGTAACCTACGAACACATTCTGGCGATAACAGCGGAGCTGCTCGGCGAAGTCGGCTTCGAGCGGCTGTCGACAAACCTGGTCTGCGCCCGGGCCGGCCTGACGCCGCCGGCGCTGTATCAGTATTTCCCAAACAAGTACGCGCTGCTCTCCGAACTCGGCCAGCGGCTGATGCAGCGCCAGAACGAAGTTATTCCCCGCTGGATCAACCGCGAGGTTTTTACCGGTTCGGTGGCCGATCTCGAAAAAGCGCTGACCGGCCTGATCCTCGACACCTATAGCGTGACAAAGCAGACGCCGGGTGGCGTCTGGATCCTGCGCGCGCTGCGGGCCGTGCCGCTGCTCGAACAAGTGCGGCTCGATTCGCACAAAGCCGTCGCGGCCGCACAGACCCGCCTGCTCGGCGAGGCATTCCCGGACGTGCCGACGAAACAACTGGCGCTGGTCAGCCGCGTCGCGGTGGACCTGCCTTACGCCGCCGTTGAGATGCTGTTCGACGTGAAAATGAACGCACGCGCGGTTGCTCAACTCGTGGCGGCGATGATCGCCAGCCAGCTGGACCGGCTGCGCAGCGCGGCGCGCGGCTGAAGCGTCAGGCGACACAACAGCCTTCTCGGCATACATGGGCCTGGCCAATTTCTGGACGGTTTTCCGCTATCCGATCCGTCTTCCACGCGCATACAATGTGCATTGAAAAATCTGCCCCCGCGCGTCGCCGCTCAAACAGGCAAGTACCCAGGCACACGGTGATGCCGTTGCGCGTTGGGTGATTTACGCGTGATTTACCGTGCTGCCTGTAATCTAGACGGCATAACCGCCCGTGCACGTTGTGCGTGTCACAGGCCAGAGCGAACGGCGGGACAAGTTCCGTGACGAAAGAGCTCATCATCCTCAATGGTCATCCCGATCCCAGGCCGGAACGCTTCTGTGCAGCCTTGTGCGACGCCTATGAGCGCGGTGCGAAGGCTGCCAGCTGGATGACGCGGCGCCTGGATGTTGGACGTCTCGGTCTTGGCGCATTGGCTGGACATGATCGCAATCGTGCGGCCCAGGAGGAAGTCGAGACCATGCTTGCTGCCATCCGCGCAGCGGATCGGCTAGTCGTGGTTTTTCCGCTCTGGGTCAACGAGCCGCCCGAAATGCTGCAGACACTATTTCACCGTTTGGCCTGTATGCCGGACGGCGCGCGGCCCTCACAGACGCGCGTGATCGTGACGATGGAGTTGCCCGCGCTGATGCTCAAGGCCACGAAAGATGCGCGCCGCGAGATCGACCCGCAAGCCGTGGCACTTCCTGGTATCGTCATAAGGGACATGACGGTGATCGGGTGCGTCAACTCCATCAGCTTGGCGCAGCGCAAGACCTGGCTTGATACGGTCGAGCAATACGGTAAATGCGCCGCCTAACCGCGCCGCTATACGGCCTGTGCGGCCGGAAATGGTTGCAGCGCGCCCGGCCCCAGCTCTTCGGCAAACCGCCGCAGATCGGTCACGTCCTCAAATCGCACCAGAGTTACACCCAAAGGCAGCCGCGAGACAGACAATGAAAGCGTCCTGTTGTCTGCAACCGGCACAACCTTGATCCAGTCATTGAACCGCGCCGGCTCGGCGGCGTTCACCGCGGCAGAAACAATCTTCCATATCACGTCGTAGCCTGGCCTCGATGCGCACATTTGCGCGATTGCGGATAGGTGCGGCTCTTTCTCCAGGCTCGCCGGATCGAGTTTCCACAAGTTCGCCAGTGCATCGTTGTAGAGGCGCAGCTTGCCATCCGGCCCGAAGATCGCGATGGCGTCATCCAGCGTGTTGAGGATGGCGCGATCCATGATGCGCAGCGTATTGAACGATGCCTCAACCTTCAGCTGCGCCGTAAGATCCTTGAAGAAGTAATACGTGCCGCCGTGCGGGTCGCCATGCGCAATCACCTCAAGGCTGGTACCGTCGGCAAGGTGCCAAGTCTCCTCAATCCGCGCGCCCGGCTTCTCGAACAAGACGAGATGCTCATGTTTCCACTCTGCAAAGTCGTGCCGCTCCGGTAAACGTCGTGTCTGGCGCAGAGTGTCAAACAACTCGGTAAGCGGCGGCCGCGTCGCGAGGAAATCCTTGTCCAGCCCCCATCGCTGCTGGCAGGCGAGATTGGCGGAGGTAAAACACTTGTCGGCCCCAAACACGGCTATGCCGACGTCGAGTTCGTTCAGCATTCTGGCGCGCGTTTCGGCTTCGATCCTTTGCGTACCTTCAGACCTCGCCATCTCCGTCACGTCCACCGCGCTGCCTACCAGACAACTGTCAGGCCGGCGTGTGATGTTGAGCGTAAAAGCACGACGCTCTCCGCCCACGGTGATATAACGCTTTGTCCCGACCAGGACCGCGTCATTGCTGACAGCGCGTGCCAACTCGCGCTCGTAACGAACCAGCGGTGTCTGGGCGCCACGCGCCTCCTCGACGCTCTTGGCGCCAGCAACATCGAGATAGGCACGATTTGCCCATTTGAGCGACAGATCCGGCTTTCGCACCCACACCGGCATAGTCAGCGCCTCGAGCGCGGCGCGATATTCTGTCGGCGCGTCAACCCACGGGTCTTCGCCCTGCAAAAATACAGCGGCGTGGCTGCCCACCGGGCATCCCCGCAAGATGACGCGCCGGTTCGCGCCTGTAGTCACCGCAATCCTGAACGCAGCGCCGCCTGTCAGCAGCGCGTTGAGTTTCGTAGCCAGCGCGCAGCCCTGGGGTCCGTTGAGGCAAGCCTGCAGGAGCGCGCCGCCGCCGCGATAGCTGATGGCCGCGCCCACGTCAGCCCCGAGCACGGCAATGGCCTCGCTGCAGGCGCCAATCAGCGCTTCGCGGAACCGAATTTCAGACTGCGCCTTTCTCAGCGTGGCCTTCATGGCCTGGCACATCAGATGCGCCTTCACTCGACTGGCCGCGCCGAAGGCGACGCAAACCAGGGCAATGATGGCCGAAGTAACAACGACATCGGCGACCACGAAGTCGTTACGGGTAAACGTATGGCCCGCGACGACGGCCAGTTCTTCGGCGAGTTGGTTCGTCCAATCTGCCAGCGCGGACAGAACCGACATAAGCATGCCAAGAACTGCATGCATTACGAGTTTCTCCTGAAGCCTTCATCACACACGCCGGCATGCGGGAAAAAGGGAACCAAACAGACGCTTCGCTTGCACGGGGCTGCCAAGACATTAACCTTGACACAAGGCAACATCTCGCAAACACGAACGAATCGGGAGTCAGTAATTCTGCGTACGGAACGACACCAATCGCACCGCTGGGCTGTCAGGTGATAGCCGCTTTTTCCGAGTGGATATTCGGCGTGCTGACTAGAATCGACCAAATAATGAATCAAATGCCGATGGCTTAGTTCGGCGGTTTCGCTGGCGAACGACGCGCCAAAACGATGAGCATTGCTTCAAAATGGCGAAGGGGCTTGGCATATTCGTGAATGCCGCTGGGGTTCCGGCTAGGCAAAAGCTGCCACGTCGGCATTCGTAGTCACAATGGTGTGATCAAACTTCTTGCCGTCGTCGCACGTCACACTTTTGGTTCGACACGCGCGTGGTTCTGCCTCCAGTCCACAACATAGAACGCTCCCAGAAACGGCGACGCCGACAATCTTCTCCATGCGTACGATTACGTAGAATATTCGGGGTTTATGCCAATCGGCGGCAACTACGCCAAGGTAGCAGGATTTTCGAATCGTTCTGCGCCACCAAGGAGCACGAATAGGAGCATCGGTTTCGGCCTCACGATGATATCTGGCCTCGAGCCTTTGACTATTGCGCGACGGAAACGGGAAGGCACCGGCGGCCCCTCGCCTCCTTTGAACAGGCGCGATCTTCCGTTTTTGAGCGTCGCCATACCGCGCGGCAGCGACGGTGTGAAGCCGGTGCGGCGGCCCAGTCACGTGTGCTCGAAACACGCGAGCCCCCACAGAACAAGATGGCGCATCCGGACCCGGTCCGAATGCGCCAAAGGTACGAGAAACAGGAACTGCTAGTTCACCGGCCCTCAATGGGCCGTGTCATACACGATCTTCCCGTTTATGACTGCCATGAGAACCTTGGTATCGTGAACGGTTGTGATCGGCACTGCGAAAATATCCCGGTCGATCACGATCACGTCCGCCAGCTTGCCGAGTTCGATCGATCCGAGCTTGTCGGCGTTATATTGCTGACGCGCGGAATTAATTGTGTACATGTCAATTGCCTGCTTAAGACTGATGCGCTCGGCCGACCCCAGCGGCTTGCCGACGCCACCAGGCTTTTCGCGGGTGACCATCGTCTCGATCGCCAGCCAGGGATTGGCGACCGGAACGACCGGCCAATCGGATCCGGGCACGGCCAAGACGCCAGCGTCCAGCGCATCCCTGATCGGAATCCAGCGATCCATCAACTGAGGCGGGACCGCTTTCTGGATATCGTCGATGATCGGCGACCGGTACCAAATATACGGCGAAAATTCCATCGCGGCGCCAATGGCCCTTGCCTCCTTGATATCGCTCATATGCACAAAGCTGTTGTGCGCGGTGTCGTGAAGGAGCCCGGAAAAGCCGTGAGCATCTCGGGCAGCGGCAATCGCCTCGATACCTTCGTGAACTGCCGCATCGCCGGCGGCGTGCATTTTGACGGTCATGCCCATTGAGTCAAAGCGCACGAGCAGAGCATCAAGTGTCTTCGGCGGGATCTTGAGCATCCCATATTCCCGGCTTTTGACATCTTCGCCGCCGGGCAACGATTCATATTCCTCAAGCATCGCTGCGGTGTGGCTGTCTGTCGGCACGCCATCGAGAAAGATCTTGATGCAGCTAGGCGAAAAATTGCTGCGCGCATACAGACCGCGGCGTTCAATCAACCCCTCTTCCTGATAATCCAGGCAGCCGCGGACCCGCTGCACCAGTTTGCCGCTGTCTGCCAGATCGTCATAGGCACGGGCAATGTCTTCGTTGACGAAGGCATCGTCAAGAGACGTGACACCCTGATCCAGCAGTTGATG
>JAGWZW010000069.1 GCA_018971835.1 Alphaproteobacteria bacterium
CACCGAGATCGGCGCATCGCCGCCCACGGCCACCGGGCCGACGTGAATCTGGCGCGATTTGCGCCGCGCGATGTCGCGATAAGCTCGAACGCTCATGGCTTACTCCAATTTGGCCACTGGGGCGGCACCCGGTCTAGTGCGCCTGCCCGGCATTGTACCGGTCTACGATGGCCTGCGGGTCGAGGGAAAGCCCCCGGGCCGCGCTATCCGTCCGGCCGGCCAGGCCCATCGGCTGGCCGTCAAGCTCCAGGGCCACCGCCGCCCCATCCGCCACCGACAGCGTCAGCCCCACGAAATCCGGAACCCGGTAGCTGTCCCCAGGCTTGAGGTCGCGGTTGATGAAGACGTTTCCGTTGTTGCCCTTGACGAACACACGGGTCGGCTTGAGGACGTGCAGGACGACCCGCGCATTGGCATTCTGTTCGCCGTAGACATGGCCATTGGGCAGCGCGGCGGCAGGCGGTTGGCTGGCCGCCGGCTGGGCGGCCTGCGGCGCACCCAAGGCCGGAGCCGGCGCAGGAACTGCCGCCGGCCGGCCGGTCGCGGCGGCTGGCCCATTTGTCGCCGGTCCTGTTGCCGGGACGGCCGGGGCGGCCGCCGTCCCGTTGAGGACGGGGGGGGTGACGGGCTGCGCCTGAGGTTTGGGTTTGGGTTTCGGAGCCGCCGGTAACGCCATCCGGGCCGGTACCGGCGCTACCGGGGTATTCAGCATGTCGTCTGCCGAGCGCGCCAGCCTGTAAGCGCCATAAACAATCAGCCCCAGCACCACGATTGCGATAATGACCCAGCCATGCGGCAACTGGCGCTCGTCCTGCGCCTGGGAGAAGACGCCCGCTTGCGGTGGCTCCTCGCGGCCCGCGATCTCACGCTTGAAGCGTTCGACGGACTGCACGGCGTCCAGCCCGAGATATTCCGCATAGGCGCGCACAAAACCGATGGCATAGGTCCGGCCGGGCAAGGCCTCCAGCCGGTCCTCCTCGAGCGCTTCGAGGTGGTTTTTCCGGATATTCAGAACCTTGGAGACTGACGCCAGGTCGTCCCCGCGGCGCAGGCGGGCGGCACGCAGATCCTGGCCGATAGTCTCCAGCGGCGCATCGGCCTCGTCGGAAATCTCGCGCAAATGAATCCGGCGGCGGTTCAGGCCGCCGCTCTCGTCAAGACTGAGATGGGTGATCTTGGACATCGCGCTAGCAATACAGGGACGCCGCCGGCCTTTCCAGCGTTGTGTGACCCGCTCTCAAAACTTTTGCGCGCAATCCTCACCCAACGGGCAGGCTTGCCGAAACACGCCAGCCATCTACCCGGCGTGGCCGGAACGCATCATTATTGGCCGGAATTGCCGAGGCCGCGCTGAACCTGGATGCGGTTCAGTTCATCTTGCGCGTCCTGCCGTTCCTGGTCCCACTGCTGTTGCGTCTTGCAGACGCGCGCGCCGGGAAGACGTGTGCCGGTCGGTGGCGGGCCGGATTTGCAGACAATGCGATTAGGGTCATGGGCCGGCGTATTGGTGGTGGTAGTGGTAGTGGCGGTAGCCTGCGCCCAGGCAAGCTGTGGCAGAATGCACAGGGCCGCACCGACGGCCGCAGCACGAACAGAAAGCCTCATCATCAAATTCCCTCGACAACCGAACATTCCGCCATCACTCGCCGCCACCCGGCGACGCCGACGGACATCGCATAGACGTGAAGTATTGGGCAGGGCTGCAGCGAGAACAAGCCTCCCATTACAACTTCTCGTGATGCCGATTTATTACAAGCACGTCATCTGATGACGATCCCCCGCTCGGCGGCGAACGCGGCAAGGCGCGTGCGCAAGCTGTGATCGGTACGGCCGCTCAGTTTTTCGACGAATTGGGAAACCTCGCGGGTATCGAGGCTGCGCACCATCATTTTCACCGGGCCGATATTGGCCGGCTGCATTGACAGCGTCCTTAACCCCAGCCCGATCAGGGCCATAGCTTCCAACGGCCGTCCGGCCATTTCGCCGCACAGCGACAGTTCGCCGCCCGCCTCCGCCGCGCTCTGCACGATCTGGCGGATCAATGTCAGAGAGGCGGGGTTGAGCGCATCGTAGCGTTTGGCCACGCGCGGATTGGTACGGTCCACGGCAAAGACGAATTGCAGCAGGTCGTTGGAGCCGATGGAGACAAAATCCGCACTGCGCAGGATTTGCGGCAGCATGAACATCAGTGCCGGAACTTCCAGCATCGCGCCCACCAGCGTCTGGCGGGGCTGGGGCTGAGCCATGAGGCGGGCGCGCTCCAGTTCGCGATCGACAAGCGCGCGCGCCGCATTGAACTCAGCTACGTCGCTGACCATCGGCAGCAGGATGCGCAGCGTACGGCCGGCCGATGCCGCCAGCAAGGCCCGCACCTGGTAACGCAGGAGTGCGGGACGGTCGAGCGCGATGCGGATCGCGCGCCAGCCAAGCGCCGGATTCTCTTCGCGCTCCCAGCGGCCATAGGGAAGGATCTTGTCGCCGCCGAGGTCGAGCGTGCGGAAAACTATGGGCTTGTTGTCTGCCGCATCGATGACGCGGCGGTAGAACGCCGTCTGGTCGGCGAGCCGCGGCATGGTCTGGCCGATCATGAACTGCAACTCGGTGCGGAACAGGCCCACGCCGTCGGCGCCCGACTCCACCAGATGCGGCATGTCAATCATCAGCCCGGCGTTCATCATCAGCCTGATGTGCACGCCATCCCTGGTCACGGCCGGCAGGTCGCGCACCTTGGCGATCTGGGCCACCCGCTGGGCCACCAGCGTGCGACGCATTTCGAATGCGTCCAGAATCTCCGGCGGCGGGCGCAGATGAATTTCACCGGTTTCGCCGTCCACGGCGATGGCGTCACCCGCGCGCGCGGTATCTGTGATGCCTTCTATGTTGCCGACCAGCGGAATACGCATGGCGCGCGCCACGATGGAGACGTGCGAGGTGGTCGCTGCATCTTCCAGCACCAGCGCCACCACGCCGTTACGCCCGTAGTCGAGCAGTTCCGCCGGACCCAGGGCGCGCGCGATCACCACCGCGTCGCGCGGGAAAGCGCCGCCCCCTTCGCCGCCGTCGAGATGGCGCTGCAGGCGGCGAGCGAGGTCTTCCAGGTCATGCAGCCGTTCGCGCAGATAAAGATCGCCCGCGCGCGCCACGCGCAGGCGCAGCTCGTCCTGCACGCGCTCGACCGCGGCCTCGGCCGTGAGGCCGGTATGGATGGCATCGCGCAGACGCTGCTGCCAGCCCTGGTCTTGCGCAAACAGGCGGTAGGCCTCGATCACCTCGCGGCTTTCGCCGGTGAGATCGAGTTCGCTGGACTCCAGCATCTCATCCACCGAAGCGCGCAGCGACGACAAGGCCTCGTCCAGCCGTTTCAGCTCGGTTTGCGGATCGTCGGCGATCAGGCGGTCCACGCGCACGCGCGGTTCGTGCAGCACCACCTGACCCACGGCCACGCCTTCCGAGAAGCCCTCGCCGCGAAAGGCCCGCGGCCGGTCCGGCCTCAGTTCGGGTTCGTCCAACTCGGCGATGTCGAACAGCGCGCCGTGCGCCACCACCTCGGCCAGCACCATCGCCACGGTCTGCAGCGCCTCGACTTCCTCCTCGTCATACTGGCGGGCGGCGCGGTTCTGCACTGTGAGCACGCCATAGACCTGTCCGCCGCGCACGATCGGCACGCCGAGGAAGGAGCGGTAAGGGTCTTCGCCCGTTTCGGGCCGGTAGGCGAAGCGCGGATGCTCCGGCGCGTTGGAGAGGTTGATGGGCCCGGCGGTATCGGCCACCAGTCCGACGAGGCCTTCGCCGGCCCTCATGCGCGTGTTGTGCACGGCCGAGGGATTGAGGCCCTCGGTGGCGAAAAGCTCGAGCGCGTTGCCGGCGCGGCGCAGATAGATCGAGCAGACCTCGGCCACCATGTTGGCAGCGATCAGCATGACGAGCTTGTCCAGGCGCGTCTGGGCGCTTGCCTGCTCGGCCATGATCTCGCGCAGGCGGCGAAGCAGGATTCGAGGACCGCCTGCTGCCGGAGGCATTATGCGTCGCCTTTCCGGGTCATGCCGCGTCCAGTTCGAAGGCCGAGTGCAGTGCGCGTACCGCCAGCTCGACATATTCCTCGGCGATCAGCACGCTCACCTTGATTTCCGAGGTGGAGATTACCTGGATGTTGATGCCCTTCTCCGACAGCGTGCGGAACATGGTCTGGGCCACGCCCGGATGGGTACGCATGCCGATGCCGATCACCGACACCTTGGCGACGTTGGCATCCGAGATGATGTCGCGATAGCCGATGGCATCGCGCGCCTTCTCGATGGCATCGAGGGCACGGGCCAGTTCGCTCCTGCTCACCGTGAAGGTGAGGTCAGTCTTCTTGCCGTCGGCCGAGACGTTCTGGACGATCATGTCGACGTTCACCCCGGCATCGGCGAGCGGGCCGAAGATGGCGGCAGCAATGCCCGGCTGATCGCTGATGCGGTGAAGCGTGATCTTCGCCTCGTCGCGGGAATAGGCGATGCCTGTGACCGGTTTCTTTTCCACGATGTCTTCCTCGTCGCACAGAAGCGTGCCGCCGTTATCCGGATCGAAGGTCGAAAGAACGCGGACGGGCACGCGGTAAAGCATGGCAATTTCCACCGAGCGGGTCTGGAGCACCTTGGCCCCCAGCGACGCCATCTCGAGCATTTCCTCGAAGGCGATCTTCTCCAGCCGGCGGGCCTTGGAGACGATACGCGGATCGGTGGTATAGACGCCATCGACGTCGGTGTAGATGTCGCAGCGATCGGCCTTGAGCGCCGCCGCCACGGCCACCGCGCTGGTGTCTGAGCCGCCGCGGCCCAGCGTCGAGATGCGGTTGTCCTGGGCAATACCCTGAAAGCCGGCGATCACCGCAACCTGCCCTTGGGCCAGCCGCGCGTTCAGCAGATCCGGCTCGATCTGCTCGATGCGGGCCGAGCCGTGCATGGCCGAGGTACGGATCGGGATCTGCCACCCCAGCCAGGAGCGGGCCGAAACCCCGATGGCCGACAGCGCCACCGCCGTCAGGCCGGCCGAGATCTGCTCGCCGGCGGCGACCACGGTGTCGTACTCCCGCGCGTCGTGCAGGGGCGACAGTTCGCGGGTCCAGCCCACCAGCTTGTTGGTCTCCCCGGCCATCGCCGAAACCACCACGGCCACCTGGTTGCCGGCATCGACTTCCCGCTTGGCCAGGCTGGCCACATGGCGGATGCGGTCAAGGTCGGCTACCGAGGTGCCGCCGAATTTCATTACAATCTTGGCCATAAATTCCCGGGCCCACGCGATTTGCGAAACAATACTGCATACATAGACGGGGCCTCGCCCGCACTCAACGCAGTATCTCGGGATTTTTTGAGGTAGAAGTGAGGCGCCAGAAAAGGTTCCGCCCATGCCCGCGCATCACGCCTCCATCGACCCCGCCGAAGTGGCCAAGTTTACGGCTATGGCCGAAAGCTGGTGGGATCCCACCGGCAAGTTTGCGCCCCTGCACAAGTTCAACCCGGTGCGGCTCAAATTCATCCGCGACACCGCCGCGGCCCATTTCGGCCGCGACGGCAGCGGCCTTCACCCCTTCAAGGGCCTGGGCCTGCTCGATATCGGCTGCGGCGGCGGCCTGCTCTCCGAGCCGATGGCCCGGCTGGGCTTTGCCGTCACGGGCGCAGACGCGTCGGAGAAGAACGTCAAGATCGCCTCCACCCATGCCGGGATCGAGGGGCTCGGGATCGACTACCGCGTGGCTACCGCCGAGCTGCTGGCAGAGGAAGGGCTAGCCTTCGACGTGGTGCTGAACATGGAGGTGGTCGAGCATGTGGCGGACCTGCCCGGCTATCTTGCCGCCTGCGCGAGGCTGGTGAAGCCCGGCGGGCTGATGTTCGTGGCCACCCTCAACAAGACGCTGAAGTCGCTGGCCCTGGCCAAGATCGGCGCCGAATACGTGCTGCGTTGGGTGCCCGCTGGCACGCATGACTGGAACCGCTTCATAGAGCCCAAGCGACTTAAAGCATTGCTTCAGGACAATGGCCTCAAGCCGCTGAAGACGCAGGGCGTGAGCTTCGACCCGCTGGCCTGGGACTGGCGCCTCTCCAACGATACCGACGTGAATTACATGGTGGTGGCGGGGCGCTAGTCGCCGACCTTGGGCGCGGCGCCGAAGAAGATCACCCAGGTCGCGAAATCGTCGGTGAAATCCTCGAAGCGGTGCTCAACGCCCGTCGCCACAAAGAAAAAATCCCCCGCTTTGAACGGCGCCGCTTCGCCATTGCAGACGAAAGTGCCCGAGCCGCTGGCGACGATATAGACCTCGTCGCGCTGGTGCGGCGTCTGCGGATCGGTTTTGTCCGGTTTGTAAAGACCGGCATCAAAATCGCTCCGGACAAACAGCTTTTGAAAAGTCTCGCCGCTCTGGGCGACGGTTTCGAGTGCTTGTTTCAGCGACAGCCCGTCCATTGTCTGATACGCCGCCCTTCGCCTCACATCATCGGCGCGCAGTCCCAATGCTCGACGATCTTGTCGTCCTTGATGCGGAACATGTCGAACCAGGTGGTAGTGTAGGGTTTGCCCTTGGCGTCCTTGCGGTCGAGTTTGGTGGCCAGCACCACCAGGTCGCCCTGCGCGAGGATGGCAACCAGATTCGGGATCGTGGCCGGCACCGCCTTGCGCGTCATGTGCAGCTTGTTGAAGAAGGCCTCGAAGCCCTTGAGGCCGGTATCGGCATTGGGGTTGTGCTGGTGATATTCGGGGGCCAGGAATTTGCCCGCCTCGTCGATGCGGCCGGCCAAGAGCAGCGTGCGCCACATAACGTCGACCAGTTTCTTGTTGGCGACCTCGGCGGCGCTGCCGCTTGCCAGCATGGCGCCCTGCTGTGTCGGGCTGGCGGCCGCCACGGGCTCGGCAGCGCTGGCCGGCATGGCCAGGGGCAGCGCAGTCAGCGCGAGCGCAAAGACGATTTTCTTCATTCGATTGTCCCCTCTGGTTAAGATTTTACTGCAACCGGCCGGGGACGTGCCGCAGCCAGTCAGTTCGAGGCTTCGTCGAGGTCCGGCGGCAGCGGGGCGACCTCGATGCCCTCCTCGACCAGTTCCTTGGCTTCGGCCACACTGGCCTCGCCATAGATCGGGCGCTCCTTGGCTTCGCCGTAGTGGATCTTGCGCACTTCTTCGGGGAACTGGCGGCCGACGTTCTCGGCGTTGTCCTGAACGTATTTGCGCAAGCCCGAAACGAACTGGCGCATCTGGTGCAGGTCTTCGACCGAGCGTGCGCCCCTGTTCTTGGTGCCGGAAAGCGCCGGCGCCATCGGCGCCTTTTGCACCTTGCGCGAATTGCAAACCGGGCAGACGAGTTTACCGTCCGCGGCCTGCTCGTCATAAGCGGCGCTATCTTTGAACCAGCCTTCGAAGCTGTGGCCCCTGACGCAGGCCAGACTGTACACGATCACCTGGGGAATCCTCGGACGGTCACACATCCATCATCATACAGGATGAGCGTAAACACATGCTACCGCAAGCAGCCGGGGACCGCGGCTGCCAAGCGGCTCAGGGGCCTACGAAATCCCGGTCGTGCCGCAGGTTTGGGATACGGCCGCGCGCATCAGTCGCAAGTGCGGCATCGATCTCGGCCAGGATGACACCCGGCTCGATACTGCCCTCGGCCAGCACCTCCCCCCAGGGAGAAATAATGAGACTGTGGCCATAGGTCCGCCGGCCATTGGCATGAAGCCCGCCCTGCGCGGGCGCGACCACGAAGGCGCCGTTCTCGATGGCGCGCGCCCGCAGCAGCGTGTGCCAGTGCGCCTTGCCGGTGGTTTCAGTGAAGGCGGCGGGCACGGTAAGCAGGAAGGCGCCGGCCTGCGCCAGCTTGCGGTAGAGTTGCGGGAAACGCAGGTCGTAGCAGATGGTCAGCCCCATCTTGCCCCACGGTGTTTGGGCCAGCACGGCGCGATCGCCGCCCGCCACCGTGTTCGACTCGCGGTAGCTCTCACCCGACGGCAGATCGACATCGAAGAGATGAATCTTGTCGTAGTGTGCGGCGATGCCGCCGTCCGGCCCGATCAGAAAAGAGCGGTTGGCGGTCTTGGTCGCGCTTACTTTGACTGCCAGCGAGCCGATCAGCAGATGGATGGAAAGTTCCATTGCCAGCGCGCGAAAAGCGGGCAGCGCCGGATCGGCCGCTTCGGCGAAGGTCTTCTCGATCTTGGCGCCGCCGTCGGGGGCCATCAGCGTGGTGTTCTCGGGCGTGGCGATGAAATCGGCGCCCATCGCCCTGGCCTCGCGGATCAGCCGCGACGCGGTGGCGATGTTCTCGCTGACGTCGTCAGACGAACGCAACTGGACACAGGCGGCCTTGAACGTACCCATCTAGCCCGCCAGCAGCGGATCGAGCCCGCCGGCCGCGTCCAGCGCATAGAGATCGTCACAGCCGCCGACGTGGGTGTCGCCAACGAAGATTTGCGGCACGGTGCGGCGGCCGGATTTTTCTTCCATCTCGGCGCGCAGGTCGGCGTCCATGTAAACGTCGATCTCCTCAAACTCCGCGCCCTTCTTCTTCAGCAGCGCCTTGGCGCGCGAGCAATAAGGGCAGATCGGCGTGGTGTAGACGGTGATCTTGGGCATGGGCGTTCGTGAATCCGTAAGACGGGTCGTCTGGGTATCTATATAAGCTCCGCCGGTGGGCGGACAACGCGCGCCAGCGTCAGGGCTAATACCCGTTCCGCGCCGGCCTTCTTCAGCGCTCTGGCACAGGCATCGAGGGTCGCACCGGTAGTGTAGACATCGTCAACAAGAAGAACGTTGCGGCTGTTCACCGCCTCCACCCGATTCGCAGCGACCCTGAAGGCGCCGCGGACATTGCGCCGCCGTGCCTTGGCAGAGGGCATGGCGCCCTGACTCTTGGTGGGCCGGATGCGGGTCAGCGCCAAGGGATCGGCCGGGACGCCGCTCAGCCGGGACAATCCGGCTGCCAACAGGGCGGACTGGTTGAACCGCCGCTGCCACAGCCGAGTACGATGAAGCGGTACGGGCACAATCGTCTCGGCCTCGGCAAGCAGCCCGGCGCCGCTGCGGGCCAGCCAGCGGGCGAAGGCAGGGGCGATGTCCAGCCGGTCCGCCCGCTTGAGTGCCAGGATCGGTCCCTTGCTGGCTTCGTCGTAGCGCATGACGGAGCAGGCGCGGTCGAAGGCCGGCGGGTGGGCGTGGCAACCGGCGCACAGCGTGCCGGGCCCCGGATCGATCTCGAACGGCAATCCACAATGGGCGCAGTTCGGCCCGTCGAGGAAACTGATGCCGTTCCAGCACGCGGCGCAGAGATTGTGCGGTTCAGCCACCGGGGCGCGGCAAGCGAGGCAAAGCGGCGGATAGACGAAATCAAGCAGCGTTCGCCATACCCGCCTTGCGGTCTTTGAAAATTCCGCCTTGCCAATCGGTTCGCTGGCGATGCTCATGGAAAGAGTTTAGACGAGCCACGAATTCCTGACGATGGTCGCCGTGAGCGCAGCCCCCAAGATTTTCGATCGCGCGCTTTATGCCCTCCGCCGTGCCCGGGCCGCCCGGATGGAGGCTGACCGCTTCCTGCTGGTGGAGGCTGCGGATCACCTGGCCGAGCGGCTGGGCGCCATCCGGCGCCGGTTTAGCGCCGGGCTCGAACTGTCGTCGCGGCTCGAAAGTGCCACCGCGTTGGCGCCGTTCGCGGAGCAATGGACCCGCACGGTGCTCTCTACCGGCGAAGGCGATGGCCCCGTTGCCGAGGAGGAGGCGCTGCCCTTCGCGCCTGAAAGCTTCGACCTGGTGGTCAGCGTGCTCTCGCTTCACGCCGTCAACGACCTTCCGGGCGCGCTGGTACAGGTTCGCCGCGTGCTCAAGCCGGACGGGCTGTTCCTGGCGGCGCTGTTCGGCGGAGAAACGTTGCGCGAATTGCGCGCGGCATTCGCGGCTGGTGAGACGGATGTCAGGGGCGGCATCAGCCCCCGCGTGGCCCCCTTCGCCGAGGTGCGGGCGCTGGGCGGCTTGCTGCAACGGGCCGGCTTCGCCCTGCCGGTCGCCGACAGCGAACGCACGACGGTCCATTACCGCGAATTTAAAACCTTGGCGGGCGATCTGCGCGCGTTGGGTGAAGCCAGTGCGCTGGCTGAGCGCGACAAGCGCCCGCTGCGCCGCGACGTTCTGGGCGCGGCGCTTTCTCACTATGCGTCCGAAAACAGCGACGCGGACGGCAAGCTGTTTGCGACCTTCGATATCATTTATCTCACCGGCTGGGCGCCGCATGAGAGCCAGCAGAAGCCCCTGCGGCCGGGCAGCGCCGCCGCGCGTCTTGCCGACGCGCTCGGCACAAGGGAACAGGGCATTTAGAGCGGTTACAGGAAAAGTGGGGACCGCTATTTCCGTCCGGAACCGCGATCAAACAAGAAATCAGAGTCCGTGGATGCTCTCGAACAGCGCGAGCACCTGACCGCCCAGCAGCGTCACCGCGGTGACGACGGCCAACGCGATGCCCGCCGCCACGATCGCATATTCGACCGCGGTGGCGCCGGAACGGTCGCCGGCGAAGCTCAGAGCAACAGATCGTGCAGCGCCGGGATCAGGGGGGCGTCGGCCGGAGGCATCGGGTAGCTGCGCAAATCCTGCGGTTTGACCCATTTGATCGCCTGGCCTTCCTGAGCCACGACGAAACCCTCCCAGCGCCGGCAGATGAATAGAGGCATCAGCAGGTGAAAATCCGGGTAGACGTGCGAGGCGAAGGTGAGCGGCGCCAGGCAGGGCTCCTTTACGCTGATCGCCAGTTCTTCCTTCAACTCGCGGATCAGCGCGTCTTCCGGACGCTCGCCCGCCTCGACCTTGCCGCCTGGAAATTCCCATAGCCCCGCCATGCTCTTGCCGGGCGGGCGCTGCGCCAGCAGAACCCTTCCGTCGCTATCGACCAGCGCACAGGCCGCCACCAGAACGGTTTTCAGCGCCATGTGAGCCTCCCGGATCGTGACAGCAGGGCCTTAAGGTCTGGCTAAAGGTGAACAGAAAACTAGCTGCGATAGGAGCCGTTGATCTCGATGTAGCCGTGGGTCAGGTCGCAGGTCCAGACCCGGGCCTTGCCCTTGCCGATGCCGAGGTCCACGGCGATCTCCACCAGGCGGCCGGAAACGGCCTTGGTGGCGGACTTCTCGTCATAACCGGCCGCCCGCTCGCCCTTCTCGGCCACCACATGACCGCCGAAGGAAATCCTGAGCCGGTCCCGGTCGGCCTTCTCGCCTGCCTTGCCCACCGCCATCACCACCCGGCCCCAATTGGCATCGGAGCCGGCAATAGCGGTCTTGACCAGTGGCGAATTGGCGATGGCGAGGCCCACGCGGTGGGCGGCGCGGTCGGTTTCTGCGCCGGTGACGTCGATTTGGATCAGCTTCTGCGCCCCTTCGCCGTCCCGCACCACCTGCAGCGCCAGGTCAAGTAGCACGGCTTCCAGCTTCCGGCGGAACTCGGCCAGGCGCTTGTCTGCCGCGGTACGCACTTCAGGGTGCCGCGCGCCCTTGCCTGTCGCAAACAGCAGCAGCGTGTCGGAGGTGGAAGTATCGCTGTCCACGGTGATGGCGTTGAACGAGGACTTCACGCCTGCCGACAGCATCTCCTGCAGCGCTTCGGCCGGGATAGCCGCGTCGGTGAAGACAAAGCTGAGCATCGTCGCCATGTCGGGCGCGATCATACCCGAGCCCTTGGCTATGCCGTTGATGGTGACCTTGTGCCCGTCGATCATGGCCGTGGCGGTGGCGAGCTTGGGGTAGGTGTCGGTGGTCATGATGGCGCGGGCCGCCTCCATCCAGCCAGCGGCCGCGCCGGCCTCCACCAGTCCCCCTAATATCTTTGTAATGCGTTCGGCGGGCAGCGGCTCGCCGATCACCCCTGTCGAGGCCAGGAAGACTTCGGCGGCCCGGCAGCCGACCGCTGCTGCGGTGGACTGGGCCACGGCCTGCGCGCCGTCCATCCCGGCCTTGCCGGTGAAGGCGTTGGCGTTGCCACTGTTGACCACCAGCGCGCGCGCCGTTCCGCCCGCCAGCCCGGCCCGGCACCATTCCACCGGCGCTGAGGCGGTCTTAGAGCGTGTGAAGACGCCGGCTGCCTGGGTTTCCGGCGCCAGCACGGCGACGAGCACGTCGGTCCGGTCCTTGTACTTGATCCCGGCCGCCCCGGTGGCGAGCCGCACCCCCGCCAGGGGCGGCAGCTTGGCAAATGACCTGGGTGCCAGCGGAGAAACCGGATGCGCCGCCGCCGCTGTTTGGGGCTTAGCCTTTGCCTTGACCGGCGCTTTACGCTTTGCGGTTGTACGGGAGGGAGCTTTCGCCATCGCCTTGCCCTTTGGAAGCGGCGCGAATTAGGCGAAAATCCCCTGAATTGACAAGGGGGGGCTCCGTTCTTATGTCTCCCGCGCGGCCGAGGCGAAACGCTTCCGGCCTCGATTACGTATTGTCGCCGGGACGCCCCAGCGAAACCTTTCTGGGGTGAGATATCGGCTGCCCGGCCGCACGAGGACTTTATGCTCGGCATCAGCAGTATCGCGCAGCGCCTGTTCGGCTCCGCCAACGACCGCAAGCTCCGCCCGCTGTGGAAGACGGTGGAGGAAATCAACGCCCTGGAGGCGGGAATCGCGGCCAAGAGCGATGAGGAACTCAAAGCCCAGACCGCGCTTTTCCGTGAGCGGCTGACCAACGGCGAAGAACTCGATGACCTGCTGCCCGAGGCCTTCGCTACCGTGCGCGAGGCCGCCAAGCGCACCCTCGGCCAGCGCCATTTCGACGTCCAGCTCGTGGGCGGCATGGTGCTGCACCAGGGCAAGATCGCCGAGATGAAGACCGGCGAAGGCAAGACGCTGGTGGCCACCCTGCCCGTTTATCTGAACGCGCTGGCCGGCAAAGGTGTGCATGTGGTGACGGTCAACGACTACCTGGCCAGCCGCGATGCCGGCTGGATGGGCCAGATCTATCGCTTCCTCGGCATGAGCGTGGGCTGCATCGTCCACGGCCTGACCGACGAGGAACGCAAGGCCGCCTACAACTGCGACGTCACCTACGGCACCAATAACGAGTTCGGCTTCGACTATCTGCGCGACAACATGAAATATTCGATCGCGACCATGACCCAGCGCGGTCACAGCTTCGCGATCGTGGACGAAGTAGACTCGATCCTGATCGACGAGGCGCGCACGCCACTTATCATCTCCGGCCCCACCGACGACCAGAGCGAGGTTTATCGCGCGGTCGATGCGCTGATGCCGAACCTCGTCGACGAGGATTTCGAACTCGACGAAAAGCAGCGCAACGTCACGCTGACCGAAGCGGGCAACGAGCATGTCGTGCAGATGCTGCGCGAGGCTGGGCTGCTGGAAACGGGCGATCTCTACGACATCGAAAACATCAACGTTGTCCATCACGTCAATCAGGCGCTGAAGGCGCACAAGCTGTTCCTCAAGGACCGCGACTATATCGTCAAGGACAGCGAGGTCGTTATCATCGACGAGTTTACCGGCCGCATGATGCCCGGCCGGCGCTATTCCGAAGGCCTGCACCAGGCGCTGGAGGCCAAGGAAAACACGGTGATCCAGCCCGAGAACGTGACGCTGGCCTCGATCACCTTCCAGAACTATTTCCGGCTCTACGACAAGCTCTCCGGCATGACCGGAACGGCCATGACCGAATCCTCGGAATTCATGGACATCTACAAGCTCGATGTCATGGAAATCCCGACCAACCTGCCGGTGGCGCGCACCGACCACGACGACGAGGTCTATCGCACCGTCGACGAGAAGTACGAAGCCATCATCAAGCTGATCAACGACTGCCACAAGCGCGGCCAGCCGGTGCTGGTGGGCACGGTCTCGATCGAGAAGTCCGAGCAGCTTTCGAACCTGCTCAAGAAGCGCAAGATCAAGCACAACGTGCTCAACGCGCGCTATCACGAGCAGGAAGCGGCCATCGTGGCACAGGCCGGCGTCTCCGGCACCGTCACCATCGCCACCAACATGGCTGGCCGCGGCACCGACATCCAGCTCGGCGGCAACGCGGACATGCGCATCAAGAACGAACTGGCCGGCATTCTGGACGAGGCCGAGCGCGAGGCCCGCGCCGCCGAAATCCGCGACGAAGTCGCCGCCGACAAGCAGCGTGCGCTCGCCGCGGGCGGCCTTTACATGGTCGGCACCGAGCGCCACGAAAGCCGGCGCATCGACAATCAGCTGCGCGGCCGTTCCGGCCGCCAGGGCGATCCGGGTGCCTCCAAGTTCTTCCTCAGCCTGCAGGACGACCTGATGCGCATCTTCGGGTCGGACCGCATGGACGGGTTCCTGCAGCGCCTCGGCCTGCAGCAGGGCGAAGCCATCGCCCATCCCTGGGTTAACAAGGCACTCGAAAAGGCGCAGCAGAAGGTCGAAGCGCGCAACTTCGAAATCCGCAAGAATATCCTCAAATACGATGACGTGCTGAACGATCAGCGCCGCGTGGTGTTCGAGCAGCGCAAGGAAATCATGGAGACAGAGGACGTCTCCGACCAGATCGCCGAGTTCCGCGCTCAGGTGGTGGACGAGCTGGTGGCCCGTCACATCCCCGAAAAGGCCTATGCCGAACAGTGGGACGCGGCCGGCCTGCATGAGGAAGTGGAGAAAATTTTCGGCATCACCCTGCCGGTGGTGGACTGGACCAAGGAAGAGGGTATCGCCGAGGAAGAAGTGCGCGAGCGCATCCACAAGGCCGTGGAAACCCGCGCCGCCGAGCGCACCGCCAACACCGGCGCGGACATCATGCGCTATGTCGAGAAAACCATCCTCCTGCAGACGCTCGATCACGACTGGCGCGAGCACATCGTCAATCTCGACTATCTGCGTCAGTACATCGGCCTGCGCGGCTACGGCCAGCGCGATCCGCTCAACGAATACAAGAGCGAGGCTTTCGAGCTGTTCGAGGCCCTGCTCGCCAAGATGCGCACCGACGTGGTGCGCCAGCTCATGCAGATCCAGGTCAACGTCGAGGCGCCGCCGGAGCTGGTCGAGCGCTCACCGCTCGAACTTCAGGCCAGCCATATCGACCCGCTGACCGGCGAGAACGAGGCGCAGCAGGCCGCGGGCGCCGCCTCCCAGCGTCCGCGCGACCTGCCCGTCGATCCCAACGACCCGCGTACCTGGGGCAAGGTGCAGCGCAACGCGCCCTGCCCCTGCGGCTCCGGCCGCAAGTTCAAGCACTGCCACGGCGCCTTGGTCTGAATTCATGGAGGTCGCGCGGCCGGACGGAAAAGTGGAATTCCACTTTTCCTGGCCGTCGCTCGCGCCCCTGCGGCTCCGGCCGCAAGTTCAAGCATTGCCACGGCGCCTTGGTTTGAGATTCATTCACGATTGCAAAGCCTTCCGCGGCACAGTTGCGGCGGCTCGTCAACCGCCGCCGGCTTACCCCGCCCGCAGGATCATGACCTAGCGCAAACCGCCGGATTGCCGGCGCGGTAATCTTGGCGCATCCTAAGCATGGGCCGAGAGCCGCGGCCGTGTGCGCGTACTGTCATTCCTGTCGTCCTGACTGAGGGGGAACCGAACATGCGCAGAATCGTCGTGGCCGCGTCAGCGGCGTTTGTCCTGGCCGCAACCACGCTGCCGGCCGCAGCGGACCCGACCGCCGGCCAGCGGAACGAACAGCGCGAATCGCAAATCCCGGTCTGCTCGCACCACCTCGGCACGATCGCCGTGGTCGAGCCGGAGCATGATTGGTGGAGCGAATATCACCTGGGTTCGCCCGAGGCGCTCATCAAGGTGCTGGTGATGCGCTCGCGCTGCTTCGGTCTGGTGGACCGCGGCAAGGGCATGGCAGCGATCGAGCGCGAACGGGCCATCGCTTCCGAAGGCGAACTGCGCCAGGGCTCGAACATCGGCAGGGGCCAGATGAAGGCCGCCGATTACGTGCTGGTACCGGACATTATTTCGAAGAACAACGATGCCAGTGGCAGCGCCGTCGGCGGGATTCTTGGCGGCCTGGTGGGCGGCGTCGCCGGCGGCATCATCGCCGGCATCAACATCAACGACAAGACGGCCGACGTGGTGCTGACGCTCACCGACGTGCGCTCGTCCGAACAGGTGGCGATGGAAGAAGGCCACGCCAAGAAGACCGATGTCTCCTTCGGCGGCGGCGTGGGCGGCGGCGGCTGGTCGGGCTTTGGCGCAATGGGCGCGGGCAGCTATGCCAATACCGAGATCGGCCAGGTCATCACCCAGGCCTATATCAACGCTTACGCAAGGCTTGTGGATGATCTAGGCGGCCTGCCTGGTGCCAACGGCTCATCGGCTTCCGAAGCAAACTCCGGCCAGGCCGTGACCATGTCGCGGCCCGGGCGTATGTACGAACGACCCACGGAGAAAAGTCATGTCGTGCGCCGGCTCGATGCGGGTATGATGCTCTACCCCACCGGCAACAAGGACGGCGTGTGGTGGGAAGTGAAGGACGAACTGGGCAATTCCGGCTGGGTGTCCTCGCTGTCGTTCCAGCTTGCGAAATAGCCTGCGCTATTACGGCGGACGGAAAGGGGCCAAGCGGCCCCTTTTCTTTTGCCGTTGCAAGGGCGCAGACTTGGCCGCTGCCACGGAGCGATCCTCATGTCCGAACCGCGTCCTTTCCGCGTCGAGATCCCGCAGGCCACTATCAACGCCATCATGCGCAAGGTGCACGACTATGAATGGCACGAGGCGCCAGAAGGGCCCGGGCTTGCTGAAAGCTGGGCCTATGGCGCCAACCTCGCCTACATGAAGGAACTCTGCCGCTATTGGCTCGATGTCTATGACTGGCGAGGCTGGGAAGCGGCGCTGAACCGCTTCCCGCAATTCGTCTCCACGCTCGATGGTATCCGCCTGCATTTCTATCGCGAGCAAGGTTCAGGGCCCTCGCCCACGCCGTTGATCCTCAGCCACGGCTGGCCGGGCTCGGTGTTCGAGTTCCTGCACATCATCGAGAAGCTGGCCCATCCCGAGCGCTTCGGCGGCGATGAGAAAGATGCTTTCACGGTGATCGTGCCCTCGCTGCCCGGCTACGGTTTCTCCGGCAAGCCCAAGCGGCCCATCGGCCCGCGCACCATCGCGCGCCTGTTCGACACGTTGATGACCGACGTGCTGCATCTGCCGGACTACATCGCGCAAGGCGGCGACTGGGGCTCGGCCATCTCGGGCTGGATGGGCTATGAGGGTAAAGGCTGCCGCGCTGTACACCTCAACATGATGGGCTGGAGCGCGCCGGGTGCGGTGCCGGAAACGCAGCAGGAAAAGGAACAGGCCGCACAAGCCGCGCAGCTTTTTGACGCCGAGGGCGCCTATTTCCGCGAGCAGGCCACCAAGCCGCAAACGCTCTCGTACGCCATGATGGATTCGCCGGTCGGCGTCTGCGCCTGGATCGTGGAGAAGTTCTATGGCTGGTCGGACATTCGCACCGGCTTCGAGGACGTCTATTCCAAGGACGTGCTGCTCACCAATGTCATGATCTACCTGGTGACGAGGAGCTTCGGCACCTCGACCTGGCTCTATCGCGGCCTGTTCGAGGACCAGACCGGGGCGCCGGTACCCCCGGGCGCGCGCATCGAAAAGCCGGTAGCGATCGCGCGCTTTCCGGTGGACATCATTCCCTTCCCGCCGAAGAGCCAGGTGGAGCGCAGCATGAACGTGCAGCGCTGGACGGAATTTTCCGAAGGCGGGCACTTCGCCGCGCTCGAACGGCCGGCGGAGTTCGTGGCAGATCTGCAGGCGTTCGGAAGGGAACTGGGTTAGGCGCCCAGGTTCCTTCCCATCGCCAGATATTTCTCGCGGCGCTGACGTTTCAGTTCATCGCGCGAGAGCGGCAGCATCTCGGAGAGCGCGCGGGCGATGGTTTCACCCACCGCGGAAATCGCCTCCTCGCGATCACGATGGGCACCGCCCGGCGGCTCGGGCACGATGCCGTCGATCAGCTTCAGTTCCAACAAATCCTGGGCGGTGATGCGCATGGCGGCGGCAGCGTCCTGCGCTTTGTCGGAACTACGCCAAAGGATCGAAGCGCAGCCCTCCGGCGAGATCACGGCGTAAATCGAATGCTCCAGCATGTAGACGCGGTTGGCCACCGCGATGCCGAGTGCGCCGCCGGAACCGCCCTCGCCGATGACGGTGGCGACGAACGGCACGCGGATGGAAAGGCACTTCTCGGTGGCCCGCGCGACGGCCTCGGCCTGTCCACGCTCCTCCGCGCTCACGCCGGGATAGGCGCCGGCCGTGTCGGCAAAAGACAGCACCGGCAGATCGAAGCGGTCGGCCAGATCGAGGATGCGGACGGCCTTGCGGTAACCGTCCGGCATGGCCATGCCGAAATTGTGGGTGAGGCGGCTCTTGGTGTCGTTGCCCTTCTCGTGACCGAGCACGGCCACGGCCTGCCCGCGGAAGCGGCCGAGCCCCGCCACGATGGCGCGGTCTTCGCCGTAGAGCCGGTCGCCGGCGAGCGGCGTGAAATCGTCGATCAGATTGGACACGTAATCCGAGAAATGCGGCCGGGCCGGATGGCGGGCCACCATCGCCTTCTGCCAGGGCGTGAGCCTGGCATAGGTCTCATGGATCAGCGTGTCCGCCTTGGCCTGCAGGCGGGCGACATCGTCCCCGATCTCCATCGTCGGATCCTGCGCCGCCAGCTGGCGCAGCTCCACGATCTTTCCTTCGAGTTCGGCAATGGGGCGTTCGAATTCAAGATAGGCGTGCATCGTCCCTCGTGGACGGGGCCCCGAACCGGGGGCGCGAAAACCGGCGGAAAGTGGCCATTTCCCCCCGCCCTGTCAACACGGTCACAAATCACCCAGCCCGCGCGTCTTCAGCTCGTAAGACACGGAGATGACCATGATATTCCGCTTCGGGCTGGTGTTTCTGGGATTGTTCTATTTGGTTAACGCCGCCTGGATGCTGGCGGCGCCGTATGGTTGGTATCTGGCCACACCGGGGGTTCCGGCGACCGGCCCGTTCAATCCTCATTTCGTGGGCGACATCGGGCTGGCGTTCCTGGCCAGCGGCGGAATGCTTGCAGTGAGTACACGCAGCGGCGCCCGGGCCGCGACGCTGGCGCTGGCGGTCACCGCGCTTTTTCGCGGATCATGGCCATCTGCTCGACGATCACCTGCGCCTGGCGGATCGAGGCGGCGTCCACCAAGACGCCGTTGAGCGCGACCGCGCCCAGCCCCTTCTCCTGCGCATCCTTCATGGCGACGAGGATGGCCTCGGCCCGCGCCACCTCCTTGGGCGGCGGCGTATAGATTTCGTTGGCCAGCGCCACCTGGTTGGGATGGATGGCCCATTTGCCCTCACAGCCGAGGATGGCGGTGCGGCTGGCCTGTACCCGGAAGCCTTCGGCATCGGAATAGTCGCCGAACGGCCCGTCGATCGGCACCAGCCCGTTGGCGCGCGCTGCCTGGCACATGCGGAACAAGGGATAGTGCCAGAGGTCGTTCCAGTGCCGCTCGCGGGCCTTGCCGTCCTCGGCATCCGTCAACATCACGTAATCGGCATTGCCGCCGCCGATATTGGTGGTGCGCATGCCCTGGCTCGCCGCGTAGTCGGCTGAGCCGAAATGCAGGCTTTCCAGCCGTGGCGAAGCGGCGGCAATGGCGTCGATGTTGGCAAGGCCCATCGCGGTTTCGATGATGACCTCAAGGCCGATTTTCTTCTTGCGCCCGACATAGGCCGAGGCCTGGGTGATCAGCATATCGATGGCATAGACGTCCGCCGCCGTGCCCACTTTCGGGATCATGATGGCATCGAGCCGCTCACCGCCTTTCTCCACCAG
>JAGWZW010000070.1 GCA_018971835.1 Alphaproteobacteria bacterium
ACGGTGGGCACGCTGAAAGCGGGCATGGAGAAGCTGCCCTATCAGCGGCAACTTGACTACAAGGTCAAGCAGGGCCGCCCGCCCTTCGGCGTCGAGATGAAGATCGTGGACGACGAGGACCGCGAACTGCCACGCGACGGCCAGGCCTTCGGCCGGCTCAAGGTGCGCGGGCCTTCCATCGCCAAGAGCTATTTCCGCGGCGAGGGTGCCGGCGCTTTCGATGCGGACGGCTGGTTCGACACCGGCGATGTCGCCACCCTCGATCCCGAGGGCTACATGACCATCACCGACCGCGCCAAGGACGTCATCAAGTCCGGCGGCGAATGGATCAGCTCGATCGAGATCGAGAATATCGCGGTGGGCCACCCGGCCGTGGCCGAGGCGGCGGTGATCGGCGTGCCCCATCCCAAATGGGACGAGCGGCCGCTGCTCGTCATCGTGCTCAAACCCGGCCAGAGCGCGACCAGGGAAGAGATTCTTTCCTATCTCACCGGCAAGATCGCCAAATGGTGGATGCCGGACGACGTGGCCTTCGTCGAGGCCATTCCCCACACCGCCACCGGCAAGATTCAGAAGATCACGCTCAGGCAGATGTTCGCCCATTACAGCCTGCCCACAACGGCCTGAAACAGGCCAAGGAGGAGAGGATGCGCATCGTTCCCACGCTGGCGAAGCTCGTGTTCGCGGGCTTTGTCGCGTCGCTGGCCCTGGCGCTGGCGGCCGGCTTCGGCAAGCAGCTCGGCTTCTGGGATTTCCGCTTCGGCTTTCAGGTGTTGAGCTGGGGCGTGTTCGTGGGCATCGGCGCGGTGGTGGTGGGCCTGATCTGGCTCATCTGGGCGCTGATCGCCAAGAATGGGGCGGGCGCGCTGTGGGGCGCGTTGGGGCTGGCCGGCGCCGCCGTCGTGAGCGCCGTTCCGCTGCATGGCTACTACACGGCGATGTATCTGGTGCCGCCGATCCACGACATCACCACCGATATCCAGGATCCGCCGGTGTTCAGCCCCGCACAAATCAAGGCGCGCGCGGCAGACCATGCCGCCAATTCGCCCGCCTATGACGGCGCCGCCAAAGTGACGTGGCAGGGCAAGACGCTCACCGTTTCGCAATGGCAGCGCAAGGCCTACCCGGACATCTTCACGGCGCGTGTTCTCATCACGCCGGACCGGCTCTATGACCGCGGGCTCAAGGCGGCGCAGGCGATGGGCTGGCACATCGCGCTGGCCGACCAGAAGGACCACCGCATCGAGGCCACCGACACCAGCCTGTTCTTCGGCTTCACCGACGACATTGTGATCCGCGTGGCCAAGAGCGGCATGGGCGCCAAGCTCGACATCCGCTCCGAAAGCCGCGTCGGCATCTCCGACATCGGCAAGAACGCCGCGCGCATCCGCGCCTTCATGAAGACGCTGGCGAAGATGGGATAGTCAGCGGTAGCGCCCGTTCTCGCGCACCAGCCGCCCCTCGGCCACCAGCTGGATGAGATGGGCCTCGACGGAGCGGGCCGCTGCCGGATGCAGGCGCTTGTCCACATCGGCGTACATCCGCGCCACCATCGCCGGGATGGTGTCGAGCCCGTCCCGCACGCAGGCGAGAATCTGCGCCTCGCGCATCAGCCGATGGTCGAGATAGGCTTCGAGGAAAGGCGTGGGATCGCGCACCGGCCCGCCGTGGGTCGGCCACAGCACCGCGTCGTCGCGCGCGATCAGCTTTCGCAAACTCGCCAGGTATTCTGCCATGTCGCCATCCGGCGGCACCACCACGGTGGTGGACCAGCCCATGACGTGATCGCCGGTGAACAGCGCCTTCTCCTCGCGCAAGGCAAAACACATATGGTTGGAGGTATGGCCGGGGGTGAAGACGCCTTCCAGCGTGTAGCCCTCGCCCGCGATCACGCCGCCGTCCTTGACCCGCACGTCCGGCACGAAATCGGTATCCCCGCCCTCCTCCAGCTTCACGCCGCCATCTTCGTGGCCGGAGCCATGCGGCCCGAAGGCGTAGGTCTTGGCGCCGGACCAATCCTTGAGCGGTGCGGCGGCGGGGGAATGATCGCCGTGGGTATGGGTGACAAGGATGTGACCAACGCGCCTTCCCGCCAGCGCGCGCTTCAACGCCTCGATATGCTCGGGGATAGCGGGCCCCGGATCGATCACCGCCACCTCGCGCCCGGCGCCGACGATGTAGACGCCGGTGCCCTTGAAGGTGAAGGGGCCCGGATTGGGCGCCAGCAGGCGCGCGATCCGCGGCGAGACCTGCTCGGCCACGCCATAGGGTGCATCGAAATCTCGGTTGAAGGGAATGGTCACGTCAGGCGCGGGCGGCGCGGCGGCGGGCATAGCGATCCACCAGCGCGGGGCGCGTGCGATAGACCATGACCTGGACCGCGTGCGGCGCATGCGCGCCGAACAGCTCGAACCAGCGCGACAGCCACAAATGGCGATGGCGCGTCAGCCGCAGCCAGTGGCGGAAGGCCCGCGAATGCGCGCTCAGCACCGCCCCGCCGATCAGCATCAGCACCGGGCTGAGCGGAAACGGCAGCGGTACGGGAATGGACAGCAGCAAGAGCCCGAGCGTGAGGATCAGCCACCCGGTCATCACAAACAGCAACTGACGCAACCTTGCCCAACGCATGGCGTTTCACACCGCTTTCATACCCATTCTGGGCACAAGCTTTGCGTGGCAATATGGCAGAGATTTGACAAGAAAATGTGTGAACGGTGGGCTGCCCGCTTCGGCTTCGATTAGGACAAAGTTTAGAAACGGCGCGGAAAGGCGAAACCGCCCGCGCGCTTCTGGGCGTAGGCGCCGGCGAAATCATAGGGCGCGCTGGCACTGATCGCCTGACCTGCGCACACCGCATAGCAGTTATTACAGCTCATGCAGCCGGTGAAATCCTCGCGCACCCGGGCGCGTAACTCGCCCTTGGGGCCGAACAGCTCCAGCACGTTGGCCGGGCAGACCACGGTGCAGAGCTTGCAGCCGTCGCAAACATCGAGATCGACAGTCACGCGGTGATAGACGGCTTCCTCGGGATTGTCCCAAACCGGGATGTAGTCGAGGCGGCGTTTGCGTTCGGGGAGCGACATGGCGGTGTCCTAGTAGAGAACCTGTTTCTGGCCGTCTTCCCACCATTGGATTTCGTGGGTCTGCCGGGCGATGTGGTGCTGGGTGGGATTGCCGATCGGGTAGCCGAGCGAAATCGCCTCCACGATCTCGAACGGCGCCGTGGCGCCCAGCTTCTCGCACAGCGCCTTGTTGCTGCCCAGTATCTTGGAGAAGCCGACCCAGCAGGTACCCAGCCCCAGGCTCTGCGCCGCGGTGACGATGTTGGTGCCGACCACGCCGATATCGACCTCCGGCGTGCCCACGCCGTTCTTGTCCATCAGGAGCAGGATCACGGTGGGCGCCTTGTGGAAGACGGCGAAGCGGCCCTCGGCGATCAGCTTCATCGCCGACATCGGCACGGGGTGCAGGGCGCTGCGGTTGAAGCGGGCCAAGAACCGCGTCTTGGCTTGAGTGACGAAGCGCTTGAAGGTGCCGCGCCGGTAGTTGGTGTAGTCCATCTTCGCCGTCATCATCTTGCAGACGGCGGTGCAATACGCCTCCATCTCGGCGATCATCGCCTTGTCGCGGATCACGACGAAGCTCCAGGGCTGGCAATTGCCCTGCGACGGCGAGAAGCGCGCCACCTCCAGAATGCGGCGTACCAGATGCGGCGGCACCTGCCGCGCCTTGAACTTGCGGATCGAGCGGCGGCTGAGGATCGCCTCTTCCACCGCGTTCCACGGCGCGCCCGGCGGCACCTCGACCACGGCGGCGCGGCGGCGGTGGGCGCGGTCGGCTTCGCATTCCTCGATGTCGTCGTCTTGCGGTTCCAGAACGTCGCTCATGGTTTCAGCCCACCCTCTTTGCGCACGGCCATGCCGTTCCGCCATTCGTAGATTTCCGCGCCAGAGGCGCAGAGCGCCTCGATCAGGAAGCGGTCCTGCGGCTTTTCGGAAGCGGTCTTCGGGATTTCGTCCACCACTTGCAGATAAGTCGGCACGAAATTGGGCTCCAGCTTGTCGCGGCACCAGGCGAACACGGCACTGGGATCGAAGGCGAAACGGTCCACCACGATGGCGGCCACCGCATCCTTCTCGCCCGGCGAACCATTGGCCGACGCAATGCCATAGACATAGACGTCCAACACCTGCGGGTTCTCCGCCAGCACGCCTTCCACGAAACCGGGATTGATGAAATCGCCGTTGTGGCGGATGCCCCCGCCCTTGCGGTAATCGAAGAACAGCCAGCCCTCGGCGTCGCGATGGCAGATGTCGCCGCTCCTGAGCCAGCCGCCTTCGGTCTTTTTCTGCGAGGCCGCATCGTTCTTGAAATAGCTGACGCTGGCCGCCTCGCCCGTGGCGGCGCGGCTGACGAGTTCGCCCGGCACGCCCGGCGGGCATTCGTTATTCTCTTCATCGACGATCTTGATTTCCATCGTCGGCGGCGGCTTGCCGAAACTGCCGATGGGGCCGACGCCGATGGGCTTGAAGGCCATGCCGCCCTCGATGGCGCCATAGGCTTCGAGAATCTTGAGGTCGAAGCGCTGCTCGAAGTTCTCCCAGATCGCGGCGGGCATGCCCGAACTCAAGACAAAGCGCACCGGATTGTCGGCGTCATCGGGCCTGACCGGCTCGCTATAGATCGCGGTGGACATGCCGCCGAGCAGATTGAAAAACGTGCAGCCATATTTGCGCGTGATGTCCCACAACCGCGACTTGGTGAATTTGCGGCTGAACACCGCGCGCTGGCCCAGCCGCAGGGCCGAAGCCAGCGTCATCAACTGCGCATTGCCATGCGTCAGCGACAGGCCGGTATAAGGCCGCTCGTCAGCGCCGATGCCCAGCATCATCGCCAGCATGCTGGCCATGCCGTAGCGCGCATTGGCGAACACCACGCCCTTGGGATCGCCGGTGGTGCCGGAGGTGTAGAGAATCTGCAGCGCGTCGCCCGGATCGCGCAAGCGCAGGTCCACGCTGGTGTCCGGGCCGGAGAGGATTTCGCGGATATCCGTGGCGCTGGCAAACGGCGCGTCCGGATTCTCGCCGCTGTCGAGCAGCCAGAGCCATTCGAGGCTCGGCACCTGCCCGCGAATCTCCTCCACCTGCGCCAGCGAATAGTCCGCGCAGACAATGCCGCGGCAGCCGGAGTTGTTCAGCGTGTAGGCGAGCTTGGCGCCCCGCGTGCGCGGATCGATGGGCACGAACACCAGCCCCGTGAGCGAGGCGGCGATCATCAGCTCGATGAATTCGGGATGGTTGCGGATCAGGATGGCGAAGCGGTCGCCATATTCCATGCCGCGCGCCAGCAATCCGGCGGCGAGCTTGTTGGCGTTCACCCACAAATCCGCATAGGTGCGGATTTCGTCGGCACCGGTTTCGCTTTCGAAGGTGACGACGTCGAGATCCGGGCGCGCCTCGGCGCGCGCCGCGATCATGTCGGCCAGCACCAGCTCGTTCAGCTCCCGCGCCATGCTCAGCCGCGCCCCAGGATGGTGACGCATTGCGCCGCCGCGTCGACGCCGATATTGCCCCCGCCGTTGTGGCAGAGGCCGAGCCGCGCACCCGCCACCTGCCGCGCGCCGGAGCGGCCCTGAAGCTGCTCGGTGATTTCCACGACCTGCGCGATGCCGGTGGCGCCGATGGGATGGCCCTTGCGCAGCAGCCCGCCCGACGTGCTGACCGGAATGCGCCCGCCCAGTTTGGTTGCGCCGTCCGCAATCAGCTTGCCGCCTTCGCCCTTCTTGCACAGCCCGATGGATTCGTATGCCATCAACTCGGCCGGCGCGGAGGCATCGTGCAGTTCGACCAGGCTCAAATCTTCCGGCCCGACGCCGGCCTCTTCATAGGCTTCGTACGCGCAGACTTCGGACAGGCCCTCCTCGCCCGCGTCGTGATCCCAGCCGGAACGCAGCACGCTGGACAGCACTCGCACCGGGTTCTTCAAGCCCAGTTCGCGCGCCTTGCGCTCGGACACGATCACCGCCGCCGCCGCCCCATCGCCGATGGGCGAGCACATCGGCCGCGTCAAAGGCTCGGCGATCATCGGCGACGCCAGCACCTCTTCCACGCTCAGCGCCTCGCGGAACTGGGCGCGTGGATTGAGCGAGCCGTGATAGGAGTTCTTGGCCGAGATCATGGCGAAATGCTCGGCGGTGGTGCCATAGCGCGCCATGTGGTTGCGCGCGGCCGCGGCATAGATGTCCATGAACATCGAGCGGTTCTGGCCCGCGCTCTGCGAGGCTTCCTTGGCGCCGCTCTGCGCCGCCGATTTCTGCAAGGCCTGGATGATGGCGGCAAGGTTCTCCACATCCACCGCGCCCATGAAGGCGCCGAATACCTTGGCCTTGTCCTCGAGGTACATCTTCTCCACGCCGCAGGCCAGCACCACGTCGTAGAGCCCGGCCGACACCATCGCGCAGGCCTGGTTGAAGGCAGTGGAGGCGCTGGCGCAGGCGTTCTCGACATTCACCACCGGCAGCCGGCCCATGCCGATCCCGCGCAGCACCACCTGGCCGCGGATGCACTCCTGCCCGCTCAGCACGCCGGCCGCGGCGTTGGACATCCAGGCGGCCTGAATGTCGTCCTTGCCGACGCCGGCATCGGCCAGCGCCGCTTCGATGGCTTCGGCGGCGATGGATTTGAGGCCGCGATCCATCATGCGGGCAAAGCGCGTCATGCCCACGCCGGCCACAAAGGCATTCATCTTCATGATTTGCTCCGGTCTTTTAAAAACGTGCGGCGGCGACGAGGCCGAGCACTTCGTTGCAGCCGTCCTCGATCATGGCGATGCGGGCATCGCGGAAGATTTTCTCGATCGGGTATTCGCGCGAGATGCCGGCGCCGCCGAAAATCTGCAGCGCCTCGCTCGCCACCTCGAAGGCCGCCTCGGTCGAGGTCACTTTCGAGGCGATGGCCAGTTCGAGCTGGGGATTGTCGCGCGTCATGTTGAGGCGCGTGATGCGGTGGCTGAGGGCGCGCGCCGTCTCCACCTTCTGGAACATGCGGAACAGGCGCGAGCGCACGCTCTGGTGCAGGAAGATGGGCGCATCGCCCTGCACGCGCTCCTTGGCGTAATCGACGGCCAGCTCGAACGCGGCGCGGGCGCAGCCCACGAAGGTCATGCCCATGCCGCCATTGGCCAGCGACAGCACGCGGTCGGCGGCGAAGCGGTAGGCTTCCGGCGGGATTACCATCGCATCGGCGGGCGCGCGCAGTTCCTCGAAGAAGATTTCGCCCTGGTTGAGCGCGCGCTGGCCGATCTTGTCGGTGGGCCGGCCGCGCTTGACCCCGCCCTGGTCGAGCCGCACGAGGAAGACACCGTGGCCGGTGCGCCCGCCGCCCATGTCCACCGCGCAGAACAGTGCCGCCGCTTCGGCGATGGTGCCGTTCGACACCCAGGCCGATTTCTGCCCGCTGATGACGAAGCCCTCGCCGTCCCAGCGCGCGATGCAATTCGGCCGCCCGTTGGCCTTGCCGCCGGGATAGCCGATCGTGCCGTCGAAATTGATCAGGTCGGAGCCGTGGTCCGGCTCGGTGATGGCCCAGCAGCCCAGCGTGCCGATGGGAAAGCGCTCCATCAGCGCCTGGTTGCCCACCATCTGCGCCATCAGCGTGGGGAAATTGGCCACGCCCAGGCTGATGGCGAGGCCGGAATCGCCCCAGCCCATCTCCTCGCCGATCAGGCAGCGCAGCCGCGCCTGCATCTCCAGCGGCAGATCGCTACCCTCCTCGAACAGGCCCAGCCCCAGCTCGCGATAGGCCCGGAACACGTCCCACAGGATGGAACCGGGTGCGATCACCTGTTCGGCGGAGAGCTTGTCCAGCGCCTGCCCGGCGGGGCGCATCACATCGCGGGCGAAACGGTGCGCGGTGTCCCACGCTGCGCGCTCCAGCTCGGAGAGCTGGGGATCCTGATCGACGGCGTACTGAACCATGCAGTTCCTCCCACGGAACGGTTATGACGTTTTGTCATCATCGTGGGGGCGGCGCGGCGATCTGACGTTGCGATAGATCAAATGTTGACGCAGATGTCACCATTTGGCGGCGGCACATCGGCCGATGGCGGCTCGCCGTCATGCTGCACCGCAACGGCCGGTTTGGCGGTCGCGTCGACGCGCAGCGAAAACACGTCCGGCCGGGCGTAATGGCCGGTGACATCGAGATCGAACTTGCCGCGCGCGATCTCGCCCAGGTCGAGATCGGCGGTCAGGACGCCCTCGCGCTCCAGCAGCGGCCCGGCCAGCACCTCGCCGAAGGGCGAGACGATGACGCTGCCGCCCTTGATCAGGGCCGTATCCGGTTCGCTGCCGGGATAGGCGGGATAATCGGCCGGATAATCGCGCCGCGTCGCATACTGGCAGGCGGAGAGCACGAAGCAGCGCCCCTCATAGGCAATGTGGCGCATGGTGTGCTGCCATTGCGGGCGGTCGTCGACCGTGGGCGCGCAATAGAGCGCAATGCCCTGGCCATAGAGCCAGGTGCGATAGAGCGGCATGTAGTTTTCCCAGCAGATCGCGGCGCCCGTCTTGCCCAAGCCCATGTCGATCACCGGCATGGTGGAGCCGTCACCGAAACCCCAGATCAGGCGCTCCATCGCCGTGGGCATCAGCTTGCGGTGCTTGCCGCAGAAGCGGCCGGCCCGGTCGATGAAAACCGCCGTGCAATAGAGCGTGCCCAAATCCTTTTCGATGACGCCCACCGCCAGCGCGAGCGCCGCCTCGCGCGCGACCGTGCACATCGCATCGAGTTCCGGGCCCGGCAGCGCGATGGCACTGTCGTAATACCGCCGGAACCAGTCGCGGCCTTCGTCGCTGCGCGAGCCCACGCGGGCGCCGAAATCCGCGCCCTTGGGATAGCCGCCGATGAAGGCTTCGGGAAACACCGCAAACTGCGCGCCCTCGCCCGCTGCCGTCGCGGCAAACGCCGCCAGCCTGGCCAGCGACGCCGGCGTATCGAACGCAACCGAACCGGCCTGAATGACACTGGCGCGCACCGCATCCTCCTTCGACGAAGGCCGGCGCCGTATGGAACGGTCATTTGACCTGGGCGCGCGGCCTACCTACCTTTCCGGCGATCATAGCTCGGGCAAGGAAAGCCACCATGAAACTCTACAACTCCGTCGGCCCCAATCCGCACGTCGTGCGCATGTTCATCGCGGAAAAGGGGCTCGACGTCCCGCTGGTCCAGGTGGACCTGCTCAAGGGCGAGAACCGTGGGCCCGAACACCTCCAGCGCAACCCCCACGGCCAGATGCCGGCCCTGGAACTGGACGACGGCTCCTACATCTCCGAGATCCTGGTGATCTGCGAATATCTGGAAGAGAAGTTCCCCACCCCGGTCCTGATCGGCAGCACGCCGGAGGAGCGCGCCAACACCCGCATGTGGACCCGCCGCATCGACCTCAACATCTGCGAGCCGATGGCCAATGCCTTCCGCTTCAGCGAGGGCCTGCCGCTGTTCAAGTCCCGCATCGTCACGGTGCCGGAAGCGGCCGACGGCCTGAAGAAGATGGCGCAGGACCGGCTGAAATGGCTGGACGGTCAGATGGCAGACGGCCGCGAATTCGTCTGCGGCAAGAAGCTGACGCTGGCCGACGTGCTGCTCTTCTGCTTCCTGAAGTTCGGCAATGAAGTGGGCCAGCCGCTCAATCCTGACTTCAAGAATCTGACCGCCTGGTTCGCGCGCATGCAGACGCGGCCGTCCGCTAAAGCGTGACCAAGGCGTGAAACGGCGCGCGGTTGCACGGATCCTGGGCGCGCTGCTGGTCTTCGGCGCCCGGATCGCGGCAGCGGCACCGCTGCTGCCGGTCGTGCCGGCGCCGGGCGTGACGCCTGCCACCGTCACGGTGGGCAGCGTGCTGGATCTTTCCGGCCCGCTGGCTGCCGAGGGCGCCGCCATTCGGGACGGGCTCACCCTCGCCTTTGCCGAGGCCAACGCCAAGGGCGGCGTGCTCGGCCGGCGCATCCGGCTGCTCGTCAAGGACAGCGCTTACGATCCGCGCCAGGCGCGCGCCGGCGCCGAGGCGCTGCTGAAGCAGGGCATCTTCGCCATGATCGGCGCCGACGGCACGCCGCCCATTTCGGCTATCGAAGGCCCGGTGCTGGCGCACGGCACGCTGGAGCTGTTCCCCTTCCTGCCTTCGCCGGCCGGCCCTGAGAGCACGGCGGCGCTGAAATTCGAGATCGCGCTGCCCATTCCCCGGCAGATCGCCGTGGGGCTCGATGCCCTGCTGGATGAACGCGGACCTCTCAGGACCGCCGTGCTTTATCGCGACGGTCCCTATGGCCGCGCGGCACTCGACGGGGCCCAGCACGCGCTGGCCCGCCGCGGCACGGCGCCGGTGGCCGCCGTCGCCTTCGCGCCGGGCGCCAAAGACGTCGGCGCCGAAATCGCCGAACTGCGCCGGGCCGGAGCCGAACTGGTGGTGCTGGGCGCGGTGGCGCAGGAAAGTTTCCGCATCATGGCCGCAGCTCATGCGCAGCACTGGTATCCGGTCTTCCTCGGCCCGTCGGATTGCTATGTCCCCGAAGCTGCCACGCTGGGCGGACGCGCGGCCGAAGGGCTGTTCGCCGTGGCCACGACGCCCATCCCCTATCCCGACACGGGCAGTAGCGCCATCGACCTGTGGGCCCGCGGTTTCGAGCGGCGCTTTCATACGCTGGCTTCGACGACGGCGCTGCGCGCCTATCTCGACGGCCGGCTGTTCGTGGAAGTGTTGCGCCGCAGCGGCAGCCACCCCACGCCGCTGCTCTTTGCCCGCAGGCTGGAGGCCATGCCGCCCTGGCGCGATCCGCTCTATGGCGGCATCGCCATCGACTACACCGCCAGCGATCACATGGGGCTCACGACCGGATTCCTGGCCCAGTTCGTGCGCGGACGCTGGCACATGACCGCCGCGACAGATCCTTGAACCGTCACGCCCGGGGTCATGATGCTGGCGCGTCGCGTTATTAACGATGAAACCATCCTTTCGGGCGCGGAACTCCCGATTTCTGCTTAGATGCGCGTTATGCATGTTTTCGAGGCAGCGACTCCCGCACCCAAGCGGCATACGGCTCTTACGATTTGGGCTGTCATAGTCCTGGCGACAATTGGCCCAGCGTTGCTGGCGTGGGTGGTGCGCGCGGTGGCCTTTGCCTATCGCTGCAAACCGGGGCCGGCGCCTTGTCACGGCATCGCGCTGGGCGGGGGCCTGCACGACATGCTCGATCTGGCCTGGCTCATCGGCACCGAAACCTCGTCCGTCGTGCTGGTGGCCATCGCCGCGGCGATTGCGGCGCTGTGTGCAAAGAAACCGCTGCTGGGCGGATTGAGCGCGTTCGTGCTGCCGCCGGCGACGCTCATGCTGCCGACGATGGCGGTCTATGTCAGCACCTATGATGGCTGCGCCGTCAACGAAGCGGGGGCGGGAAGCTGCCTGTTGTGGGGCGCCAAGATGGGCATGAGCTTCCACAACGCGGCGATGGCGCCGTGGCTGCTTTACGAGATCATGCCCTACAGTGTCGCCGCTGCGGTGATGCTGGGCGTCATCGGCTGGGCCTTCTGCCGCCAGAAGGCCTGCACCGATCAGAAATAGGGCCGGCCATCGATAGCGCGCACCACGCCCTTGACGGTGCGGAAAATCACCCAGACGTAAAGCGCGAACACCAGCGGGAAGCCGATCACCACGAAGCACAGCGGCACCGCCACCAGCATGCCCACGAGGAAGATCCAGAAAACCTCGATGGCATTGTCGAAATGGCTTTCGTAAACCGTGCCGCGGACGTCGTCGCGCTTCACATAGGCCAGAATGACACCGATAACAGCGGTCAGGCCGTTTATGAGAGCAGCCAAATACAGCAGATAAACGATGATCGCTGTGGTGCGCGCACTGTCTTCGGCAGCGCTCAGCGGTTGGCGGGATGCGTCGCTCATGCGGGTTCTCCCCTTGGGCTCCTTCGAGGCCTCGCAGCAATATGTGGGGGAGGGGCGCGCGATTTCAAGGGCGCAAGCGGCGACGGGTCACCAAAGAATTGCAAATCCGTCATCACGCCGTCGACCAACCGCGCGATAACGACATGTGAAAAACTTGCTCGAAATTGTCACTCGACTTGGTCGGGGGCGCGCATAAAACGGGGCCACGGCGGGGGCACAAACTGAATATTCAAGGAGGCCGCCATGCCGAATTACGAAATTCGTTACCTGGACTTCGAAGGTGCCTGCGTCGGAACGCTGACCACGCCCTGCGCCAGCGAAAAGGACGCCAAAATCCTCGCCCATGCCATGCGCCTTCCCGGTACCAAGCGCATGGAAGTCTGGCGCGGCGCCGAACTGATCTACGAACGCCCGCAGCGCCAACGCGTCCTGGCCGCCGATGCAGCCCGCATCCGGGCGGCGCTTTACAGCGCGGGTGCCTGAGAGCCGGCAGAGGGCCCTTAGTGCCCGTAAGCCCCGGGGTAGGAAGCCAGCAAATCACCGGCATAAAACAGCCGTAACGTGAACTCTGTGCGCCCGTCGCGGCCGATCGCGACGGGCGCCAGTTCGCGCAACAGCCGGAAATGCGCAGCGAGGCGCGGCAGCAGTCGCGCCACCTCGCGCGGGCGCATCACGATCAGCGAATCCTCGCCACGCGCCGGGCGGCGCAGAAAGGCGAAACCGCGCGGATCCCGCGAGAACACCGTCACGGCCATCGCGCCGTCCAGCGCCTGATCTGCCTTGGCGCCGTCGCACCAGGACAGCGCCGTCAGCATCAGGTGCGGCCGGCCCAGCAGCCCGCGCGCCGCCAGCGCCGCGCGCAAGCCGTCCCACGGCGCGCTTTCGATGGTGGGATCGCCCTTGGGAAACAGGCCCGGAAAATCCGCGCCCAGAAAGCCGGTGGAAGCGGCCGCCGCGGCAAACGCCGTCATGGAGAGAAAGAGCACGAGCGAAGCTGCCGCCCAGCGCCGCGGCCAGGCCTTTACGCGCGCGGTCCGCTCCAGCTCTGCACCCAGGAGAGGAAACAGCAGCAGCCAGCCGGGCATCGACCAATGAATCATGCCGTGCCCGCAGACCAACGCAACGAGCGTGAAGAACAGCACCGCCGGCGCCCCCAGCCACAGGCACAGCCGCGCGGCGTCGCTGTGGTCGTGCCGCGCCTTGAGCGCTGCGAACGCCAGCGGAAAAAACACCCAGGGCGACAGCAGCAGAAGCTGCCCCGCGATCTGGATGAGCGGCGCGGCCGGATAGAAGCCGTGCGCATCGGCGCGCCCGCCCTGAAAGGCGAAAGACACCCAATGATGCTGTGCATTCCAGATCAGCACCGGCGCGAACAGCAGCGTCGCCACGGCGATGCCGGCATACGGTTCGGGCCGCGCGAACAGCGGGCGCAGCCGCGGCGCGGCGGCGATGAAACCGAGCAGGCCCAGGCCGAAGAACAGCGCATGATATTTCGACAGCCCCGCCAGCCCGATCAGCGCGCCGATCAGCAGCCAGCGCCGCCAGCTCGGCGCTTCGCCTTGCAGCACCGGCACGAAGGCATTGGCCGCCGCCAGCAGGAAGAAATCGAGCGGCCCGTCCGGCAGCACCCAGCCGCCCGCCACCACGCCGAAGAAAAAGGTGAGGTTGAAGGCGATGAGCGCCCACAATCCCGCACGCGCGCCGAACAGCGCGGCCGTCAGGCGGAACAGCAGCCAGCCCGTGCCTGCCGACAGCGCCACGAAGGGCAGCCGCGCCGCCTGGCCATCGCCGAAGACCCACTCCGACACATGCGCCAGCCAGACATGCAGCGGCGGATGGTCGAAATAGGAAAGGCTGATGCCATCGCGGGCGATGGCCAGCGTGTAGCTTTCGTCCACCCCCAACCCGATCACGAAGGCCAGCCACAGCCGCAGCGCCGTGAACAACCCGATCAGCAGCAGCGCCTGCCGCGCCGGCGACGCGGCAAAATAGGCCGCAAGATCGAATGAATTGTAGGAAATCGTTGCCGGCGGAGCGGGAACCGCCGCGGCATCGCTGAACGCGTCCATCGTGGCCTCTGGCGCAAGAGGCAACGGACGCCTGCCCGCCTACTAACCCTTGCCGGCAGCGACGCTAGTGGACGCCGGCTATCGCCCGGGGTTCCGGGAAATTGAGAGTTTGTAAGAAATTGCCTTAACGGTCGGAGGCGCGCGCACCGGCCAGCCGTTCCTTGCGCCACGCCGTCAGCAGCCGGGCGCGCGCGGCGGGATAGCGCTGCGCGAGGAACTCCGCAGCCTCGATGCGGTCGGTGCGAAAATGGCGGAAGCCCTTGCGCAGTTCGCACCACGCCACGATCACGCGCACCGTCTCGAAATATGCGACCGCCATCGGCCAGATCACGCGCCGCGTCTGCGCGCCGCTCTCGTCGCGATAGCTGAGCGCGAGCTTGCCCTGCGTGCGGATGGCGGTGCGCAGGCGCGCCATGTCGATGGCATCGTCTTCACCCTTCTTCCAATGCGGCGCGGCCAGGGCCGGCTCGACCAGCAGCGGGCGCAGATGCGCGGGCACCACCTGCCCGACCTTGGCCACCAGGTCGTGCGCCGCGCGCGCCAGCACCGCGTCGCCGCGGCCCATCACCCATTGCGCGCCCAGCATCGCCGCTTCGATCTCGTCGGCAGTCAGCATCAGCGGCGGCATGTCGAAGCCGCCGTCGAGCACATAGCCGATGCCGGCCTCGCCGCGGATCGGCACGCGGTCCGCCATCAGCTGCGCGATGTCGCGATAGATGGTGCGCACCGAGGTTTCGACCTCCTCGGCAATCGCTTCCGCCGTCACCGGGCGCCGCTTCCGGCGCAGGATCTGGATGATGCGGAACAGCCTGTCTGCGCGCCTCATGAAGCCACCCTGCCGCCACGCTCCTGACAGCATGTTGTCAGCAGGGTGGCAGTATGACCGGAACGTTCCCCCGAACAACCCTGTGACCGAGGAGAAACCACCATGATCACCCTCTACGGCTATGCCCCGGCTTTCGGCCTGCCGTCCGCCAGCCCCTTCGCCATCAAGACGGACCTGCAACTGCGCATGTCCGGCCTGCCTTACGTCTATGGCGCGGGCGGGACACCGCAGAACGCACCCAAGGGCAAGATTCCCTATATCGAGGACAAGGGCGAGCGCATCGGCGATTCCACCTTCATCCGCGAGCACCTCGAAAGCGCCTATGGCATCGACCTGGATGCCGGCCTGAGCGCGCAGCAGCGCGCCAGCGCCTGGACGATCGAACGCCTGCTGGAGGATCATCTTTACTGGGCGCTGGTCCACGAACGCTGGATGGACGACGCCAATTTCGAGAAGGGCCCGGCGCATTTCTTCAACGCGCTGCCCGAGGCCATGCGCGAGAATGTGCGCCAAGAAACCCGCGAGCGGGTCAAGGCGACGCTCCATGCGCAGGGCCTGGGCCGCCACACGCCGGCGGAGATCGCGCGGCTGGGGGCGCGCTCGCTGCAGGCGCTGGCGCAGGCCATCGGCGAAGGCCCCTATCTTTTCGGGGGCAAGCCGTCGGGGAGCGACGCCACGGCCTTTGCCTTTGCGGTGTCGCTGCTGACGCCGTTCTTCGAGGGGCCGCTGCAGGAAGCCGCGGCGAAGCTACCGGTGCTGAAGGCCTATAGCGAGCGCATCCTGCAGCGCTACTATCCCGAGATGGTGCAGGTGGCGGCGTAGGCCGTCACGCGTCGATAAAGGTCCAGGTGTCTGCGCCGTCGAAGCGCCGCACGCGCGCGGCGGCCAGCACCTGCGGCGCCATCAGCCGCGCGTTGACGCCCATGCGGTCCAGCGACTTGTCGACCGGCGACCAGTGCGTGAAATTTCCACACACCTTGCAGCGATGGAATTCGATTTCGCGGTCGCCCCACATGTAGATGTCCGTCGCGCCGCTTTGCGGGATCACCCGCACGTCCTTGGGCGCGTAATACGCCAGCAGCGCGCCGGTGCGCCGGCAGATGGAGCAGTTGCAGGAGGTCACGGCCTCGGGGGCGGACGGCACCTCGATCCGTACGGCGCCGCAATGGCAGCTGGCTTCGATCATCTGTTTCCTCCCGGCAGAGGCTGCACAAACCACCCATACATTCTATATTCCCTCCATGGCGCATAACAACGGACAGGTCGGCCGCCCCGTGGGCGGCAGGGTTGCGGGCTTCGGCGAGGCCGCGCGCGGCTGGGGCGAGATGACCGGCGCGGAGATCGCCGGCTTCGTGCCGCATCGCCCGGCGCGGCCGGAGAAATCCGAAGGCGGCATCGCCTTCAAGCTCAAGAGCGAATACGAGCCGGCGGGCGACCAGCCGCAGGCGATCAAGGAACTGGTGGCGGGCGCCAACGCCGCCGAGCGCGACCAGGTGCTGCTCGGCGTCACCGGCTCGGGCAAGACCTTCACCATGGCCAAGGTGATCGAGGCGGTGCAGCGCCCGGCGCTGATCCTCGCCCACAACAAGACGCTGGCGGCCCAGCTCTACAGCGAGTTCAAGGCGTTCTTCCCCGAAAACGCGGTGGAGTATTTCGTCTCCTATTACGACTACTACCAGCCCGAAGCCTATATCCCGCGCACCGACACCTATATCGAGAAGGATTCCTCGATCAACGAGGAGATCGACCGCATGCGCCATTCGGCGACGCGCGCGATCCTGGAGCGCGACGACGTCATCATCGTCGCCTCCGTCTCCTGCATCTACGGCATCGGCTCGGTGGAAACCTATTCCGGCACGGCGGTGACGGTGACGCGGGGCAAGCGCTACGACCGCACCGAGCTGATGCGCGATCTCTCCGCTCTGCAATACCGCCGCAACGACGACGGCTTCGCCCGCGGCGCCTTCCGCGTGCGCGGCGACACCATCGACATCTTCCCCGCGCACTACGAGGACCGCGCCTGGCGCATCGAGCTGTTCGGCGACGAGGTGGACAGCATCACCGAATTCGATCCGCTTACCGGCAAGAAGGCCGCCGCGCTCGATGCGATCAAGATCTACGCCAATTCGCACTACGTGACGCCGCGGCCCACGCTGCAGCAGGCGATCAAGGGCATCAAGCAGGAGCTGGTGCAGCGCCTCGCCCAGTTCCGCGCCGAGGGCAAGCTGCTCGAAGCCCAGCGCCTGGAACAGCGCACCACGTTCGACCTGGAGATGATCGAGGCCACCGGCTCCTGCGCCGGCATCGAAAACTATTCGCGCTGGCTGACGGGGCGCAAGCCGGGCGAGCCGCCGCCCACCATGTTCGAATATCTGCCGGACAACGCGCTGGTGTTCGTGGACGAAAGCCATGTGACGGTGCCGCAGATCGGCGCCATGTATCGCGGCGACTACCGGCGCAAGTTCACGCTTTCCGAATACGGCTTCCGCCTGCCCTCCTGCATCGACAACCGCCCGCTCAAGTTCGAGGAGTGGGACGCCATGCGCCCGGCCACGGTCTACGTCTCCGCCACGCCGGGCGGGTGGGAGCTGGAGCGCACCGGCGGCGTCTTCACCGAGCAGGTGATCCGCCCCACCGGGCTGATCGATCCGCCGGTGGAAATCCGCCCCGTGGAAACGCAGGTGGACGATCTGATCGCCGAGTGCCGCGAGGTGGCCAAACGCGGCTATCGCGTGCTCGTCACCACGCTGACCAAGAAGATGGCCGAAGACCTCACCGAATACATGCACGAGCAATCCATCCGGGTGCGCTACATGCACTCGGACGTGGAAACGCTGGAGCGCATCGAGATCATCCGCGACCTCAGGCTGGGCGCGTTCGACGTGCTGGTGGGCATCAACCTGCTGCGCGAGGGGCTGGACATTCCCGAATGCGCGCTGGTGGCGATCCTCGATGCCGACAAGGAAGGCTTCCTCAGGAGCGAAACCAGCCTGATCCAGACCATCGGCCGCGCCGCGCGCAACGTGGACGGCAAGGTGATCCTCTACGCCGACAAGATCACCGGCTCGATGGAGCGGGCGATGGCCGAGACGGACCGCCGCCGCGAGAAGCAGAAGGCCTATAACGCCGAGCACGGCATCACCCCGGCCAGCATCAAGAAGAACATCGCCGACATCATGGGCAGCATGTACGAGCGCGACCATGTGATGGTGGATACCGGGATGGCGGAGGAGGGCCGCGAATTCATCGGCCACAACATGCGCGCGCACCTCGCGGACCTCGAAAAGCAGATGCGCGAGGCCGCCGCCGACCTCGAATTCGAAACCGCCGCGCGGCTGCGCGACGAGATCAAGCGGCTGCAGGCGGTGGAGCTGGCGGTGGCCGACGACCCCTTCGCCCGCCAGAGCGCGGTGGAAGAGGCGTCCGACGCGGCGGTGCGGGGAGAGAAAAAGGCCCCGCCCAAGCGCCGGAAGATGAAGCGTGCCTCAAGGCCGAACGTGCCGAAAACGTTTGGGAGTAGGAGCAAGTAGGTCGATAGTTGGATCGCTAGGCTGCTAGCGGACCTGGGGCGCAATGAAGCTAGGATTCGAAGAAGAACAGACGCCTTACGAGGGGCCAACGCAGCGCGCGCGGTTCTGGACTGAGGCATGGGTTCGCAATCAAGTTTACTGCCCCAACTGTGGGGAACCGAATATCGAGAGATACGAGAACAACCGGCCCGTGGCCGACTTCTTCTGCGCATCGTGCCGAGAGGAATACGAACTCAAGGCGCAGAAGACGAAGTTCGGAACGAAAGTTCTAGACGGCGCATTCCGCACAATGATTGAACGGCTCGACTCCGCGAACAATCCGAGCCTCATGCTGATGAACTATGACTTGAAATCTCTCAGCGTGACGAACCTTTTCGTTGTGCCAAAACACTTTTTTGTACGTGAAATCATTGAAAGACGAAAGCCGCTTGCCGCGACCGCCCGACGCGCCGGGTGGGTTGGCTGCAACATTCTGCTCAACGGAATCCCGGAAGCTGGCAAAATCTTTTATGTAAAGGACGGCAGACCACTTCCAAGGAAAACTGTGCTCGACAAATGGCAGCAGACTCTGTTTCTTCGCAAAGAGCGGACAGAGGCGCGCGGATGGCTCATCGAAGTGATGAAATGCGTGGAACTGATTGGAAGGCACGAGTTCGACCTCGATGAGGTGTACGCGTTCGAAGCGAAGCTGAGTGCGCTTTATCCGAACAATCAGCACGTGAGGCAGAAGATTCGTCAGCAGCTACAAGTGCTACGTGACCACGGCTACCTAGATTTCGTGGGACGCGGCCACTACCGCTTGAGACTATGCGCGTAAAGACGCCTCGCACTCGTCATCCTTAGGCTCGAACCACATTCGGCAGCGTTCGCCGTGTTCATCGACGTTGGGCAGGTCAGCCCTGTCGCCGTCGTAATCGCAGATGCGGAGTGGGAACGGATTGCCTCTAATCCACTGCACTTGTCCGCCATAAACGCCAATCGTGATGTCGGGATATGGAACGGTTTCGACAAGCTTCCGTGCCAGATTTCGTGCCGCATCGGCATCACCGATGTCACTCCCGGCATAGACAGAGAGCGCAAGCCTAAGCAACTCGCGTTCGCCGGAATTGAATGAGACCCAGACGTCCGATGCCATAGATTCAGCCCTCGTAGAATCTTCGAGTAAATTTACCGCAATTCCTGCGTGTGGTCGCGCCCTATTCTCTGGCAGCCATTAGGCGCCCCTCAAACCCACTCCTCCAGCCACTTCGCCGCTGCGTCGCTGAGGGCGATGATCTTGTTGGTGGCCTGCTTGTAGAGCCGGTCGGCGAGTTCGCCGCGCGGGCCGCCCTTTCCAAT
>JAGWZW010000071.1 GCA_018971835.1 Alphaproteobacteria bacterium
GGCAGCACGTCGCCCGCCGAATCGCGCACCGCCCGGCTCCAGCCGAAGGTCACGGCGCTGTGCCAGCGATAGGGCGGCACGATCAGGAACCAGGCCAGGCCCAGCAGCGCAAAATTGCACAAGCCATAGAGGCAGAGCAGGGCGAAGCCGCCCCAGCCGACCGACAGCGCCGCACTGAGCACCGCGTCGAAGCCGACATAGAAAATCAGATACGCCGCACCCAGCAGCCCCGCGAGCGCAGCTAGAACGATACTGAACTTCATAGAACCCGGGTTTCCCGAAAACCTACCGCAGCAAGCGGCGAATGAGGCGCACCATGCGCGGGACGAAAGTTGGCCGCAACAGCCTCGGATCGTAAATTCCGAGCCGGCGGTCGTTTTCTTCCAGGCAGAGGTCCATCAGGCCCCGGACGGAAACGTCCACGCCCAGGTCCTTGGCGCCGGTCACGGTGAAATTGTTGTCCTGCGGCTTGCCGCCGCCGACGTCCTTGGCCAGGCCGATCCGCTCCCAGACCAGAAAAGCCCACACTGCCAGGACCTTGAGCGCGAACCAGGGCCGCCGCCAGACGGCCATATTGCGCCGGTGCCAGGCCACCCAGTTGACGAAAAAGAGGATGTGCCGGCCTTCCTCGCGCATCACCGGCTCGAAGGTCTCCACCAGTTCGGGCGGGAAGAAGCCGGAGCGCTTGGCGGTCTCGAACAGGCCGAAGGCGAAGAAACTGTCGATGCACTCGCTGTAGCCGGTGACGAGGAAAGCCCATTCCGGGTCCCTCGGCACGCGGTACTCGGGCTCGGGCTCCAGGGCGATGCCATAGGCCGCCACCAGATTGGCCAGCACATGCTTGTGGCGGCGCTCCTCGAAGGCATTGAGGGCAATGGCCTGCCGCAGCAGGGGATCGCTGACCGTCTCGCCATAGCTGGCCACGCGCAGGCCCGCCTTGCCCTCGGTCTGCACGGCGATGTCCCAGATGGGCAGGGCGGTGAGGCGCGCCTGGGCCTCGGGCGTCAGCCGGGGCCAGTCGATCACCGCCGGCCGGTAGGGATCGAAGGTGCTGAGCAGCGTCCGGCAGAACAGGGTCTTGTGCGCCGCGCTGCCCGGCACGATCGGGCCGGAAACCGGTTCGCCGGCGTCGGCGGGAATTTCGGGGAAATCAAGCATCTGCACGGTCATGGCACAATACCTTGTAGGCCGGGCGCTATCCTGCCCCATATGTTATTCGAACCGAAATTTCCGGGGGTACCCCCCCTCCCTAATATGGTCGTTATTGTTTGTGGGCGCGCATTATAACCGATCCAGCCGGAGCAGGGAAAAGCCCTCATCACGGCATGGCTGCTCCTCAGAAATCGACGAAGCCGCCGAGCCGGATATGGGGATCGCGGGCGGCTTCCGCCACCCCGGCGTCCATGAGCGCGGCCAGCTCGTCGGCATAGCGGTAGCCGGGGGCCGAGCCCGCGAAGCCGCCCGCGGTGGCCGGATGGAGATAGATTTCGGACAGGCCCTCGGGCAGGTGGGCGATCAGGCCCTTGAGGCGTGCCGGAGTCATGGCACCGGACCAGCTCAGACCGAACACGGCGTCGGGCGTCAATAGCCCGGCATGGCCGAGGCGGCGGCGCAGGAGGCGCGCCCACGGCCCGGTGACATAGGCCGGGGCAGGGGCCGAGCCCGGTTCGGCGGCGGCCAGCACGCCCCGCGGCTCCAACGGCACGCGCATGGCGCGCAGGCCGTGCGCCTTGCCGAGCTTGAGGATCATGCCGGCGATGGTCGGGTGCAGGTGGAAATGCTTGTGGGTGTTGACGTGATCAAGCCTGAGGCCGGTGGCGCGGAAGGCGTCGAACTGGGCGGCGATCTCATGAGCGAGCTGCTCGCGCACTTTCGGCCGGAAGAACATGTCCACGCCGGCCCGCGCCATGTCGCAGCGGAAATAGCCGTCCGCATCGACCAGATCGGGAATGGAGACGGCCGGCAGCATCGGCCGGCCCTCCACCAGCACGATGTGCAGCCCGACGCGCAGGGACGGCAGCTTCTTGGCGCGCGCCACGGCATCGGCGGCGGCCGGCGCGCCGACCATCAGGCTGGTGGCCTTCAGGATGCCGTGTCCATGCGCCAGTTCGACCGCATCGTTGACTTCGCGCGCGGCGCCGAAATCGTCGGCGGTGACGACGAGGTGCTTCAAGGCTTACGCCGCGTGTTCGCGGCGCTCGCGCAGGAACTGGAAGAACTCCACGCCTTCGCGCAGGCGCCGCTTCATCATGTCGGTGGAGCGCACCATCTCCCCGACGATGGAGGCGATCTTGCTCGGCCGGAAATAGAACTCCTTGTAGAAGCTCTCCAGCGAATTGAAAATCTCCTGGTGGGAGAGGTGCGGGTAGTGCAGCGGCGCGATCTGGATGCCGCTGTCGTCCACCAGCTCGGCATTGGCCGCATCGAGCCAGCCGTTCTGCACCGCCTGATTGTAGAGGAAGGTGCCCGGATAGGGCGCGGCCAGCGACACCTGGATGGTGTGCGGATTGATGCGCTTGGCGTATTCCACCGTCTCGCGGATGGTGGCGCTGGTTTCGCCCGGCAGGCCGAGGATGAAGGTGCCGTGAATCTGGATGCCCAGTTCGTGGCAATCCTTGGTGAAACGCTCGGCCACCTCGACGCGCAGGCCCTTCTTGATGTTGTGCAGGATCTGCTGGTTGCCGCTCTCGTAGCCGACCAGCAGCAGGCGCAACCCGTTGTCCTTCAAGACTTCCAGCGTCTTGCGCGGCACGTTGGCCTTGGCGTTGCACGACCACGTGACGCCGAGCTTGCCCAGTTCTTTGGCAATGGCTTCGGTACGTTCGATGTCGTCGGTGAAGGTGTCGTCGTCGAAGAAGAATTCCTTGACCTGCGGGAAGGCGGCCTTGGCGTATTTGATCTCCTCGATCACATGGCCGACGGAGCGCGTGCGATAACGGTGCCCGCCCACGGTCTGCGGCCACAGGCAGAAGGTGCAGCGCGATTTGCAGCCGCGGCCGGTATAGATCGAGATGTACGGGTGCTTCAGATAACCGATGAAGTAGTTCTCGATCTTCAGGTCGCGCTGGTAGACCGGCGTGACGAAGGGCAACGAATCCATGTTCTCGATCATCGGCCGGTCGTCGTTATGCACGATGACGTCGCGCGAGGTGCGGTAGGAGATGCCCTTGATATCCTTGAAGGCGATATCGTCGGCCACGTCCTTGATGGTGAAGTCGAACTCGTTGCGGGCGACGTAGTCGATCACCGGGGCTTCGCGGAGACTGCCTTCCGCATTCACCGCCACCTTGGCGCCGATCAGCCCGGCCTTGAGGTTGGGGTTGGCCGCCTTCAGCGCCTCGATTACCTTCACGTCCGACTTGAACGAGGGCACCGAGGTATGAACCACGACGTGATCGAAATCCTTCGCCTGCGCCACCACCTCGGCGAGGCTGGTCTTGTGCGGCGGGGCGTCGATCAGTTTGGAGTTCTCCACCAGCGCCGCCGGCTGGGCCAGCCAGGTCGGATACCAGAACGACTTGATCTCCCGCTTGGCCTGGTAGCGCGAGCCGGCGCCGCCGTCGAAGCCGTCGAAAGAGGGTGCCTGAAGGAAAAGCGTCCGAAGCATTTAACGTATCCTAGGATTGCGACAGGAAGATCATGACATGGTCCCGCTCCGGTCGACGGTGAGGCGGCTTCCCCGCCATTCCACGCGCCGCCCGAAGAGCGAAGCGACATAAATTCCAAACGACAGCATGTCCCGCACCGGCAACAGCCAGGCCGGGCCCGCGGCCACGCCGACTATATGATCTATTCGCGCCTTGAGGGAAAGACGCGCCACAAGAATAGCTGCCAAGACCGCACAAGGTACGGGGGCAAAATCCAGCAAAATCGCGCCGATCAGGCCCAGCGGCAGGGCATGGGTGATGAAACTTCCCCAATGTCCGGCCGGATCGATGGTGCGCACCGTCCTTGCCCAGCGCAGTTCGTGGCCGAGCAGGGCGCCGAGGCTGCGCTCGCTCATGAAGTGGCTGACGGTCAACGGCGGATAGGCGATGGTCCGCCCCTTGGCCCGGACGGCCCGGCCGATCTCGAAATCGTCGGCCAGGTAGCCGGCGAAGGCGGCGAAGCCGCCGATGGCCTCCAGCGTCCCGCGGGTCAGCGCGATGGTCGAGCCCATCGCGGGATGGGCCAGCCCGGCCCCGATCCCCAGCGCTGCGTTGGGCAGGAACTGGTAGGAGACGCCCATCGCGGCCAGCCCGGACCAGAACCCGGCCATTCCCACCCCGGCGTAGAGGCAGGACACCGCGCCCGCGCCCGGCCGGTCCAGCGCCGCCACCACGCGCTTGAGGTAGGGGCCGGAAACGGCGATGTCGCTGTCCGCCAGCACCAGCACGTCATGCTTGGCCGCCGCCATCATGTTGACGAGGTTGGAAACCTTGGCGTTGCTGCCGTGGCGCCGCTCGTCCACCACCACTGCGATATCGCGGCCGGGAAAGCTGTTCTTCAGCTGGGCGACGATGGCCTGCGCGGGATCGTCGGCCGCATGCAGACCGAAGACGACCTGCAGCGGCGCGGGATATTGCTGGTTGAGGACGCTGGCCAGCGCCCGCTCCAGCCCCGGCTCCACGCCATAAAGCGGCTTCAGGATGGTGACCGGCGGAAAGGAGAGCGGCATGGGATCGGGCCGCCGCTGCAGCACGCGCCCGGCGAAGCGCGCAGCGGCCAGCGTGTAGGCTCCGCCGGCCAGCCCCAGCGCCAGGAACAGCCAGCCGAGCGCCGCCATCACGGCAGCCTCAGTCGAGTGCGCAATCGGCCAGGCACTTGCGCGTCTCCTCCAGCACCACGCGCACCAGCTTGACGCCGGTTCCGGCCATCGCCTCGGGCCCCACCACGTTCAGCAGATGCAGCGCCATGTTCTCGGCCGTGGGGTTGAAGGGCACCGCCACCACCGTGGGATCGACGGCCTTCAGGGCCTCGCGGATCGGATCCTCCGCCCACAGAAGAAAGCGGTGGTCCCAGTTGTCTTCCACCCACTGGCACAGGCGCGACTTGATGACCGCGAAATCCACCACCATGCCCAGCGCATCCAGCTGATTCTGCTCGCAGGTGAAATGGGCGCGGTAATTGTGGCCATGCAGGTTGCCGCAGCCGCCCGTGTGGCCGTGAATACGGTGGCCGCAGGAGAAATCGTGGTGGCGGGCGACACGGATGGGCATGGAGGCAGGATCCTTTCTGGGCCGTTGCTTGCGGCCGGCCCGGTCGTATAGACCTTTTCCGATGAGGAGCAAATGACGCAAATCCCGGCGCGATCCGTTTTGGGCGGCCCCCTCAAGCCCTTCGTGCCGCGAACCGGCCGGGCCCATCCCTTGCCGCTGTTCATGCCCGTTTACCAGCCGCGCGAGCGCGTGTTCCAGCTGGCGATGGCCGATGCGGACGTGAAGATCGAAGGGCTGATCGTCAATTCCTTCTTCCTCTACAAGCAGCGCGAACTGCGCACGCTCTTGACCACGCAAACCAACCTGCCTGCCTATGTCGGCTTCGACGGGCTGATCACCACCGACTCCGGCGCCTTCCAGGGCTTCACCCGCAAGCTCTATCTCAACAACCGCGACATCGTGCGCTTTCAGGACAAGATCGGCAGCCACGTCATCGCGCCGCTCGACCTGGTGACGCCGCCGGGGGATTCGAGAAGCATCGCAGAGTCGAAGCTGGAAGCCACGCAGAAGCGCATCAAGGAGGCGCTGGCGATCGCCGAGCATGGCGTGGTGGCGGGCGTGCAGCAGGGCGGGCGCTTCCTCGACCTGCGCACGAAGAGCCTGGAAGGGCTGATGGCGATGGGCATCGAATACCTGGCCATCGGCTCGCTGGTGCCGTTCTTCAACAAGAACCACGACCTGTTGTTCGCCGGCCGCGTGATCCGCGAGGCCCGCGCGATGGCGGGGCCGGACCTGCCGATGCACATCTATGGTGCGGGCGATCCGCTGGAGCTGCCGTTCTTCCTGGCGCTCGGCGCCACGATCTTCGATTCGGCGTCCTATGCGCATTATGCCGCCGGCGGCGCCTACATGACGCCTTACGGCGCGCTGAGCGATCCGGGGCCATTGCTGGCGGGCGAGTATCGCTGCCCCTGCGCGGTGTGCCGCGACGAAGCCGATATCGCGGCGGTGTTTTCGGACAAGGAACGGCTGAGCTGCCACAACCTCTCCACCATCTGCCGCACGGTGCTGCATCTGCGCGGGCTGCTCGAAAGCGGGGCGGGACTGGATGCCTATCTGGCCGAGGTGCTGGAACGCCACGCGGCGTGGTTCCCGCAGAGCGCGCTGATGCGCTCTTGGGCGGAGCTGCAAGCGTGAGCGACGAGAGCTTGCGCATTCTGGCGGAACGTCTGGCGCAGGAGGTTTGCCGCAGTTACCGGCTGGAGCGCGCAGAGGCCGTGGAGAAAATCCTTGTCCTGTGGCGCGCGGACCGGGCCTTCTGCGCGGCGCTTACGGCGGCACCCGACGCGGACAAATTCACGCGCACGCGACTCTACAAGGATGCGGCGACCAGGGCGCGCAAGGCGATCTATTTCACCTTGCGCCGCTACCGCGCCGACGATGGCGCGCTGGCGGCGGCGTGCGAGACGTTGAAGACGTTGCCAAGGGACGGCGATGCCGCGCCGCTTCTGAACATCATTGCTCGCAATCACGCCAGCACCGCCGAGCGCGCGGACCATCTCGATCTTTTCTGGGATGAAATTCTTTTGGCCGTCGGCGAGGCGCGTTCGCTGATCGATGTCGGCTCAGGCGTGCTGCCGGTATTGTTTCCCTTCTCGCGTGCGCCGTCGCTTGAGCGCTATCTCGCCTGCGATCGCGACGGCGCCGCCATGCGTGCGGTGGAGACTTATGCCGCATGGCGCGGCGACGGCCGCCTGTCCGCTCGCAAATGGGAATTGCGCGAGGGCTGGGATGCCGGCGAAAGCTTCGACGTGGCGCTGATGCTGAAGATCGTGCCGGTGGTGAAGCGGCAGGAGCCCGCGCTGCTGAAAACGCTGGCGCGCGTGCCGGCGCGCCGCGTGATCCTCACCGGCTCGAAAGAGGCGCTGGTCAAGCGCCGCGTTATCGTCCGCCGCGAGAAGAACGTGATCGAGGGCTTCGCGCGCGATTCCGGTTTCCGCATCCTCGCGCGTTTCGAAACGCCGGACGAGATCGGCCTTGTGGCGGAGACGCGCGGTGCAGTGCCGGTTTGAACGCAGATGCTGCCAACCTGTATTGTCATGGCCCGCAAATGCGGGCGACCCAGGTGAAACCTGCAACAGCAGCGGATGCGTCATCTGGGTCCGCCGCATTCGCGGCGGATGACATTGCGAGGTGCACGCTATCCGCGCTTTGCGCCTGCTTCCAAGAGCGCCAGCAGGCCCTTGAGCAGCGCCGTCGGGTTGGGCGGGCAGCCGGGGAGATGCAGATCGACCGGCACGACGGACGATACACCCGCGCAGCAGGCATAGCTGCCCTTGAAGCAGCCGCCGTCCTTCGCGCAATCGCCCACCGCGATCACCCATTTGGGATCGGGCATGGCGTTGTAGGTGCGCTCCAGCGCCTCGCGCATGTTCTTGGTCACCGGGCCGGTGACGAGCAGCACGTCGGCATGGCGCGGCGAGGCGACGAACGAAAACCCGAAGCGCTCCAGATCGTAGAACGGATTGGAGAGTGCGTGGATTTCCAGCTCGCAGCCGTTACAGGAACCGGCATCGACCGCGCGGATGGAAAGGCTGCGCCCCAGCGTGCGGCGCGCGCGTTCGGCCAGGGCGCGAGCCAGCTCGTCGCGCATCGCCGCGTCCGGCACCGGCGGCGGCTCGGTGGCGATGCCGCGGATCAGATTGTCGAGGATGGCCTTGCGCATCTGCGTCCTCTCACAAATCCGTGCCCGAATAGGCGCAGTTGAACGATTTGTTGCAGAGCGGGAAATCCGCGACGATATTGTTCTCGATCGCCGCTTCCAGCAGCGGCCACTGGAACCACGAGGGATCGCGTAAGTGCGCACGCGCCAGCGTGCCATCGGCATTCACCCGCAGCCAGGCGAACACATCGCCGCGGAAACCCTCCACCAGCGCGACGCCCTCGCGCGCCTCGCCCGGCAGCCGCAGCTCGGCGCGGATGTCGCCTGCGGGCAGATGATCCAGAATCTGGCGGATGAGCGCGCGGCTCTGCTCGATCTCCTCGATGCGGATCCACACCCGCGCATCGGCATCGCCGGCCTGGCGCACCGGCACCTCGAAGCGCAGCCGGTCATAGGGCGCGTAGGAAGGCGCTTGGCGCGCATCGAAGCTGCGGCCCGAAGCGCGGCCGACATAGCCCCCGGCCGCGTATTGCTTCGCCAGCGCCGCCGTCACGATGCCGGTGGACACCGTGCGGTCCTGCAGCGAGGCGGTGTTGTCGTACAGTTCCTTGAGGCGGGGCAGGGCGCGGCCCGTTTCGTCCAGCAGCGCGTGAATGGCGGTGATGCCTTCGGCGGCAAGATCGCGCGCCACACCGCCCACGGCGAGGCAGTCGCGCATCATGCGGTGGCCGAACGCGGTATCGGAAGTGCGCAGCACGCGCTCGCGCACCGCCGAGCATTGCGCCAGCATCAGCGCGAAGCCGGCGTCGTTGCAGATGGCGCCGAAATCGCCGAAGTGGTTGGCCATGCGCTCCAGCTCGGCCATCAGCGCACGCAGCCACACGGCGCGCGGCGGCACGTTGACCTCCAGCGCCTCTTCGGCGGCGCGGGCGAAGGCGTAGCTGTAAGCGACCGTGCTATCGCCGCAGGCGCGGCCGGCTAGATCGATGCCCCGCGCCAGCGTGGCGCCGGCCATCAGGTTTTCGAGGCCTTTGTGGGTGTAGCCGAAGCGTTGTTCCAGGCGCACCACCGCCTCGCCATTGGTGGTGAAGCGGAAGAAGCCCGGCTCGATGATGCCCGCATGCACGGGCCCGACGGCGATCTCGGTCAGGCTATCGCCTTCGACGGGCAGGAAGGGATAGCGCGCGGCGTTGGCGGGCCCGTGTGTGCCCAGCGGCGCGCTCATGCCCCAGCGGCCGTGATCGAGCCAGGGGCGGCCATCCGGCGCATCCTCCGCGATGAGGCCGAACAGATCCTGAATGGTGCGTTCCAGGCGCAGCGCGGGAGGATGCAGCCGGGCCACCGAGGGAAAGCGCCCGTCGGCGGCAGCGAAGCTCAACACTGCACTCTCGTTCGCCGCTTCGTCGCGCACCGCCATGTGCACCGCGTGGCGCTCGCCCCACAGGCCTACCAGCACCCAGCGCCCGGCGGCAAGCTGATCGGCGGCGAAGCGCCAGCCCTCCGCGTTCACCGCGGCGCGCGGCCAGGGCCGGTGATGCGCCATCATCTTGGTCGACGCGATTTGCGAAAGCAGCTGGGACATCACGCGCCTCCTATCCCAACAGATGCGCGACGTGCTGGAACCAGAGAACCAGCGGGCCCGGCAGATAGATGCCCGCGATCAGCACCAGCGCGAAATGCGCGAACAGCGGAATATACGAGGCCTGCACCGGATCGGTGCGGCCGGTGGGCTCGCCGAACACCAGCCCGCTCAGCCGCAGCATCAGCGCGCCCACGCCGAGCAAGAGGCCGATCACCAGCGGCACCGCCAGCAACGGGTCGCGCGCGAAGGTGGAGGTGACGATCAGGAACTCACTCATGAAGATGCCGAAGGGCGGCAGGCCCGCGATGGCGATCACGCCGATGGCCAGCGCCCAGCCCAGCGCGGGATGGGTGACGGACAGGCCCTTGATGTCCGCGATCTTCTGGGTGCCTTTCACCTGCGCCACATGGCCGACGGAGAAGAAGATCGCGGACTTGGTCAGGCTGTGCATGGTCATGTGCAGCAGGCCGGCGAAATTGGCCAGCGGCCCGCCCATGCCGAAGGCGAAGGCGATGATACCCATGTGCTCGATCGAGGAATAACCGAACAGCCGCTTGATGTCGCGCCGGCGGTAGAGCATCAGCGCCGCGAAGATCAGCGAGATCAGGCCCATCGTCACCATCAGCGGACCCGCCGGGATGGTGTGCGGGTTGGCGTTCAAGAGCATCTTGAAGCGCAGCACCGCGTAAAGCGCGACGTTGAGCAGCAGGCCGGAGAGCACCGCGGAGATCGGCGTGGGGCCTTCGGCGTGCGCGTCCGGCAGCCAGGCGTGGAGCGGGGCCAGGCCCACCTTGGTGCCGTAGCCCAGGAGCAGGAAGACGAAGGCGACGTTGAGCAGGCCCGGATCGAAATCGGCGACATGCTGGATCAGCGTGGTCCAGGCCATCGATTCCAGGCCCTGGCCGATCACCGGCCGCGCCGCCATGTAGACGAGGATGGTGCCGAACAGCGCCATTGCGATGCCGACGCTGCCCAGGATGAAATATTTCCAGGCCGCTTCCAGCGCCTCGGGCGTGCGGTAGATGCCGACCATCACCACGGTGGTGAGCGTCGCCAGTTCCACCGCCACCCACATCAGCCCGATATTGTTGGCGACCAGCGCCAGGTTCATGCCGAACATCATGATCTGGAACATGGCGTGGTAGAAGCGCAGATAGGCGGGCGTCAGCCGGCCCGTCTCCAGCTCGTGCGCGATATAGGTGGCGCTGAAGATCGAGGTGGTGAAGGCCACGAAGGTGTTCAGCACGATGAAGACGATGTTGAGATCGTCCACCTGCAGGTATTCGCCCGCCTTGGGCCGGGCCACCAGCAGCAGCAGCGAGCCGATGAGGGCCAGGAAACTGGCCAGCACGTTGAGCGCGGCGGAAACCCGGTAGCTTGGCAGCAGCGCCAGGCCGAAGCCGAACAGCAGCGGCACCAGCAGCACCAGATCGAGCGCGTGGGCGGCCAGATGGGTAGCGAGGACCATCATCCGCGTTCGCCTCCCACCTGATCAAGCGCGCCGATGTCCACCGTGTCGAAGCGCTCGCGGATGCGGAACAGGAAGATGCCGATCACGATGAAGGCGATCAGCACCGAGAAGGCGACGGAAATCTCCACCACCAGCGGCATGCCCTTGGCGCCGGTGGCGGCCAGCACCAGGCCGTTCTCCAGCGACATGAAGCCCACCACCTGGCTCACCGCGTTGCGCCGCGACACCATCATCAAAAGGCCCAGCAGCACGATGGAGAGCGCGAAGGCCAGATCCTCGCGTGCCAGCGGATCGGCGCCCGCGGTGGCGCGCAGCATCACCACCATCGCCAGCGCTACCAGCGCGATGCCCGCCAGCATGGTCAGGCCGATGCCCACCACGGTTTCGATCTCGCGGTGGATGCCGAGCTTCTTGACGATGCGCCGGAGCCCCCCCGGAATGATGATGGCCTTGAAGATCAGGGCGATGGCGGCGGTGACATAGAGGTGCGGCGCGTCCTGGATGTGCGCCTGCCAGCCCACCGACAGCGCCAGCAGCACCGCATGCAGCGCAAAGACATTGAGCAGGGCGGACATGCGGTCCTGATAGAGCAGCAACAGGCTCACCAGCACCAGGCTGCCAGCGAGAAGGTGGGCGATGTCGAAAGCGAAGCCGTGCATCGTTAAAGCGCCCCGGATACGAACAGCAGCAGCGTGCCCAGAAGGCCAAGCATCAGCGCCGCACCCAGGAAATTGGGCACGCGGAAGACGCGCATCTTGGCGATCATGGTCTCGAACACGGCCAGCAGCGCTGCGCCCGCGCAGAGCTTGAGGATGTAGCTGCCGGCGCCGATGGCGTAGGCGGTCAGATCGCTGCCCATCGGCGCCAGCCCCCACGGCACGAAGACGCAGGCGATCAGCGAGATGTAGAGCAGCAGCTTGAGCGAGCTGGCAAACTCGATCATGGCGAGGTGGCGGCCGGAATATTCCAGCACCATCGCCTCATGCACCATGGTCAGTTCGAGATGGGTGGCCGGATTGTCGATCGGAATGCGCCCGTTCTCGGCGATCGCCACCAGGATCAACGCCACCGCCGCCAGCGCCAGCGAAACGCGCAGGTTGACGGCGCCGCCCAGCATGACCTCGGCGATGGTGGAAAGCTGGGTCGAGCCGGCGATCAGCGCCAGCGTGAACACGATCATGATCATGGCCGGTTCGGCGAGGCTGGCGATCATCATCTCGCGGCTCGAACCGATGCCGCCGAAACTGGTGCCGATGTCGAGCCCGGCCAGCGCCAGGAAGAAGCGTGCGCTGCCCAGAAGCGCGATGATGGCGATGAGGTCGGCCGACCAGGAGAACATCAAGCCGGTGGCGAAGGTCGGCACCAGCGCCGCCGCCACCCAGGTCGCCGCGAAGATGGCGTAGGGCGCCGTGCGGAACAGCCAGGAGGCGTTGTCGGCCAGCACCGCGTCCTTGCGCATCAGGCGGATGAGGTTGAGATAGGGCTGGAGCAGCGGCGGCCCCTTCTTGCGCAACAGCCGCGCCTTGAGCTTGCGGGTGAGGCCCGTGACCGCCGGCGCCAGCGCCAGCACCAGCGCCATCTCCCCCGCCTGCACGAGATAACCGGCCAGGTTCACCATATCGCCAGCACCAGCAGCAGGAGGATCAGGGTCATGAACACCAGCGTCAGGTAGCGCCGGATGGTCATGAACTGCAGGCGGTTGAGCCAGCCGGTGGCCGCGTTCACCGCGTCACGGATGGGATCGTAGATCACGTCCCAGGGCAGATCGGTCATCGAGACGTTGAGCACTGCGGGGCGCCCATCGCCCGGTGCGGGCATGGTCACGGCCTCGCGCGCGCGGAACACGACGCTGCCGAAAACGCGGCGGATCGGCTGGGCGAAGCTGCCGGCGGTGTATTGCGTGGCCGTGCTGGCGCTGGGCGTGCCGCAATCCCAGGCGGGCCCCCGGCGCACGATGCGCGAGGCGAGCTGGTGGATGAACACCACCGCCATCGAGGCCGAGAAGGCAATGAAAAGAAACACCAGCAGTCCGTTATAGGAGCTGCGGCTGGAGGCGATGGGCACCACCGTCCACCATGCCACGCCGAGCTGGCGTGGCATCTGGGCATGGACGAGGCCCTGCACCACGGGCGCCAGACCGTCGATGGCGAAGGCCGGCAGGATGCCGAGCAGCAGACAGAGCAGCGCCAGTCCCGTCATAGCGGCCAGCGAGAAGCGGTCCACCTCCTGCGCTTCGGCGGCGGCGGCGCTGCGTGCCCGGCCGAGGAAGGAGACGCCGAAGCCGCGCACGAAGCAGGCGCCCGCCAGCGCGGCGGCCAGTGCCAGCATCGTGCCCGCGGTCGGCACCATCAGCTTCAGGCCCCATTGCGGGATCTGCGGCGAGAGCAGCACGGCCTGGAACGTCAGCCATTCGGAGACGAAGCCGTTGAACGGCGGCAGCGCGGAAATTGCCACCGCGCCGACCAGAAAGGCCGTGCTGGTGATGCGCATGCGGTGGATGAGGCCGCCCAGCTTCTCGATGTCCTTCAGGCCCGTGGCGTTCAGGACCGCGCCCGCGCCGAAGAACAGCAGCGACTTGAAGACGGCATGGTTCAGCACATGCAGCAGCGCGCCGGTCAGCGCCAGCGCGGCGGCGCCGTCCATATGGTTGGCGCGGAACGCCAGCGCCAGACCCAGCCCGATGAAGATGATGCCGATGTTCTCCACCGTCGAATAAGCGAGCAGGCGCTTCAGGTCGCACTGCATCAGCGCATAGAGCACGCCCATCACCGCGGTGACGCCGCCCAGCACCAGCACCACCACGCTCCACCACCAGTCGGGAAAGCCGACGAGGTCGAAGACGATGCGGATGAAGGCATAGACCGCCACCTTGGTCATCACCCCGCTCATCAGCGCGGAGACGTGGCTGGGCGCGGCGGGGTGGGCCATCGGCAGCCAGACATGGAGCGGGAACAGGCCCGCCTTCGAGCCCGCGCCCAGCAGCGCCAGCCCCAGCACCAGCGCGGCCAGCGTGGCAGAGAGCTGGTGTGCGTGCATCTGCGCGAAGACATAGCCGCCGTCCGCCCCGGCCAGCAGGCCGAAGGCGAGCAGGAGGCAGAGCGTGCCGAAGCTCGCCATCAGCAGATAGACGTAGCCGGCGCGGCGGTTCTCGGCGTCCTTGTGATGGCTCATCACCAGCGCCCAGGAGGTCAGCGACATGAACTCCCAGGACAGCAGGAAGGCGAAGGCGTCGCCCGCCAGCACCACCAGATTCATGCCCGCGATGAAGGCCGGGTAGAAGGGCAGAACCCGCGCCGGTTCTTCCTCGTGGGCGCCGTAGCCGATGGCGTAGAAGCTGGCGGCGGCGCCGCCGAAATTCACCACCGCCAGGAAGAAGGCCGTCAGGGCATCGACACGGAAATGCGCTCCCATCCAGGGCAGGCCGAGCGGCAGCACGATCTCGCTCGCCGGTGCGGCCAGGGCCAGCACCGCCACGACGCAGGCAACCGAGGTGACAAGGAAGCTGAGCCCGTAGATGAGGCGCGAGGCGGCGGCGAATCTGGCCAGCGCAACCGCCAGCGCCCCCAGCGCCAAAAGCGCCCCAACGCAAGCAAGCTCCGATACCACCGCCATCGTCATTCTAGCCGCGTGATTTCAGCCTCACGCCCCGGCCGCCGGAGGAACTGACGGTGCCTTCGCCGATCAGTTCGACGCCGTTGGCATCCAGGACTTCGGTCAGCTTGGTCAGCGAGCCGACCGTGCCGCGCACCACGCCGTTGCTGGACTCCATCCGCTGGATGGTGGCCGGCGACAGGCCCGAGAGCCGCGCCAGTTCGCCCTGGTCGATACCCAGAAGGGCGCGCGCGGCCCGAAGCTGCTGCGACGTGATCATGGCTGAGATATCCAATTACGGGTCTGGTCTATAAATAAGACCATTCATGATGTCTATAGACATATATGACGCAGCATAGTTGCCATATAATATATCAAATACCGGGTATGATCAGAAAAAAGCCCCGGAACCGCATCCGGTCCCGGGGCTGGTCAAGGCTGGCGGTGAGCCGCCGGTTACTCGCCGCCGAATTTCTCGGTGAAGGTGAGCCCAAGGGTCCGCGGCTGCGACGGCAGGATGTAGGTCTGGAAACCGCAGGTTTCCGGCGTGCAGGCGGCGAAGCGGCCGAGCTGGGCGCGCTCGTCGAAGGCATTCTGGATCGACAGTTCGACGAGCCAGTTGTTGAGGCCGACGCCGGCGGCGAAATCGAACATCGTGTACGCCTTGTTCTGGCCCAGCAGACTGCGCTGATAGAGGCGCAGGTCCGGCCAGGTGCCGCTCTGATGCACCATGTCGCCCTGGATGTGGGCGTTGAGCCCGGCGAGCTGGAACTCGTAGCGGGCGATAGCGTTCAGCTTCCACTTCGGAGTGATGGGAAGCTGGGTGCCCGTCGGCGACTGCACCGCGTTGGTCGCGCAATCGCCACCGCAATACGGTGCGGCGAGTTGGGCGTCATTGTAGGCGACGTTGCCGGTCAGCGTCAGGCTGTCGATCGGCAGCCACGAAACCTGGGCTTCGGCGCCCTTGATCTGCGCCTGTCCGGCATTGGCGATGATGGTGACCGAACTCGGTCCCAGATATGGGAACTGGAAGTTGTTCCAGTCCTCCAGGTAGATGTCGCCGTTGAAACGCAGGCGATTGTCGAGCCAGCTTGTTTTCCAGCCGATCTCATAGTTGTCCAGCGTGTCGGAGGCATAAGGCCCGACACCGGGGATGTCGTTGCGCCGGTTGACACCGCCGGGACGGAAGCCGGTGGAGTAGGTGAAGTACACCATCTTGTTGTCGGTGACGTGGTAGGTCAGGCCGAGCTTGTGAGTCTCGCCCGACTCATGCACCCGGGCGTCGAGATCGGTGCAAGGGCCGCCGGGAACGATGGCGGGCAACAGATTGCCTCCGGAGTCCGTCTTGCAGATCGCCACGCCGGTGTGTGAGCTGAAGCCCGAGGAGAAGCCGAAGAAGCCCTGCAGCGAATTGTCGGCATAGAAGCCGCGGATGCCGGCGGTGAAGGTCAGCTTCGGGGTGATGTCGAAATCGGCCTGGGCGAAGGCGGCATAGTCGCGATCCACGCGCAGCTGGTCGGTCAGCCAGATGGTGTTGGGCCAGCCGGGCACGGTGATGCTGTCGGCGATGTTGCCCACCACCTTGTAGTCCTGAAGGATGTGGTGCGACTGGCGCTCGTAGAACAGCCCACCGACCACGCGGAAGCGGTCGTCCTTGGGAGTGGAGATTCGCAGCTCGTGGCTTTGCTTGGTGAAGAGATCTTTGCCGACGATGTACTGCGTCGGATCGACCAGGTTGCCCAGATTGTCGTAGAAATAGGCGCCAGAGCCGTTCAGCGTGTCGTACCAGTAGGCGTAGTCCGAATAGTCCGCTTCCGACTTGACCATGCGGTTCATGTAGGAACCGGCATAGATCACGTCGAGATTGGCGATCTTGCCCTGCACGGTCAGGTTGGCCTGATACCAGTTGTCCTTGACGTATTCCGGCGTGAAATGCCCGACCTTGAGATCGCCGATATGCGGGTCGTAGCCGAAGAAGCCGTTGCTCGTTTCCGACTGTGCAATCACCACCGGCGTGACGGTCCAGTTGTCGTCGAGGTCGATTTCGAGAGCGGCGCGGGCGCCGTACTTGTCCACCGTGTTGTAGTTGCTTTTGATGCGGTTGGTGGTGTCCAGCGTGGTGCCCGGTCCGCCATTGTCGATGGTGATGCCGGAGGTCGGATAGGTGCGCACGTTGTGGACGTTGTCGATATAGCCCGCGTCATGCTCGCCCCAGCCGACGAGGCGGATCGCCATCTTGTCGCTGAGCGGGATGTTGACGAAGCCGTTGGCGCCATAGCCGGTGCCGCCGTGATCGACCGAATTGACGTTGGCACTGATCGAGCCGTAGAGCCCGTCGGTATCCGGCTTGTTGGAGATGATCCGGATGGTGCCCGATTCGGAGCTGGCGCCGTAGAGCGTACCTTGCGGGCCAGACAACGCCTCGACGCGCTGCACATCGTAGGTCGGGATGTCCAGCGTGCCGCCGATGGTGGTGATCGGCGACTCGTCGAAATAGACGCCCACGGTCGGCAGCGGGCCGGAGTGGTTGCCGTTCTGGTCGCTGGCCACGCCGCGCATGGTGATGTTGGCGAAGCCGGGCCCGCCGTTGCTGCCCTGGCCGCTCACCGCAAAGGTGACGCTGGGCATGAACTTCTCGAAATCGTTGAAGTTGGTCAGATGCAGCTGAGTCAGGCTTTGCGCGGTCATCGCCGTGACGTTCATCGGAACGTTTTGCAGGTTCTGCGATCGCTTCTGCGCCGTGACCACCACCTCTTCGAGCTGGTTCTGCTGCGCCTGCGCCAGGGCCACAGCCGGAACCCCTGCCAGAATTGTGGATGCCAGTAGAATCGGAAGCAGCGCGGCCGATGTTTCGCCGCGCACGGATTTAGTCCCCGTCATAAACAGATCCCCTCAATATGACAGAGAATTGACAGCGCCCGCGCCGGGTTATGTCAAGGCTGTTATAGCAGTTGATATGTGGACGTGGATACTTTTCCGGGCGGGTGTGGCCGATTGGCGTTTCGCAATCTTGCGTCGCTCAGCGTTGGCGCCAATCCGCAGGCACCTGTGGATAATTTTCGAGCACTTCGCCCAGTGCGGCTTTCAGCGGGTCCAGCCAGGGTTCGTAGTGCCGCCACTGCTCCACGCTCTCTTTATAGATAGGGCGGCGGACCTGCTCGGAGCTGGCGGTGCGCACGGCGCGCTCGTTCTCGTAGAAGCGCAGGCAGGCCGGTTCGAACGGCAGGCCGCAATAATCGAGCAGGCGGCGGACCTCGCGTTCCGGGTCGGCCACCATCTCCTCATAGATCACGCGGTGAACGCGGCCCGGCAGCACCGCATCGAAATGCGCCATCAGTCTGGCGTAGTCGTAATAATAGCGGCCGAGGTCGGTCAGATCGTAGGTGAAGCCCTGGCCGCGCGCGAAATGCTGCTTGAAGTTGGAGAAGCAGCAGGCCAGCGGTTGGCGCCGCGCGTCGATGATCTTCGCCTTGGGCAGGATCAGGTGGATCAGGCCGGTGTGCAGCCAGTTGCTGGGCATCTTGTCGATGAACAACGGCCGGCCCAGCTTGCGCTGGATGGCGGTGCGTTCGAGGTATTCCTCGCCCAGCGCGCGCAAGTCCTCCGGCGCCAACGTTGCGAGATTTTCGGGATAGGCGCTGTCGTCCGATTTCTTCTTGCGCCCGCCGATGCGCTTGGCCAGCGCGGTGATGTCGGGCAGCTCCATCGTGCCTTCGACCGCCGGATGGCTGGCGAGAATCTGTTCGAGCAGGGTCGAGCCCGAGCGCGTCAGCCCGAGGATGAAGACGGGATCGGGCGCCGCGCTGCCCTGTGCCGCGCGCGCACCGAAGAACTCTTTCGTGAACAGCGCCGTCGAGCGATCGACATGGCGGGTGGTGTCTTCCGCCTCATAGCCCATCGCCTTGCGGCGCAGGGCGTTGGCCTTGTCGTAATGGGCGAAGGAGGCTTCATAGGCGCCGCCATCCTCCAGCGCCTTGCCCAGCGCGAAGTCGAGATGCAGCCGGTCGTCGTCGGAGAGGTCGCTGCGGGCGAGCTGGCGGCGCATCGCCGCGACGTCCTCATCCGTGAAACGGAAGGTCTTGAGGTTGGCCAGGCTCCACCATGATTCGCCGAGGCTCGGCAGCAGCGCGAGGCTGCGGCGGTAGGCGGCGATGCCGTCGTCGGTGCGGCCCACGGTCTTGAGCGCATGGCCGTAGCTCATCCAGGCCTTGGGCTGGGTGGGATAGGCCTTCAGCACGGCCTCGTA
>JAGWZW010000150.1 GCA_018971835.1 Alphaproteobacteria bacterium
CAGCAATCCGGACCTGCTTTGCGACCGTGGGCGCCGTGTCGCGTCATGAGATTGCAGTGGCGATCGCCACGCAGGTCGAGGCACTGCGTCCCTCGCTGCCGCCGAAGCGGAAATTCCCGATGGATAAGAACCCGCGGCTGTTGTGAACGGCGGCCAGAATCCGCGTCTATTCGGCGGAATCCCCCTGGATGCAGGTTTTGATCACGGGGCGGTAGAGCGAGGCGGGTTGTCCCCGTAGTGCACGGGAGGGCCCCGCGCGCGGCGCGACGTGCCCCCACGAGCGACGGAGCGGCGCGCGTGGGTGGGGCCTGTGTACCCACGGGGGCAACCCGCGGCATCCGGCGGTCATTTTCTTTGATTTGGCGCGTTGTCCGAGGGTGCTGGCCGCTGACATGCGGCCGCCCGTCACGGTAACACTCTGCCCGGTGAGGAAGGCAGGCACGGCGCCCACCAAACTGGCAAGTTCGCGGCGCCGTGCCCGACATCGTGCGAGGCACGAATGCGCGGGCAGTATGGCAGCGCCGGGGGAGCGCGTCCATCGGGGACGGGCTGCGCCGAACATGATGAAGACCGCTCGGCGCGCCTGTTTCTCTGCGGGCGCTGCCGGCAGCAAGTCTTGATCTGCAGCTGCTGCGACCGTGGTCAGATCTATTGTGTCGACGGCTGCGCTGACGCCGCCCGCCGGCAATCGCTGCGCGAGGCCGGCCGACGCTACCAGAGCAGTCGCGACGGCCGCTTTACCCATGCTGAACGCAACCGCCGTTACCGCGCCCGGCAAAAGATCGTGACGCATCACGGTTCCCCAGCCGAGGCGGGGGATGGTTTGCTGCCGCGGAGTTCGGCGGTGATCGTGAAGGGCGCTGCCGGCGCGCGGATCCCGGCGCTGACGGCGCGGCACCACTGTCACTGGTGCGGCCGCCGCTGCCCGGCCTTCGTGCGCCAAGGCTTTCTGCGCCGCCGGACCCGCTGAAGCTTGCCGCCATGAGGACGCGATGGCGATCCCGCCCGAACTCGAAGCCCAGATTTTGCGCTTCTATCATGCCGAGAAGTGGTCGGTCGGCACCATCGCCCGCCAACTCAAGGTTCATCACGAGACCGTCTCCCGGGTGTTGGCCCAGGCCGGGCTGCCGCGCCTCGGGCCACCGGCCCGGCACTCGCGGATCGACCCCTACCTGCCGTTCGTTCTGCAGACCTTGGAGAAGTTCCCGACCCTGACGGCGGCCCGGCTCTACGGCATGGTATGCGAGCGCGGCTATCGTGGGCATCCCGATCACTTCCGCCATTTCGTCGCCCGCCACCGGCCGCGGCCCAAGGCCGAAGCCTATCTGCGCCTGAGCACGTTGCCGGGAGAACAGGCCCAGGTCGACTGGGGCCATTTTGGTCACCTCATGATCGGCCGCGCCCGCCGTCCGCTGATGGCCTTTGTCATGGTGCTGAGTTATTCCCGGCAAATCTTCCTGCGCTTCTTTCTCGACGCGCGCCTGGAGAACTTTTTGCGTGGCCACGCTGCAGCCTTCACCGCATGGCAAGGTGTTCCACGTGTCCTGCTGTATGATAATCTTCGCAGTGCCGTGCTCGAGCGCCGTGGCGACGCCATTCGTTTCCAGCCGGCGCTGCTCAACTTCGCTGCGTATCATCGGTTTGAACCGCGGCCGGTGGCCGTGGCGCGCGGCAACGAGAAGGGTCGTGTCGAGCGCGCGATTCGCTACGTTCGGGATGCCTTCTTTGCCGCCCGCGCATTTAACGACGTCGACGATCTCAACGCCCAGGCCGAAGCCTGGGTAGCCGGTCCGGCGGCGGATCGCCGCTGTCCGGGCCAGGAGATCAGCGTCGCCGCGGCCTTCGCCGCCGAGGCGCCTTCGCTCTTGAAGCTGCCGGACAATCCCTATCCGTTGCTCGAGCAGGTCGCCGTCAGAGCCGGCAAAACTCCCTATGTCCGCTTCGACAAGAACGACTACTCGGTGCCGCACACCCAGGTGCGGCGCACCCTCACCGTGCTGGCCGATCCCGACACCGTTCGGATCGTCGATGGCGCGCAAATCCTCGCTTGCCACCATCGCAGTTACGGCCGGGGCGAGCAGATCGAGGATCCCGCCCACATCGCCGCCCTGGTCGCGCAAAAGCGCCAGGCCCGCCGCCACCGCGCCACCGACCGCCTGGTGCGGGCCGTGCCGGAAGCAGAGGCCCTGCTGGTTCGCGCCGCCGCCCGCGGCGACCAGCTGGGCGCCGTCACCGCCGCCCTGATGCGGCTGCTCGATCGCTACGGCGCCGGCGAACTGCAGGCCGCCATCCGCGAGGCCCTGCAACGCGGCGTGCCCCATCCCAACGCCGTCCGTCTCGCCCTCGAGCATCGCCGTGAAGCCCGTCACCAGCCGCCGCCGGTTGTGCGGGCTCTGCCCGCGCACCTCCGCGCCAAGGATACGCCGGTGCGGCCGGCCCGCCTCGATCTCTACGATCAACTCAAGGAACCCGCCGATGACAAATCCTGATCCCCTGCGCCGCCGCGCCGAGGCGCTGCATCTGCATGGCCTGCTGGCCCATTGGACCGAGGCCGCCGGCTGGGCCGAGGACCTGCTCGGTTGGGAAGAACAGGAACGCGCTCGCCGCAGCCTCGAACGCCGTCTCAAGGATGCCCGCATCGGCCGTTTCAAGCCGCTCTGCGACTTCGACTGGACCTGGCCCAATCGCTGCGACCGCGCCGCCATCGAGGCGCTGATGGCCCTCGACTTCCTCAGCGATGCCACCAACGCCGTGCTCGTCGGCCCCAACGGCGTCGGCAAATCGACGCTGGCCCGCAACATCACCCACCAGGCGATCCTGCACGGCCATACCGCGCTCTTCGTCAGCGCCGGCCAGATGCTCGGCGATCTCGCCGCCCTCGACAGTGATTCCGCTCTGCGCCGCCGCCTTCGCTATTATGCCACGCCCACGCTCCTGGCGATCGACGAGGTCGGCTACCTGTCCTACTCCAACCGCCATGCCGATCTGCTCTTCGAGCTCATCAGCCGCCGCTACGAGGATAAAAGCACGCTGGTCACCACCAACAGGCCGTTTGCCGAATGGCATGAGGTCTTTCCCAACGCCGCCTGCGTCGTCTCCCTCGTCGATCGTCTCGTCCATAACGCCGAAATTATCGCCATCGACGGCGAGTCCTATCGCCTCAAGGAGGCCAAGGAGCGCTCCGAGCAGCGCGCCCGCCAACGCCGGAGCACCAAGTCATGACCGAACCGAACTTCACCGTCCCCGCCTATTGGACGCCCGAGGAGGCCCTCGCCGTCTACGAACTCCTCGATGACCTGCGGGAGAAAATCTGGGCCATCTACAATGTCCGTCTTCAGGAGGAAATCCGCAACCAGCGCCAGCCCGAACCTCGCTGACGGAAAGCAAAGCCCACCGACCCGCCGTTCTGAACCGAACCATCCTCAGCCAGCATCAAAAACAAAGGGGCCGTGTCGGCCCCTTTTTTGTTCCTCAACCCCCACCGGCGACTCCGCCGAATAAGCGCGT
>JAGWZW010000072.1 GCA_018971835.1 Alphaproteobacteria bacterium
AGCGTCGTCTCCACCATCCGCACCCAGCCGCCGATGGTGGCCGACGAACTGCGCCGTCAGGCCGACAATTTTATCGAACTGGAAGAACTCAAACCTTCCATCGCCCGCGAAGGCGGGCCGCGTTCGGGCGGCCAGAACAATCACGATCACGAACAGTACGCGCAAAGCGCATGATTGCGCCGCTCATGCGGACCGGTGGGATAAGCGAAACCACGAGCGAGCCGGTGCACGATTGCCCGCTATGCCCCCGGCTCGCGGAATTCCGCGCGCAAAACCGCACGACTTATGCGGATTATTTCAACGCGCCGGTTCCGGCCTTTGGTCGCACGGATGCACAGCTGCTGATCGTGGGCCTCGCTCCCGGCCTGCACGGCGCCAACTGCACCGGGCGGCCCTTTACCGGCGACTGGGCGGGCGATCTGCTCTATGCAACGCTTCTGAAGCATGGGCTTGCGCGCGGACATTACGCGGAGCGCGCCGATGACGGGCTCGAACTTGTCGATTGCGCGATCGTCAATGCCGTGCGCTGCGTGCCGCCCGAGAACAAGCCTACGCCCGCCGAGATCAATACCTGCCGGAAATTTCTCATCGCGCAAATAACCAGCATGAAGAATTTGAGGGCGATCCTGACCCTTGGCAAGATCGCGCACGATAGCGTGCTCACCGCGCTCGGCGTGCGAAAGAGCACACATCCCTTCCGCCACGGCGCACGGTATGACATCGACGGGATTTCGCTTGTCGCGAGCTATCACTGCTCGCGCTACAACACCAACACCGGCGTTCTCACGCCCGAAATGTTCGATGCCGTGGTGAATGACTCGAAGCGAGCGGCAATCTCGACAACGTAGCTTTCACCTCACCCGTCATCACCCGTCCTGACGCTGTCGTTAGGACTGTCCGGGTGATTCATGTCCAGCTGGAAAATCAGATCGCCTGCATGAAGCAGACGATGACGAAAAGAATGGATGGGCAGCACACCGTCCTAGCTATACCGCTCCTCCTTCCAGGGATCGCCTTCGTTGTGATAGCCGCGGACTTCCCAAAAGCCAGGACGGTCGGTCGCGGAGAATTCGATCCGTGTCACCCATTTGGGGCTTTTCCAGAAATACCAGTCCGGAATCACCATGCGCACCGGCCCGCCATGCTCGCGCGTCAGCTTCTGGCCTTCCCATTCATGCGCCAGCAGCACGTTGTCGGCGGCGAACACCTCCAGCGCCACGTTGGTGGTATAGCCGTCATAAGACTGGAAGAGGACGTGCTTCACCTCGGGCTTCGGCTTCACGATCTCCAGCAAGGCCTTGGCGGTGACGCCTTTCCAGCGGTTGTCGTAGCGGCTCCAGGCGGTGACGCAGTGGATGTCGCTGACCATCTCCTGCTGCGGCAGAGCCAGGAATTCGTCGAGCGTGTAGACCACCGGATTTTCGACCAGCCCCATGATGCGCAGGCGCCAGTTCTCCGGCTTGACGTCGGGCTGGGCGCCGAGGTCGAGCACCGGCCAGTTGGTGACGAGGCGCTGGCCCGGCGGCAGGCGGTTCACGCGGCCCGCATCCGGCCGGCCGGTGAGCAGCCGGCCCTCCTCCGCCCATTTCTCCTTGGAGCGGATCAGTTTTTCCTTCGCCCCCTCAATCTCCGGCGGCTTGTCGTCATCGCTCATGGTCAGCCCTTGTCCCGCATCAGCCGGGCCTTGTCGCGCGCCCAGTCCCGCGCCTTTTCCGTCTCGCGCTTGTCGTGCAGCTTCTTGCCCTTGGCGATGCCCAGTTCGATCTTGGCGATGCCGCGCGGCGTGAAATAGACGCGCAGCGGGATCAGCGTCATGCCCTCGCGCTGGGTGGCGGCGGCAAGCTTCTTCACCTCGGTCTTGCGCACCAGCAGCTTGCGCGGCCGCTTCGGCTCGTGATTGAAGCGGTTGGCCATGCCGTACTCGGGAATATAGGCGTTGATCAGGCTGATCTCGCCGTCCTTCACCTGCGCATAGGATTCGGCGATGGTGGCCTTGCCTGCGCGCAGCGCCTTCACTTCCGAGCCCAGGAGCATCATGCCCGCTTCCAGCGTGCCGTCGATGGCGTAGGAATAACGCGCCTTGCGGTTCTCGGCGACGACCTTGCGCTCGTCGTCTTTTTTCTTCGCCATCGCTACAGCAATCCGGCGGACACCATCGCCTCGCGGACCCGCGCCTCGGCCGCCGGTGTCACAGGGACGATGGGCAGCCGCACCTCGTTGGCACAGAGCCCCAAGAGCGAGGCGCCGAACTTGGCCGGGGCCGGGCTGGGCTCGCAGAACATGGCGTCATGCAGCGGCAAGAGCCTGTCCTGCAGCGCGCGCGCGGCCTCGAAGTTCCCCGCCATGCAGGCTTCCTGAAACTGCGAGCACAGCCTCGGCGCCACATTGGCGGTGACGGAGATGCAGCCATGCCCGCCATGCGCCATGTAGCCCAGCGTGGTGGCATCCTCGCCGGAGATCATGCGCCAGCCCTTGGCGCAGGCGAGCCGCTCGCGGCTGGCGCGTGCCATGTTGCCGGTAGCGTCCTTGACGCCGACGATATTAGCCACCTTGGACAGGCGCGCGATCGTCTCCACCGCGATCTCCACCACGCTGCGGCCGGGAATGTTGTAGAGGACTATGGGGATATCCACCGCCTCGGCGATGGCGGCAAAATGGCGGTAGATCCCCTCCTGCGAGGGCTTGTTGTAATAGGGCGCGACGGAAAGCACCGCGTCGGCCCCCACCGACTTGGCGAAACGCGTCAGTTCGATAGCCTCGGCAGTGGAATTGGAGCCCGCGCCCGCGATCACAGGTACGCGGCCGTTCGCCTCATCCACGCAGAGTTCTACCACGCGCTTGTGTTCTTCATGGCTGAGCGTGGCCGATTCGCCGGTGGTGCCCATCGGCACCAGGCCGTGGCTGCCCTCGGCGATCTGCCAGGAGACGAATTTGCGGAACGCCGCCTCGTCCACGGCGCCGTTCTTCAGCGGCGTGATGAGGGCGGGGATCGATCCTTTGATGCGTTCGCGCAATTCGCGCATGGCCAGTTCCGTTTCATGAAAAACCGGAGCGCAAAATAGCCCTCGCCCACTGCAATCGGCAAGGTGCGATCTGGTCCGTGCCTTTGCTGTGATACCGGATACGCGCTGTGGAAACCTAGAGGCGGAACGGCTAGTCTCGGGCGACCCCCGCGCGATGACGCCGGGCCAACACGGGTTCCTGATTCCATGCGCGCTTTGCGCACCGCCTTTCTCTGCGCGGCGGCGCTTGCCGCCGGTACCGCCGCTGCCAGCGCGGCCCGTTCGCCCGCGCCCGCCCGGCAGCCGCTTCCGCCCGGCCTGACGCAGCAGGGCGGCGTCATCATGATGCAGCCCATCACCGATTCCGACAGTGCCGAAACCGGCGACGAGAAGGTTCCGCCGCCCTCCCCGGAACGCCGCCCCGGCTCCATAACCGCCCTCAGCGCCGCCGATCACGACCTCTACACCAAGGCCTTTGACGCCGCCGATCACGGCGACTGGACCGCGGCGCGCGGCCTCGCCGATCAGGGGCACGATCCGGTTGCCCGGCGCATCATCACCTGGCGCTACCTGACCGATCGCAACGGCGGCGCCAGCTTCGCCGAGATCAGCGGCTTTCTGCGCGATTACCCTGACTGGCCGCTGCGCGACGTGCTTCTCGCCCGCGCCGAGCAGGCCATGCCGGCCGGCATGGACCCGGGCGCGGTGATCGGCTGGTTCGCCGGTCGTACGCCGGAAACCGGCATCGGCAAGGTCCGTCTCGGCGAAGCGCTGATGGCCACCGGCCACCGGAGCGAGGGCATCGCACTGATCCGCAAGGCCTGGACCGACGACAGCTTCGAGCCCTATCAGGAGCGCGCCGTCATCGCCGCACACGGCGACATCCTGAGACCGGAGGACGAGCAGGCGCGGCTGGAGCATCTGCTCTGGCGGGGCGATCTCGATGGCGCACGCCGGCAGATGAGCCGCGTCGATGCCGGGGCCCGGCGCGTCGCGCTGGTACGCCTGGCGCTGCAGCGCGATCCCGCCAAAGGCATCCGTATGGAGCGGAACCTGCCCAGCGCGCTACGCGCCGATCCCGGCCTGATCTTCGACCAGGCGCGCGCCCTGAACCATAACGGCGATGGCGACGAGGTGCCCGGCCTGCTGGTGCGCGCGCCCACCCGCGAACTGGCCCGCATCGGCCCGGGGCGGATGTGGGGCGAACTCGCCGTCGCTGCGCGTCAGGCGCTCAAGGTGCAGGACTACCGGACCGCCTATCGGCTGGTGAGCAACACCGGCCTCAAGAACAGCGTCGACCTCGCCGATGCCGAATTCCTGGCGGGCTGGATCGCGCTGCGCTTCCTGCACGACCCCGAAAGCGCACTGCCGCATTTCCGCGCCCTGACCCAGCGCGTCGGCCGCCCGATCAGCCTGTCGCGCGGTCATTACTGGATGGGCCGTGCCTACGAAGCCGAAGGCGACCTCGCCAAGGCTGTGCAGTCCTACCGCCTGGCAGCAGACATTCCCGATACTTTTTACGGCCAGCTCGCCCTTGCCCGCATCGAGAGCGCGCCGCGCCTCAGCCTGCCTGATACCCCCGCCGATCCGGCCGGCGTCCGCGCCGCCTATGAGAAGAGCGACATCGTTCGCGCCATTCATGTGCTGGGCGATCTGGGGGCCGGGAACCTGCTGCGCCTGTTCGCCGTTCGATATGCCGAGGATCACACCAACGCCGGCAGCATCGATCTGCTGGCAGGCGATCTGACGCGCATGGGCTTTCGCAACGTGGCGGTGCGCGTAGCCAAGATCGCCAGCTACAGCGATATCTCGCTACCCTCCTATTCGCATCCCGTGATCGCGCTGCCGCGCTACGCCGGCCCCGGCACGGCGCCGGACGAGGCGCTGGTGCTGGGCGTGATCCGCCAGGAAACCGAATTCAACGAGGCCGCAGTCAGTCCCGCCGGCGCCGTGGGCATCATGCAGATCATGCCCAGCACAGCGCGCCACACCGCGCGGATTGCAGGCCTCGCCTACCGGCCCAGCGGGTTACGCGACGACACGCCCTACAACATCCAGATCGGCATGGCGGAACTGGCCAGCGACCTGACCCAATGGGACGGTTCCTACATCCTGGCAGCCGCGGCCTATAACGCCGGCAACAGCAATGTGGAGCGATGGATCGCAACCTATGGCGATCCGCGCGACCCGGGCGTCGATCCTGTCGACTGGATCGAGCAAATCCCGTTCTCCGAAACGCGCAATTACGTCGAGCGGGTGCTGGAGAATATCGAAGTCTATCGCGACCGTCTGGCCGGCCACAGCCAGCCCCTGCAGATCCTGGCCGATCTCTACCGCCCCCGGGCGCCGGCCGAGCATGTGCTGAAATATGTGCCGCCGGCGGTGCCCACCGCCAAGTCCGCGCCAGTGCCGCGCCCCACGGCACGGCCCGCTGTGTCATCTGAGATGCTCAGTGCAGTTCCCTCCGACTCGGCTGCCGATCCGCCTGCGCCGCCGGTCTTGCCCACGCCTGTAGCGCGCCCCGGCCAGCAACAGAGCGCTACGCCCGCAGATCCCCCGAAGCGTTAGAACCAGCGACCGCCGCTCAGTGCGCGATCGACAGCCATTCGCGCGCCAGGCGCAGGGCCTCGGCGATCTGGCCGGAGTTCATTTCGTGGGCAATCTGCGCACGCCAGCTCTTGGCCGGTTCACTGCCTTTCATGGCGGCGAGGTTGAACCATTTGTGGGCGGCAACATAATCCACGCCCACGCCCTGCCCGGTCGAATAGGCCAGGCCAAGATTGTAGAGGGCGTCCGCGCGCCCCATCTTCGCCTCGGCTTCATACTGCGTCAGTGACTCGACATCTACGCACGCCATCGCTCATCCCCCTTCTGCGGCCCCCTTCTGGGCCCTTGGATGCGGGCCCAACGAAAGGCCCTTCTTCCACCGTGCGCCGCATGGGATGAAATCCCATGCGCCGGAAAGGATGGTGAGTCGTAACAAGCTAAGGCAGGGTTAACGTTGAGGTTTATCAATCATTAAGATTTGCCAGATCGTCCGCATACGGACGATCACGGGCGGGCGCGCTGACCGAACAGAATTTTGCGCGCTTCTTCCTGCGCCTTGGGGTCGTTCGCCTGCACCTGCCGCAGTTCCTTGCCGAGCGCCAGGCCGCGCTGCACTGCCGGCCGCTTCTGCAGCCGCTCCACCCATGCCGCCAGGCGCGGGAATTTCGCCATGTCCTCGCCCAGGCGAATGCCCGAAAGCACCCAGCCGATCGAGGCCATGTCAGCAATCGAATAGGCGCCGGCCAGATAGTCGCGGCCGGTCAGTTGCTTGTCCATCACGCCGAAGAGGCGATTGACCTCGTTGCGATAGCGCGTAATGGCGTAAGGGATTTTCTCGGGCGCGTAGTTGGCGAAGTGATTGGCCTGGCCGGTCATGGGGCCGAGCCCGCCCATCTGCCAGAACAGCCATTCGTCCACCGCGACACGGCGGCGCTCGTCCGCCGGATAGAACTTGCCGGTCTTGCGCCCGAGATATTGCAGGATGGCGCCCGACTCGAAAACCGAGATCGGCCTGCCGCCCGGCCCGGCCGGATCGACGATGGCCGGCATCCGGTTGTTGGGCGAGATCTTCAGGAAAGCGGGGGCGAACTGCTCGCCCTTGCTGATATTCACCGGCTTCAGCACGTAAGGCAGCCGGCATTCCTCCAGCATGATGGAGATCTTCCAGCCGTTGGGCGTGGGCCAGTAATAGAGTTCGATCGGTGCCGGGGCTTTGGCAATTCGGGCTTTGGCATTGCCGGGCGTCTTGCCCTTGCCGGGTCGGGGCGCGGCGCGTTTCGCCGTCTTCTTCTTGTTGGGCTTGGCCGCGACCGCCGGAGAGGAGCGATTGCCCCTTCGTCCGGAGGTCGCGGCCTTTGCCTTTACCATTCGCTGACCTTACATCGCCGGAGCGGTGGCAGGGGCAGCCTTCTTGGCGCGCCGAGCGGTTTTGCGCTTGGCCTTCTTGGCGACTTTGCGCTTCGCCACTTTCTTGGCCTTTTTGGCTTTCTTCGCCTTCTTGGCCTTCTTGGCGACCTTGCGCTTCGCGGTCTTCTTGGCGACCTTGCGCTTCGTTGCCTTCTTGGCCTTCTTGGCCTTCTTGGCGGTCTTGCGGGCGGCGCCCTTCGCGGCGGCCCGACGGACCACGCGCTTCTTCGCCGTACGCTTCTTCGCCGGCTTCTTCTTTGCAGTGATTGGCATGTAAACGACTCCTCTAGAGTTTTCGGGTCGTGCGACTCGCACCCCCCAAAACGCTAAGAATATGAGTGCGTTGCGTTAATGAAGCAATACCGGCGTCAACACCCCCATTTTGCCCCGGGGGCGGATTTTCAAGAAATGCCGATATTTACTGCCTTTTATGAGCTATTCTGTGTACGGACGAATTAGCCTGCCCCATCGCGCCGGTGCCGTCAACGGCTTGCAAATGTGCGAATCACCCCTCGTCGGGCAGTCCGAGTCGGCTCTTGAGGATCGCGTTGACGGCCTGCGGATTGGCCTTGCCGCCCGTCTCTTTCATCACCTGACCGACGAACCAGCCGGCCAGTTTTGGCTTCGCCTGCGCTGCCGCGACCTTGTCGGGATTGGCGGCGATGACCTTCTCCACTGCCGCTTCGATGGCGCCGGTATCGGTCACCTGGCGCAATCCGCGCGCTTCCACCACCGTTTTCGGATCGCCGCCCTCGCTCCAGACGATGTCCAGAATGTCCTTGGCGATCTTTCCGGAGATGGTGCCGTCCACGATCATGGCGATGATCGCGTTGTTCGCCGTCGCGCTCACCGGACATTCGGCGATCGAGAGGCCGTCCTTGTTCAGGCGGCCGAGAATTTCGTTGTTGAGCCAGTTCACGGCCAGCTTGGCATCGATGCCGCGCGCCAGTTCTTCATAATAATCGGCCAGCTCGCGCTCGGTCACCAGCACGCCGGCGTCATACGCATCGAGGCCGTAGTCCTTGATGAACCTTGCTTTTTTCTCATCCGGCAATTCCGGCAGCGAGGCTTCGATGGTTCTGATCCAATCCTCGTCCAGTTCCAGCGGCAGCAGATCGGGATCGGGGAAATAGCGGTAGTCGTGCGCCTCTTCCTTGGAGCGCATGGAGCGCGTTTCGCCGGCCTTGGAATCGAACAGGCGGGTTTCCTGACGGATGCTGCCGCCGGATTCGAGGATGTCGACCTGCCGGCGCGCCTCGAACTCGATGGCCTGGGCGATGAAGCGCATGGAATTGACGTTCTTGATCTCGCAGCGCGTGCCCAGCGGCCCGCCGGGGCGGCGCACGGAGACATTCACGTCGGCGCGCATGGAGCCTTCCTCCATGTTGCCGTCGCAGGTGCCGAGGTAGCGCACGATGGCACGCAACTTCTTCAGATAGGCCACCGCCTCGTCGGCGCAGCGCAGGTCGGGCCGGCTGACGATCTCCATCAGCGCCACACCGGCGCGGTTGAGATCGACATAGGAATAGTCCGCGTGCTGGTCGTGCAGGCTCTTGCCAGCATCCTGCTCCAGATGCAGGCGTTCGATACCCACCACGGCGCTTTCGCCGCCGGGCAGATCGATCAGCACCTCACCCTCGCCGACCACCGGCTGCTTGTACTGCGAGATCTGGTAACCCTGTGGCAGATCAGGATAAAAATAATTCTTGCGGTCAAACACCGAGCGCCGGTTGATCTTCGCCTTGAGGCCGAGGCCGGTACGCACCGCCTGCTCCACGCAGAAGCGGTTGATCACCGGCAGCATCCCCGGCATCGCCGCATCGACGAAGCTGACCTGGCTGTTGGGCGACGCACCGAACGCTGTGGCCGCACCCGAAAACAGCTTGGCCTCGGAGAGCACCTGGGCATGGACTTCCATGCCGATGACGATTTCCCACTCGCCGGTTTCGCCCTTGATGAGCTTGGATTTTTTCGCTGCCTGACTCATGCGCCCCACCATGCTGCCGGTTTGGCCTTGAAATCTGCCGCCACTTCCAGTGCGCGGCCGACGCGCAGGACGCCGGCCTCGTCGAACGCCTTGCCGATCACCTGAAGGCCGAGCGGCAGGCCCTCTTTCGTCAGCCCCGCCGGCACGGAAATGCCCGGCAGGCCCGCCAGGTTCACCGTCACGGTGAAGACGTCATTGAGGTACATCGACACCGGATCGGCCGTCTTTTCGCCGATGGCGAAGGCTGGCCCCGGCGTGGCGGGCGTCAAGAGGGCGTCGCACTGTTCGAAGGCCTGCGCAAAGTCGCGCGCGATCAGCGTGCGCAGCTTCTGGGCGCGGGAATAATAGGCATCGTAATAGCCCGCAGACAGCACATAGGTGCCGATCAGGATGCGCCGGCGTACCTCCTTGCCGAAGCCCTCGCCGCGCGACTTCTCATAGAGGTCGGTGATGTCTTTCGCACCTGCAGCGCGGTGGCCGTAGCGCACGCCATCGTAACGCGCCAGATTGGACGAGGCCTCCGCCGGCGCCACGATGTAATAGGCCGGCAGCGCATATTTGGTATGCGGCAGCGAAACCTCGACGATCTCTGCGCCCTGCGCCTTCAGCCACTCGGCACCCTTGTGCCACAACGCGTCGATCTCGGGCGGTGCGCCATCGATGCGGTATTCCTTGGGGATGCCGATGCGCATGCCCTTCACGCCGGCTTCCAGCCCGGCTTCGTAATCGGGCACCGGCATGTCCACGCTGGTGGCATCCATCGGATCGACGCTCGCCATTGCGCCCAGCAGGATCGCGGCATCGCGCACCGTCTTGGTCATCGGCCCGGCCTGATCGAGCGACGAGGCGAAGGCCACGATGCCCCAGCGCGAGCAGCGGCCATAGGTCGGCTTCAGGCCGACGATGCCGGTGACGGCGGCGGGCTGGCGGATCGAGCCGCCGGTGTCCGTGCCCGTGGCAGCGAGGCAGAGATCGGCCGCCACCGCCGTGGCCGAACCGCCGGACGAGCCGCCCGGCACCAGCTTCTTGTTGGAGCCTTCGGCGCGCCAGGGATTTTCCACCGGGCCGAAATAGCTCGTCTCGTTGGAAGAGCCCATCGCGAACTCATCCATGTTGGTCTTGCCCAGCATCACCGCGCCCGCATCCCACAGGTTCTGGGTGACGGTGGATTCATAGGGCGGCACGAAATTTTCGAGGATGCGGCTTCCTGCCGTGGTGCGCACACCGCGGGTGCAGAACAAATCCTTGATCGCGAGCGGCAGGCCTTCGAGGGCGCGGCCTTCGCCCCGCGCAATGCGGGCATCGCTATCGGCGGCCATTGCCAGCGCCTTCTCCGGCGTTTCGGTGACGAAAGCATTGAGGGGCCGCGAAGCGGCCATCGCCGCGATCATCGCTTCGGTGAGTTCGCGCGAGGACAGGCGCTTTTCCTTCAGCGCCTCGCGCGCCTCGGCCAGAGTGAATGCGTTCGGTGTCGTCATGCTGCAACCGGCTCGCCTGCGAGCCCCTTTTCGTAGAACACGGACCATTCCGTATCGGGATAGCCGAGCATGGCGCCACAGCGCGTGAAACCGGCGCGCTCATAGACCCGCCACGCCGCCGGATGGCGGTCGCCCGTCTCCAGCACGAGGCGCGCAAGTCCTTCGGCGCGCGCCAGCTTCTCGATCTCGGAGAGGATCGCCCCGCCGATGCCGCGGCCCTGATATTCGGGTTTGGTGTACATGCGCTTGACCTCGCCGATGCCGCCGTCATGGCGCCTGAGCGCGCCGCAGGCCACGGCCACGCCGTCAAGCCGCGCCACGAACACGGTAGTGTCCGGCTGCGCCATCTGCTCGACGGTCAAATGATGGCAGAACTCCCGGGGCGTCAGCGCCAGGAGCGTGTCGTTCAAGGCAGCGACCAGCCCGCGGACTTCATCAGTCAACGGGCTTTCGATGGCGATGCGCATGGCCCTACTCCACCACCTTGGGCACGACGAAGTAATCGTCTTCTCTCTGTGGCGCGTTGGCGGTGACCGCTTCGGCATCGCCGCCGGCCGTGACTTCGTCCTCGCGCATCTTCAGGCGCTGGGCCACCACGCTGGTCAACGGCTCGATGCCGGCAACCTCAACCTCGCCCAGTTGCTCCACCCAGTGGAGGATCTGGTTGAGTTCGTTGACCATAGGCTCGACCCGCTCCTCCTCGAGGGCGATGCGGGCGAGCTTGGCGATACGCCGGACGGTGTCCTTGTCGACGGACATGGGCCTTCTCGATGTGCTAGTACAAGGGTCTTGCTACCAACAGGGCGCCGGGCTGGCAAGCAGCCGGTGCAGCGGTGGGGGCAACGGAACGGCGAAATATCCCCTCTCCCCCACCGGGGGGGCGCCTAGCAGCAACGTCATGGCGCGGTTAGGGTGAGGGGGATGCAAAACACAGGAACGTTCGCGACAAGATTCTGCGCCGCATTCGACACCCCCTCACCCCGGCCCTCTCCCCCTCGAGGGGGAGAGGGAAATTGCTAGATGATCTGCCACAACCTTTCCCAATTCAAAGCGGCCCTTTCGCCCGATGCCCGGCTCATCGGGCTCGATCTGGGCGAGAAGACCATCGGCGTGGCGGTGTCGGACACGCTGCGCACCATCGCCACGCCGCGGGTGACGCTGAAGCGGGGCAAGTTCGCGGCCGATGCGGCGGCGCTGGAAAAGCTGATTGCCGAAGAAACCATCGGCGGCCTCGTCATCGGCCTGCCGCTCAACATGGACGGCAGCAGCAGCCCGTCGGCCCAATCGGCCCGCGCCTTCGCCCGCAATTTTGCCGCGCGGTCCGGCCTGCCGATTCTGATGTGGGACGAGCGGCTGTCCACCGCCGCCGTTACCCGCACGCTGCTGGAAGCCGATGCCAGCCGCAAGCGCCGCGGCGAGGTGGTGGACAAGATGGCCGCCGCCTACATCCTGCAGGGCGCGCTCGACGCCATGCGGCGCATTTCATGAGGCGCCTTGCATGAACAACGCACTCGACAGACCGGCCCGCTTCCGCTGGCTGCCGCCGGGCCTGCGCCCGCCCGTGCCGATGCAATTCCGCCAGGAGCAGGTATTCCTGCTGGTGGGCATCGCCGCGCTGTTCGCCGGCTACGACGTCAGCGTCTATGGCCTGGCGGTGCCGAAGATTCAGGCCGCGCTGCATATTCCCGAGGATCAGGTCGGCCTGACCATCACCTATTTCCGCCTAGCGACGCTGGTGGCCATGCCGATGGTGGCGATGGCCGACGTGGTGGGCCGGCGCCGCGTGCTGCTCGTCACCATCTTCGGCCAGGCCATTGCCACGCTGGCCACCGCCTTCGCGCAGAATTATTCGCAATTCGTCTGGCTGCAGATCGCCACGCGCTTCTTCGGCTATTGCGAGGAAATGCTGATCTGGGTGGTGATCGCCGAGGAAGTTTCCGCCGCCGCGCGCGGCTGGGCCAACGGCACGCTGTCGGCCATGTATTATGTCGGCACCGGCATCGCCTCGCTGGTCTATGCCGGAGTGACGATCCTGCCGGGCGGCTGGCGCGCGATCTACGTCGTCGGCTCCATTCCGCTATTCTTCGTGGCGTTCCTGCGCCGGCGCCTGCCGGAGACGGCGCGCTTTGAAGTGCGCGAATCCGAACTGCATCGCCTCACTTCGCGCGCGTCCGGCGGCCTCGACCTGCTGCGGCATCTGTTGCGCGACTATCCCAGACGCCTGTTCCTGATCCTGGCGGTCGCCGGAATCTTCGGTTTCGCCACGGCGCCCGCTTTCTTTCTCTCGGCGATGTATCTGCAGACCGGCCTTGGCTATGCGAGTTGGCAGACGACGCTGCTGCTCATCCCCGGCGGCTTCGCAGGGCTGGGCCTGAGCATCCTCACCGGGCGGCTCAGCGACCGCATCGGGCGGCGGCATACCATCGCCATGACGGGCCTGATCGGCCTGTTGGCCTTCGGCAGTTTCTATGGCGGGGCGCAAGGCGCAGTCGCGGCGGTGGCCTGGGTACTCGGCTCCTATGCCTATTTCTCCACCGATGCGCTGATCTCAGGCTTCGCCACCGAGATCGTGCCCACGGCCTATCGCGCCACGGTTTCCGGCCTGCGCTATGGCGCGGAGATCGGCGCCGGCGCGGTCAGCCTCGCGCTTGAAGGCTTGCTCTACGACCGTTTCGGCGCACATGGCCCGGCTATGCTGGTGCTGCTGGCGGCGCTGCCGCTGGCGCTGATCCTGCTGCCGCTGTTGCCCGAACCGGCCGGGCGCGCCTTGGAAGAGATCAGCGACGCCGCAAACGAAAGCGCCCCGGCATGACGGCGGTGTTCGGCGCGCTGCTGCCCACCTTCCTCATTATCGCGCTGGCGGCGGGCCTGCACCGCGCGCGCTTCCTGCCCGAAGCGGCGTGGGACGGCATGGAGCGCGCGACCTATTTCGTCTTCTTTCCGGTGTTCCTGTTCCACACGCTGGCCGATGCGCGCTTCGCCGGCTTCCATGTCTGGCCGCTGGCCTTCGCGCTGCTGTCCAGCATCGCGGTGATGGCGGGCGTGCTGGCGCTGTTGCGCAAGCCGCTTGGCGTGAGCGGCCCGCAATATTCGAGCCTCTATCAGGGCGCCATCCGCTGGAACAGCTTCGTTGCCATCGCCACCTTGCAAGCGCTCTACGGCGCCACCGGCATCACGCTGGCGGCGGTCGCTTTTGCCGCCATCGTGCCGGTGGTGAACACGCTGTCGGTGATCGCGCTGACACGCCACAGCGGCGCCAATGCCACTACGCGCACGGTGACGAAGTCACTGGCGCGCAACCCGCTCATTCTGGCCTGCGCCGCGGGAATCGCGGCCCAGCTCGTCCACTTGCCGATCCCCGGCCCGATCGAATCGACGCTCTCCGTGCTCTCCGAAGCCTCGATCGCGCTGGGCCTGTTCACGGTGGGCGCAGGCCTCAGCTTCGGCGGGCTGAAGACGCGGCCGCGCCTCATCGCCGCCGCCTGCGCGCTCAGGCTGCTGCTGATGCCCGGGCTGATGCTGACCTTCTGCCTTATATATAATGTCAGCGGCCCCGCGCGGGGCGTGGCCATCGTGGCCGGCGCTGTGCCGACCGCCACCAATTCCTACATCCTGGCCCGCCAGCTCGGCGGCGATGCGCCGCTGATGGCCAATATCGTGACCCTGACCACCATCCTGGCCTTCGTCACCATGCCGATTCTTGTGTATCTGTTTGCCTGAAGGCTTGCCCCCACCCCCTACCCTGCCTATAAGCCGGACTTCAAATGCGCGGCGCCGCCCACAGTCCCATCCTGAAAACCGGCCATCTTCTTGGCACCCAGTTGCTTTCGGTCGAAGAGATCGTCGGCCTGCTCGATCTGGCCGAGGATTACGTCACCCTCAACCGGACGGCGGAGAAGAAGACCTCGGTGCTGAAGGGCTGCACCCTCATCAACCTGTTCTTCGAAGCTTCCACGCGCACGCAAAGTTCCTTCGAGCTGGCGGGCAAACGCCTCGGCGCCGACGTGATGAACATGTCGGTGAAGAGTTCCTCCGTCTCCAAGGGTGAGACGCTGCTCGATACCGCCACCACGCTCAACGCCATGCGGCCGGACATCCTGGTGGTGCGCCATCAGGACTCGGGCGCGGCCGAACTGCTCTCGCGCAAGCTGGACTGTTCGGTGGTCAATGCCGGGGACGGCGCCCATGAGCACCCGACGCAGGCGCTGCTCGACGCGCTTACCATCCGCCGCCATCGCGGCAGCTTCGAAGGGCTGGTGGTGGCAATTTGCGGCGATATCGCGCACAGCCGCGTGGCGCGCTCCAACATCCATCTGCTCAGCAAGATGGGCGCGCGGGTGCGGCTGATCGCGCCGCGCACTCTGCTGCCCGCGGACGCCGAGCGCTTCGGCGTCGAAATCTTCACCGACATGAGAAAGGGCCTCGAAGGCGTGGACATCGTCATGATGCTGCGCCTGCAGCTCGAACGCATGACCGGCGCCTTCGTGCCTTCCACCCGCGAATATTTCCGCTTCTTCGGGCTGGACCGCGAGAAGCTCGCGCTCGCCAAGCCCGGCGCGCTCGTCATGCACCCCGGCCCCATGAATCGCGGCGTGGAGATCGACAGCGTGGTCGCCGACGACATCGACGTCAGCCTGATCCACGAACAGGTGGAGATGGGCGTCGCCATCCGCATGGCCGTGCTGGACGCGCTGGCGCGCGGTCTGCCCCGTGGCGGAAGGAACACGCCATGACGCGCACGGCCTTCCTCAACGCCCGGCTGATCGATCCGGCGAGCGGGCTGGACGAGCTGGGCGCGCTGCTGGTGGAAGACGGCAAAATCGCGGACTTTGGCTCACGCCTCTTTGCGGACGGCAAGCCCGATTGTCCGACGGTGGATTGCAAGGGCCATGTGCTGGCGCCCGGCCTGATCGACATGCGCGTCTTCACTGGCGAGCCGGGCAGCGAACATCGCGAAACCTTGGGCTCGGCCAGCGAGGCGGCGGCGGCCGGCGGCGTCACCACGATGGTGGTGATGCCCAACACCGATCCGGTGATCGATGCGCCCTCGCTGGTGGACTTCATCACCCGGCGCGCGGCGGCGACCGCACGGGTGCGCGTGTTGCCGATGGCGGCGCTGACCCGCGGCCTCGCCGGCGAGACGATGACCGAGATCGGCCTTTTGATGGAAGCCGGCGCCGTGGCCTTCGGCGACGGCGACAGGACCATCGCCAATGCCCGCGTGATGCGCCGCGCGCTCTCCTACGCCTCGAACTTCGACGCGCTGGTGGTCGGCCACGCCGAAGACCCGGCCCTCACCGAAGGCACGGCGATGACCGAGGGCGAATTCGCCATGCGGCTGGGCGTTTCGGCCGCACCCGCCATCGCCGAGACGATCATTGTCGAGCGCGACATCCGCCTCGTCGAGCTGACCGGCGCGCGCTATCACCTGGGACAGATTTCGTGCAAGAGCGCGCTCGAAGCGGTGATCGCGGCCAAGGCGCGCGGGCTGCCCATCACCTGCGCGGTGTCGGCGCATCATCTGGCGCTCAACGAGCTGGACGTCGCCTCCTATCTCACCTTCCGCAAGGTGAAGCCGCCGCTTCGAAGCGAGGCGGACCGCGCCGCGATGGTGGCGGGCGTGGCCGAAGGCGCCATCGATGTGATCGTCTCCAGCCACGATCCGCAAGCCGCCGACACCAAGCGCCAGACCTTCGCGCACGCCGCCTTCGGCGCGGTGGGGCTGGAGACGCTGCTGCCGGTGGTGCTCGGACTCTATCACGACGGCCGCGCCAGCCTCGCCAATGCGCTCAAGACTGTGACGGCCGCGCCCGCAGCCATCCTGGGGCTTGACGCCGGACGGCTGGCCAAGGGTGCGCCCGCCGACCTTGCGCTCATCGATCCCGATGCGCCCTACATTCTCGAACCGTCCAGCCTGCATTCGCGCGCGCTCAATACCCCCTTCGAGGATCGCAGGTTCATGGGCTACGCGCTTGCCACCTTCGTGGGCGGCGAATGCGTGTATGATCGGGCCAAGGAGGCGCGCTGATGTTCGATTTCGTGCATCCCATCAACTGGACGGTGGCCGGCCCGCATTATGCGCTGGCGGCGCTGTTCGGTTACCTTCTGGGTTCGATCCCGTTCGGCCTGATCTTCGTCAGGCTCACCGGCGGCGGCGATGTGCGCCAGATCGGCTCCGGCAATATCGGCGCCACCAATGTCCTGCGCACCGGCAAGAAGGGCATCGCGGCGGCGACCTTCCTGTGCGATGCCGGCAAGGGCGCGGCGGCAGTGCTGGTGTTGCGTGCGCTCTACGGCAACGACATGGCGGTGTTCGGCGCGCTGGGCGCCGTGCTCGGCCACCTGTTCCCGGTGTGGCTTGGCTTTCGTGGCGGCAAGGGCGTCTCCACCTTCTTCGGCGTGACGTTTGCGCTGTGCTGGCCGGTGGGGCTGATGGCTGGCGCCACCTGGCTGGCGGTGGCGTTCCTACTGCGCATCTCCTCACTGGCCGCGCTGGTGACCACGGCGCTTGCGCCGTTCTACATGATCCTGGTGGATCAGCACCTCTACGCTACGCTGATGCTGGTGCTGGCGGGTGTCATCTGGGTGATGCACCGCGCCAACATCGCGCGCCTTATCAAGGGCGCAGAACCCAGGATCGGCGCCAAGAAAGCCTGAGGCTCACGCCGCCGCGGCGCGCGGATCGTAGTTCAGGATCGGCGACAACCAGCGCTCGCATTCGTCCATGCTGATGCCCTTGCGCTTGGCGTAATCCACCACCTGGTCGCGCTCGATCTTGCCCACGCCGAAATAGCGGCTATCGGGATGCGAGAAATAGATCCCCGAAACCGACGAGCCCGGCATCATCGCATAGCTCTCGGTGAGCGTGATGCCGGCGCGCGCCGGAGCTTCCAGGAGGCGGAACAGCGTGCCCTTTTCCGTGTGATCGGGCTGGGCGGGATAGCCGGGCGCCGGCCGGATACCGCGATAACTGCCGGCGATGAGCTGCTCGTTGGTGAGGTTCTCGTTCGGTGCATAACCCCAGAATTCGCGGCGCACGCGCTCGTGCAGCCGCTCGGCAAAGGCTTCGGCCAGCCGGTCGGCCAGCGCCCGCAGCATGATGGCGGAATAATCGTCCTTGTCCGCTTCGAAAGCCTTGACACGCGCCTCCTCGCCGAAGCCGGTGGTGACCGCGAAGCCGCCGATGTAATCGGCCAGGCCGGTTTCACGCGGGGCGACGAAATCGCTGAGCGCCAGGTCCGGGCGCGCCCCGTCGCGCGCCATCTGCTGGCGCAAGGTGTGCAGCGTCGCCAGCGGGATACGCCGCGCCTCGTCGGCGAACAGCTCGATGTCGTCGCCTTCCGCTGCCGCCGGCCAGAAACCGACGACGGCTCGGGCGGTCAGCCAGTTCTCGGCCACGATCTTGTCCAGCATGGCCTTGGCGTCGGCGAACAGCCCGCGCGCGGCCTCGCCCACCTTCTCGTCCTCCAGGATCAGCGGATAGGGGCCGACCAGTTCCCAGGTGCGGAAGAACGGCGTCCAGTCGATATAGCGCGCCAATTCGCCGAGATCGTAGGATTCGAAGCTCTTCAGCCCCAGGAAGGCCGGTTTCGGCGGCGTGTATTTTTTCCAGTCGATCTTCAGCCGGTTGGCGCGCGCGTCGTCGAGCGTCAGCCGCCTTGTGGGCGCACGCTGGGCGGCGTGGCGCACGGCGATCTGCTGATATTCCTGGCGCAGCGTCTCCTTGTAATCCGCCGCGCCCTTGCCGAGCAGTTGCGAGGCCACGCCCACCGCACGCGAGGCGTCGGTGACGTAGATCGCTTGTCCGCGCCGGTAATTGGGATCGATCTTGACCGCGGTATGCACGCGGGACGTTGTGGCGCCGCCGATCAGCAGCGGCAGGTCGAAACCTTGGCGCTCCATCTCGGCCGCGACATGGCACATCTCGTCCAGCGAGGGCGTGATGAGGCCGGAAAGCCCGATGATGTTGGCGTTGTTCTGGCGCGCGGCATCGAGGATCTTCTGCGTCGGCGTCATCACGCCCAAGTCGATCACCT
>JAGWZW010000151.1 GCA_018971835.1 Alphaproteobacteria bacterium
CGTGGAGATGGACGTGGCGCCCTTCGCCAGCGCCGACGAGCTGCACTCGCCGCAGCTTGCCGTCTCGGCCCATGCGCCCTGGGGCTTCGCGGTCAAGGGCCGCGCCTGCCGCATCGGTTCGCTCAATCTGAGCGACGACGAGAAATTCGCCATCGACGGCAAGTGCCGCCGCGAATGCCTCGATTATGCGGCGACAATGACGCGCGACGGCAGCGACGAACTGCCGACCGTCCAGCGCGGCAATGCGCTGTTCTACCGCCACAGCGAAGCCATGACGGAAGCGCTGAACGCGGCGGTACAGGCGGGCTATGTGGATCGCCTGATTGTCTCCGGGGACTGGCCGTGAGGATCGTCGCGCCGGTCAGCACCGTCGAGGAAGTCGCGCCGCTGGCCGCAGCCGGTGCCGACGAATTCTATTGCGGCATCGTGCCGAAGGACTGGACGGACCGCTTCAAAAGTTCCGGCGTCAACCGGCGCATCTTCGGCAATTTCTCCGACTACGGAGCCTTGGCCGAGGCCGTCGCCGCCGCCCATGCCGCGGGCACCCGAGTCTCGCTGGTGATGAACGCCCAGCATTACAGCGAGGCCCATATCGCCGCGCTGCAGGGCATCGCCGAACGCTTCGCCGGGCTCGGCGGCGATGCGCTGATCGTGGGCGACATCGGCCTGCTGGCCACGCTGGCGGAACAGGGCCTGCCGCTCCGGCTGCATGTCAGTTCGCTGCTCACCTGCCGCAACAGCGAGGCGGTGAAGCTGTACCGTGACCTCGGCGCCGCCCGCGTGATCCTGCCGCGCGACGTGACGCTCAGCGAAATCGCGGCGATGGCGCGCGCGGTGCCGGGGATCGAACTGGAAGCCTTCGTGCTCAACGACGGCTGCGTGTTCGAGGAAGGAAGTTGCCATTCCATTCATCTGCCGCCCAAGCTCGGCGGGCCGATCTGCCTGGACCGCTACGATCCGGCCTATGCGCGCTGCGACGGCGCGGCGTTAAGCGAGGCCGAAGCCGCGCGCCTCAAGGCCAACGACGAAGCCCATCGCCGCTTCCTTTGGCACCGCTTCAGCCGCGGCTTCACGGTGAGCGAGGACGGCTATCCCTTCGGCCCCTGCGGGCTCTGCGCCCTCTCCGCCTTCGCGCGCGCGGGCCTGGCAGCAGTGAAGATCGCCGGGCGCGAAGGCCGCCTGGAGCGCAAGCTGAAAAGCGTGGAGCTGGTGCGCACCATCCGCGACCACGTGCGCGATGGCGCATCTGAAGCGGAAGTTCTTTCACACGCGCGCGGGATGCGCGGCACGCCCTGCACCGACGGCTACATGTGCTACTACCGTGAAACCGCGCCTACATCCTGAACACGCCGAACTTCGTCTCCGGCACCGGGGCGTTGAGCGCGGCGGAGAAGGCCAGCCCCAGCACGCGGCGCGTGTCCGATGGCGCGATGATGCCGTCGTCCCACAGTCGCGCGGTGGCGAAATAGGGATTGCCCTCTTCCTCGTATTTGGCGCGGATCGGCGCCTTGAAGGCTTGCGCCTCCTCGGGCGTCCACTTGTCGGCGTCGCGATGCACGGTGGCGAGCACGGAGGCCGCCTGCTCCCCGCCCATCACCGAGATGCGGCTGTTGGGCCAACTGAACAAAAAGCGCGGAGAATAGGCGCGGCCGCACATGCCGTAATTGCCCGCGCCGTAGCTGCCGCCGATGATCAGCGTGATCTTGGGCACCTGGGCGCAGGCCACCGCCGTCACCATCTTGGCGCCGTCCTTGGCGATGCCGCCGTTCTCGTATTTGCGGCCGATCATGAAGCCGGTGATGTTCTGCAGGAACAAGAGCGGAATGCGCCGCTGGCAGCACAGCTCGACGAAATGCGCGGCCTTGAGCGCGCTTTCGGAGAACAGGATGCCGTTGTTGGCGACGATGCCCACCGGGATGCCCTCAAGATGCGCAAAGCCGGTGACGATGGTGGTGCCGTAGCGCGGCTTGAACTCGTCGAACTCGCTGGCATCGACCAGCCGCGCGATCACTTCGCGCACGTCGTACTGGGTGGCGAGCGAAGGCGGCACCACGCCGTCCAGCTCGGCGGGGTCGTAGAGCGGCGGGCGGGATGGCCTGAGCGGAATGTCCGGCCGCTTCTCGTGATTGAGGCCCGCCACGATGCGCCGCGCGATGGCCAGCGCATGGCCGTCGTCATTGGCGAGGTGGTCCGCCACGCCGGAGATGCGCGTGTGCACGTCGGCGCCGCCCAGATCCTCCGCCGTCACCACTTCGCCGGTGGCCGCCTTCACCAGCGGCGGGCCGCCCAGGAAGATCGTGCCCTGGTTCTTGACGATGATGGTTTCCTCGCTCATCGCCGGAACGTAAGCGCCGCCCGCGGTGCACGAGCCCATCACCGCGGCGATCTGCGGAATGCCCGCCGCCGACAGATTGGCTTGGTTGAAGAAGATGCGGCCGAAATGCTCGCGGTCGGGAAACACGTCCTGTTGCCGCGGCAGGTTGGCGCCGCCGGAATCCACCAGATAGATACAGGGCAGCCGGTTCTGCGCGGCGATCTCCTGCGCGCGCAGATGCTTCTTCACCGTCAGCGGATAATAGGAGCCGCCCTTGATGGTGGCGTCGTTGCAGACGATCAGGCATTCGCGGCCCGAGACGCGGCCGATGCCGGTGATCACGCCGGCGGCATGGATGTCGCCCTCATACATGCCGAAGGCGGCCAACGGCGACAGCTCCAGGAACGGCGCGCCGGGATCGACGAGGCGCTCGACGCGCTGGCGCGGCAAGAGCTTGCCGCGTTCGCTATGGCGCTGGCGCGCGCGTTCGTCGCCGCCGAGCGCGGCGGTGGCCATGCGCTCTTTCAATTCCTGCACCAGCCCCGCCATCGCCACGGCGTTGGCCTTGAAGGTTGGCGAGGTGGGAGAGAGGGAGGACTTAAGAACGCTCATACCAACTCCACCGCCACCGCTGTCGCCTCGCCGCCGCCGATGCACAGGCTGGCGATGCCGCGCTTGCCGCCCCGGCGCTGCAAGGCGTTCAGCAGCGTGACGAGGATGCGCGCGCCGGAGGCGCCGATGGGATGGCCGAGCGCGCAGGCCCCGCCGTTCACGTTCACTCTGTCGTGCGGCAGGTTGAGGTCGCGCATCGCGATCATGGCGACATTGGCGAAGGCCTCGTTGACCTCGAAGAGATCGACGTCCTCGGCCTGCCAGCCCGCCTCGGCCAGCGCGCGCTTGATCGCGCCCACCGGCGCGGTGGTGAACCAGCGCGGCTCGTGCGCGAAGCCGGCCTGCGCCACGATGCGCGCGATCGGCTTGAGGCCGCGCTGGTCCGCCACCGCAGCCGAGGCCAGCACCAGCGCCGCTGCGCCATCGGAAATCGAGGAGGAATTGGCCGCCGTCACCGTGCCGTCCTTGGCGAAGGCGGGCTTCAAGGTCGGGATCTTGGCGGGGTCGGCCTTGCCCGGCTGCTCGTCCACCTTGATCTCGACCTCGCCCTTGCGGGTGGC
>JAGWZW010000152.1 GCA_018971835.1 Alphaproteobacteria bacterium
GCGTGCATTACGCGGGTTTTTTCGATCCCGGCTTCGGCTACGAGAAGGGCAAGCCGCCCGCCGCCCGCGGCGTGCTGGAGGTGCGCTCGCGCGAGGTGCCCTTCATCCTGGAACACGGACAAGTGATCGGGCGGCTGGTGTTCGAGCGGCTGACCGATCCGCCGCCGGAGGTCTATGGCGAGGGCCTGGGTTCGAACTACCAGCGTCAGGGCCTGAAACTTTCCAAACATTTCAAGCCGGTATAGAGGCGCTGCGACATATGGCCCTGCCCCTATTGTGGCCTCCAGCACACACTCCCTTGCAAAAATTACATGACGGCCCTGCAACTGGGTTGCGTCTCGGGCGCGACCCGGCAAAGTTCTCCCGCCGCGGGTTCGAGGGGCTCTGCCCAGTTTCAGGATCCGCATTAAAGGGGGCAGCATGAGGCGGCTACGGCACATCTGGTGCCGGCCGCCTCATGAGTTTTCGGCGTATCTGTTCTAAGCTTTGCCGGTCATTTCTTTCGCAGCCCGCATGGCCGCTATTCTCCACACTGACCGCCTCCATCTTCGCCCCCTGGCGCCGCGCGATGCGGAGGGGCTGTTCGCCATCATGAGCGATCCACTCGCCATGCGCTTCTGGGACTGGCCGCACTTCCGGGAGATCCAGACCGTGCGCGAGATCGTGGATGGTCAGGTGCAGAGCATGGAGAAGGGCACGGGACAATATTGGGCGGCCTGTCTGGCCGGCACCGGGCAGGCGATCGGCACCTGCGATCTGAGCGATATCGATCATCACAACAAGCGCGCAGAGGTCGGCTTTGCCTTCAACCGCTCCTACTGGGGCAACGGCTATGCCTATGAGGCGATGGTGGCGGTGATCGGCGAAGCCTTCGGCCCGCTGGACCTGGAGCGGCTGGGCGCGCGCCTGCATGCGGCCAATCACGCCTCGCGCCGGTTGCTGGAGCGCCTCGGCTTCGCCTATGAGGGCCGGCTGCTGGGCCATGTGCTGCGCGACGGCCAGCGGCGCGACTGCCTGCTCTACGGGCTGTTGCGCACCGAGTGAGTCACGGCGCGTTGACGACCCGGCCGAGCGGCGCCGCGCGCCAGCCTGACACCAGATAGACGTCGAACCGCTGCACGGCGCGGCCGTTCCGCTGCCGCACGATCTGGTCGAGCAGGCGTAGTTGCGCGAAACTCGCCATCAGTTTGCTGTCATCGTTGTGGCGCGCATCGGTGACATAGAGCAGCGGCCGGCCGAGCAGATGCGCATCGGCCCTGGGCGCGGCCAGCCAGCGGTAATCCTCGCCCACCGCGATCACCGGCGGACGGGTGGGCAGGTAGAAGGCGAGCCAGCCCGTTTCCGCATAGCTGGTGGTCAGGATGGCGGCAGCACCGTTTTGCTGGCGCAAGGCTTCGATCCGTTGCGTCACCTTGCCGATGCCGCTGGCCAGCAGATGCGCCGTCGGGTCGCGTACCGGCAGCAAGCCGAACAGCGCCTGTGCGTAGCTGACCGCCAGGATCAGCGCAGCCGTCAGAACGGCCCAGCGTTTGGAGACGGCGGCGAGGCGATCCGCCCAATGGCCATCCGCCGTCCAGGCGGCCGCTTCGGCGGCGGCGATCGCCAGGGCTGGATACAGAAAACTCGGCCAGTTGCCTTGCACCCGCGCCTGCAGCGCATGCTCGACGAAGAACAGCGCCGTTGGCGCCGCCAGTGCGATCAGGAGCGGCGAACGGGCCTTGCGCCAGCGCGCCAGCCCGAGCGTGAAGAGTGCGAAGATGAAAGGACTGGCGAGCCCGATCTGCCCGGCCAGGAACTCGATCAGGTAGCCAGGGTTGAAATGGCGCGTGCCCGCCTTGCCGAGCTGGAAGCGCAACGAGATCCAGTCGTGCTGCGCATTCCACACCAGCACCGGCGTGAACAAGACAATTGCCAGAACGCCGCCCAGCCACAGCCACGGCGAGGCCAGCCAGCGGCGGCCCTCGGCCGTGAACAGCAGCCAGGCGAGCGCCCCGGCGCCCAGGAACAGGGCGGTGTATTTGGAGAGCAGCGCCAAGCCGCCCGCCGCGCCCACCGCCAGCCACCAGCGGCCGTCCCCGCTCTGGCGCAGCTTCGCCAGCGCGAGCACGAAGAAGGCGGCGGCCATCATCAGCGGCGCATCGGGCGTTGCCGTGAGAGTCTCGACCGTCGCCATCAAGGTGAGGTTGAAGAACAGGCAGGCACGTGCGCCGCCCTGTTCGTCCCCGATCAGGATCGCGCCGGCACGCCACACCGCCCAACTCGCACCGACCGAACAGAGCAGCGCCAGGAACCGCACGCCGAAGGCGGTATCGCCGAACAGCATCGTTCCGGCGCGGATGGCATAGGCGATCACCGGAGGATGGTCGTAATAGCTGAGCGCCAGATGCTTGGACCACAGCCAGTAATAGGCCTCGTCGAAGGACAGCGGCAGCACCGCCGCCACCACCACGCGCGCGGCGACCAGCAACGCCACCGCGACCAGCAGCGCGCGCAGGTTTTGCGTGGCCGATGGCGGGCTCACCGCGTGTGCCAAACGAACCGGCTCGACATCGTGTAGTTCCACAACAGGCCCACCAAAGCGCCGGTCAGGCCGGCCAGCCACCACACCGGCCGCTCGACGTAGAAATAGGAGGCGATGCCGACATTGGTGAGCGCCCCCGCCGCGCCGATCAGGCAGAAGCCGGCGAAGCCCTTGAGCATCCCGAGCCCCTTCAGCCGCCGGTCGCGATAGGTGAGGAAATTGTTGAGCACGAAGTTATTGCCCATCGCCGTGAAGGTGGCGAGCGACTGGGCCGCCGGAAAGACGGCGCCGGCATAGATGAGGCTCGCCTTCAGCACGATCAGATGCACGCCGAGCCCGGCCGTGCCCACCAGCGCAAACAGCAGGAAGCGCGGATTGACCACGCCGAAAGTCATCTTGCCCAGCAAGAGGCCGAGGAACTCGATGCCGACGCGGCTGTCGAACTTGCTCTCGCCGCTGAAGCGGGTACGGAAAACGAAGGGCTCCTCGGCGATACGCAGCTTGCCGCCCGCCGTGGTGACGATGTCGAGCAGGATCTTGAAGCCTTCGGCCGTGAGATCGCCCGCCATCGCCTCCACCACTTCGCGGCGGAGCATGAAGAAGCCGCTCATCGGATCGCTGAGCTGAGTGCCGAGGAAACGCTGCGCCGCCCTGGTGGCGATGCGGCTGAGCGCGCCGCGCTTGGCGTCGAAGGCTTCGGCGCTGCCGCCCTCGACATAGCGCGTGCCGACCACCAGGTCGGTGTCGCCCCGCTCCAGCCGCGCCAGCATCCGGGGCAGGATGGCTTCGTCGTGCTGCAAATCGGCGTCCATCACCGCCACGAAGGGCGCGGCCGAGGACAGGATGCCCTCGATGCAGGCCCCGGCCAGCCCCCGGCGCTCCACCCGCCGGATGCAGCGCACGCGCCGGTCCGAAAGGCTGAGGCGCTTGGCGACGGCGGCGGTGCCATCGGGCGA
>JAGWZW010000153.1 GCA_018971835.1 Alphaproteobacteria bacterium
GCTGGAGCGCTCCATCATGCACGCCTTGCGCAAGCGCCCGGTGGAGCAGGAACGCACCGACCGCATGATCACCGGCATCGTCCGCCGCCTGGAAAGCATGGGCGAGAACGAAATCCCCTCCACCGTCATCGGCGAGCTGGTGATGCAGGCGCTCTCCAGCCTCGACAAGGTGGCCTATGTGCGCTTCGCCAGCGTGTACAAGAACTTCCGCGAGACCAAGGATTTCGAAAACCTGATCGGCGAACTGGAAGGCGAGCGGGAGTAACGCCATTTCTTCTTCACAGCGCTGATGCGATGCCCGGCCGGGAACGACAATCCGCGCCTTACCGCGCCAGCCGCGCGATCAGCGGGCGGTCGCGGCCGTAGCGATCAGGCCGGAATTCCACCGCGCCGTCCGGTGCCACGCTGGCCGTCCAATAGACCATGTAAACCGGGATCGGCTCCGACAGCGTCAGGCGTTGCGTCTTGTCGCCCTTCAGCGCCTCTGACAATGCCGCCTTGGGATCGGGCGTGGTGCCGGCCAGCGCCAGCGAGGCGAGATCGTCGATTTTCTCGACCCGGACGCAACCGTGGCTGCGTTCCCGGTCGTTCAGCTTGAACAGGAACTTGGCCGGCGTGTCGTGCAGATAAACGCCGAACGCGTTCGGCGAATCCAGCATGATCCGGCCCAGCCCATTGTCTTTTCCTGGCTTCTGCTGGATCTGATAGGGCAGGTCGTTCGCCTTGACCTTGCGCCAGTTGATCGCCCTCCCGCTCAGATCGTTCGCCGGTGCGTCCTTCAGCACCATGTCCCGCGACACCAGGTAGCTCGCATTCTGCCTCAGATGCGGCAGGATTTTCCGGGCAGCGATGTCATCGGGAATGTCCCAGGGCGGATTGGCGACGACGGCGATGACGTGGGTTCGCAGGATGGGCGTGACATCGCCCTTTTTCATCTGCCCGATCACGGCTTTCGAATGCAGCAGCACCTTGCCGTCTTGCACGAAATCGACGCTCTGACCGGGAACGTTGACGCGGATGTAGCGGGCTTCAAGCGCGCGCGGCATCCAGCGCCAGCGCTCCATGTTCGCGATGATTTCCTTGATACGATAGAATACAGGGACGTTGAGGGCCATGAGCGTGGCCGCGCCGACCTTGCCATCCGCGTCCAGTCCGTTTCGGAGCTGAAACCGCATCAGCGCCTGCTTGACCTCGGCCGCCGTGGGATGGGCATGCCGGACCAGCGTGGCATCTTCGAGCGACAGCCGTTCGGCGAGCCTGGCCCGCATGGCGGCCGTCTTGGCGGACAGTCGGCGCCACCCGCCATGCGCTTCGATGGCGCGATAGCGCGCGAGGGCGTCCACCAGTCCGCGATAGGCGGGCTCCGGCGGCGGCAGTGCGGCCAGAAACGCATCGATGTCCTGCTGCTGCAACGCCGAGCCGAGCGCCGATGCGGCATCGAACTGGTGCGGCGGCAATTCGACGTCCTTGTACACGGCATCCGGCGCGACACGGCCGTCACGAACGTCGTGCGCGTATCTGAGCAGCGATTTGGTGATTGTGATGTCATAGGTCGCGGCGTCGCGGCCGGCCGGCGGCTCGTCCGAAGCGGCGCCACCGGTCGGATAATCCGCGCTGCGCAACCCTTGCTGGCCGGCATGTTCAAGCGTCTGGATCACGCGGGCGGCGCGCCGGTCCGCCGCTTCGCTTTGCGTCCAGGCCGGCGTGAAATGGCGCGTGGCGTAAAACTCCATCACTTCATCGTGCAGGAGCTTGCCACGCAAGGACCGCGCGTCGCTCGACTCTTGTGCAACCAGCGTCTTTTCGATGGCTGCCTGGGTTGCCGATATGGCGGCGCTGGAAGCGCCGGAATCGTCGCCTTCGCCTAGCCCCAAGGTGCTGCAGCCTGCGCTGCAAAGCGCCAGTCCGAAAAACATCACAAGCGGCCACAAATGCCGCCGCAGCGCGACGCTCACGGTTTCTTCCTTTGAGATGCTGCGCTTAGCCGTTTGGCCGGCAGCGAAAGCACCGCCGCCGTATGACCGGTATCCGGCTCGATAGCCCAAATATGTCACCGCTCGTTCCCTTTCCAAAGCAGGGTCTGCCACTTAAAATTTGATTGCTTGCTTTGGTAAGACGCCGGTGGTTGGCAACCGCTAGAAGTAAAGCACGAGGAGGAATTAAGATGCAAAATATTTTCCGCAGAGCTGGTATTCTGATTGTCGTTGGCACCGCGCTTGCCGTGAGCGCTTGTGCGTCTACGGACGATGTTCAGAAAGCGCAATCGACAGCGGATCAGGCGCTGACGACGGCGCAACAGGCCCAACAAACGGCGCAGCAGGCTCAGACGAGCGCGAATTCTGCGCAGCAGAGCGTGCAGCAGGTACAGTCGGATCTGAACAACCTGAAACAGCAGGTTGACCAGATGAATCAGCCCAAGCCCAAACATCATCATCACCGCGGCGAGCGCGGCTGAGCCATCAGCCTGGCGTGCCGGGTTTGCAGTGTCCGGCACGCCGCGTGTGCATGCGCTCCGAACTGCTAAGCTGAAATCTGGTGACTGGTGTGGCGGCCGTGTCTCCGGCACGCCCTGTCCGTATCGTGCGCGATGCGGACAGGGCGAAGGCCGGCGATCGTGGTCGCGCGTGCACCATTGCTATCCCCGGTGATCGCCACCTGGGTTCCCTTGGTTTCGCACGGACCTGCCGGTCCGTAACTCGCCGGGAATGACAACCCGCACGAAAAATTTTCGTTCTCTCCCTTGAACCGTGACGCTGGCGTCCCCATCTAGGCTATATCCCCACAGAAGCGTTGAGGCCCGGCCCGGATTTCCGTCGCCGGGTTTTCTTTTGGAATCTTCGTGGCTTGGCCGTAAGACTCCCGCCGAAAGGCACCGCCCATGACTGAGCAACCAGACGATATCCGCCACATGCGCCATGCCCTCGCGCTGGCCGCCCGCGGGCTGGGGCAGGTGGCGCCCAATCCGGCCGTGGGCTGCGTGATCGTGGCGCCCGAGAACGGCCGCGTCCTCGGCCGGGGCTGGACGCAGGCCGGCGGCCGCCCCCATGCCGAGACGATGGCGCTGGCTGAGGCGGGCGAGGCCGCGCGCGGCGCCACGGCCTATGTCACGCTGGAGCCTTGTGCCCATCATGGCCAGACGCCGCCTTGCGCCGAGGCACTGGTCAAGGCGGGGGTGGCGCGGGTGGTGGCGGCGGTGGAAGACCCCGATCCGCGCGTGCGCGGCCAGGGCTTCGCCACGCTCAGGGCGGCCGGAATTTCCGTCACAACCAATGTGTTGGCCAAGGAAGCTGAGGCCCTGAACGAGGGCTTCTTCAAGAAGGTCACGGCCTCGCGGCCGCTGGTCACATTGAAGCTGGCCCAGAGCCTGGACGGGCGCACCGCCAGCGCCTCGGGCGAGAGCCAGTGGATCACGGGCGAGGCCGCGCGGGCCTATGGCCACCTGCTACGCGCCCGGCACGACGCCAT